>JBAVWB010000072.1:0-21914 GCA_049697615.1 Thiobacillus sp. | reverse complement strand
AGCGAATACTGTCGGGTGACGACGGAGCCGTCCGGCAGCCGCACCGGCACGGCGAGATGCGCGCCTGCCGTGACGGGAGGCAAGTCGCTCCAGTCGGGTGCCCGCAGTTCATAGGCTCGCACGCGTGGTGTCATCTGGCGCATGCCGGTCACGACTAGCTTCAGCACGCCGCTGCCGATTTCATCCATGACGGTGGCGGTGGATTCGCGTGTTGCGGCCTCCTGCCGGCGGCCGCTGACAAGTTCCCTGACCTCGCGCGCGGTGAACCGCGGCGTGATGTATTTCGGGCAATTCCAGTCGAAGGCCTCCACCGTGATGACCACCCCACGCTCGATGCGTGCCCGATAGTCGGGCGACTCAAGGCGGGCGACGAGGGCCGGCTCCGCGTCCTCGTCGATCAGCCGTGCCCGCCCCCATATCTTGAGCCGGCGCTGCCCCGGATAGTCCATCAGGAACAGGCTGACCCGGTCATCCCCGGCGAGGTTGCCCACTGATATGTACTGGCGGTTGCCGGAGAAGTCGGCATAGCCGATTGTCTGCGGACCCAGTACCTTCAGGAAACCGGCCGGCCCGCCGCGATGCTGGACATAGGGCCAGCCGTTCTCGCCCACGGTGCCTTGGTAGAAGCTGTCCCGTGCCCCGATGAACTCGATTTCGTCGGGGCCGAGTTCAACCGGTTCGGTCTCGCCCAGTGCGGCCATGCGGTAGGCATCGCGACTGCCCATCCGCGCCTGGGCGGCTTGAACGTTAGGGGTGAAGGCAATCTTGGCGAAGGCACGGGCCATGGGGCGTCTCCTTGCTGCCGGGGGCATGGCCCCCGGGATCGGTGGGCGGGATCAGGCGGCGTGCTTCAATTCGACTTTCGGGAAGTCGATGTCGACGCGTCCGGCCTTGCCCAGCAGGTTGGTCAGGATGTTCATGCCGACGTGGGTGATGACCTCGACGATGTCGGATTCGCTGTAACCGGCATTGCGCATTTCCAGCAGTTCGTCGGTGGTCACTTCTCCCATGTGGGCGACCAGTGAACGGGCAAACCTGACGGCGACCGCCGCCTTTTCATCCCGGCTGGTGCCGGCGCGGTTGGCCTCGATCTCGGCGCCGTCCAGGCCCGCCTTGCGGCCGATCGCCGTGTGCGCCGACAGGCAATACTCGCAACTGTTCTGCTGGGCCAGGGCAAGGGCGATGCGTTCGCGCGTCTGCGGGTCGAGCGAACCGTCGCCGGCGATGCCGTGCAGACCCAGGAAGGCCTTGAGGGCGGCCGGGGAGTTGGCAAAGACCTTGAGGAAATTGGGCACCATGCCAAGCTGGGCATGGATGGCGTCGTAAAGGGCCTTCTGTTCCGGATTGGCCGATTCTGCGGTGACGATGTTGATGCGTGCCATGATGTTTCTCCTGTTTTGGTTGGGTGCGTCCTCGTGCTGGCGACGGTTGCCACTTTGCCCAATTCCCTTTGGAAGAAGAATAGCCATAGAATGGAATCTACTGTTCCACTAAAAGGAATAAACCGTGGATCGATTCCATCTCATGACGGTGTTTGTTGCCGTGGCCGAAGAGGAAGGCTTTGCGGCGGCTGCGCGGCGGCTGCGCATGTCTCCACCCGCCGTGACCCGGGCCGTTGCCTTCCTTGAGGAACGGCTGGGCGTGCGGCTGCTCACACGCACCACGCGTCTGGTGCGGACCACCGATGCCGGCGCCCGCTATCTCGAGGACGCGCGGCGCATCCTGCTCGAGGCCGACGAGGCCGACGAAGCGGCGGCCGGCATCAATGCCACGCCGCGCGGACATCTCGCGGTCACGGCACCGGTGCTGTTCGGGAAGATTTACGTGATGCCCATCATCACCGCCTACCAGATGACATACGAGGAAACCACGGTGTCGGCGCTGTTCATCGATCGCGTGGTCAACCTGGTGGAGGAAGGTCTTGATGTCGGCATCCGCATCGGACCATTGCCCGATTCTTCGCTGCGGGCCATTCGCGTCGGCCAAGTGCGCCGCGTCGTCTGTGCATCGCCGGCCTACCTGAGGACGTACGGCAGCCCCAAGTCCCCTGCGGATCTTGCGCAGCATCCGATCATTGCCGCCACCTCGGTGTCTGCGGGTTCGGAATGGACGTTCGCCAAGGGGAAAGAAAAGATCGGCGTCCGGCTCAGTCCGCGCATCCTGGTGAATACCAATGACGGGGCGCTCGAAGCGGCCAAGAGCGGGTTTGGCCTGACGCGGCTGCTTTCCTATCAGGTGGCGAACGAACTGGCAGCCGGCACGATCGAGACGGTGCTGACGGACTTTGAAGAGGCTTCGCTGCCGGTCCACGTGATCCATCGCGAAGGTCGCCACGGATCGGCCAAGGTCAGGAGCTTCGTGGATCTGGCCGTAGAAAGGCTGAGGGCCGATACGGCATTGCAGTGATTTGTGTACCTTGAGCGGCTAGTGGTCCCAGGAGGACTTATCACCATTCCTGCCTGCGACGGCCAAACTTGCCGCCAGTTTTCATCGAACGGCAGCGTTAGGATGCTCGCACATCTTGCTCACCCAACCCTTTATTCAGAGGTTCACTTCGAATTTAAACTCGCGCGACAAATTAATGTTGAATGAAAAGGGTTGGCTGGAAACTGTCCAATCTCGCAGCCCGAGTTGACTGCGCTGTCATATTTCACTCGCTATCTCGCGCTGAAGCTCTCCCAGTTCATCCACAATACGGATGAATTTTCTGCCAAACGCCGTAATCACATACTCGACACGCGGCGGGGACTCGTCATAGGCCAGACGCTCAATGATGCCGAATTCCATGTTCTTGCGCAGGCACTCATTGAGCACTTTCGTCGTAAGACCCTCAACGCTTCGTACCATTTCACCGGGCCGATTTATGCCGTTTGCCAAGAGTTGATAGACGGTAAGCGACCATTTGCAGCCGTAGATGGTCTCGACCATGCGAGCACTCCGCTCGGGAGCGGATTTTCTGGAAAATTTTCTTTCTTGGCTGTTCATCAAGTTGCACCGATAAGTAACTGTCATACCGATTTGTGCCTGCTTTTCAGCAGGCCACGGAATTTCTTAAGCTGCATTCTCCAGCAACTTCCTGTGAGAAATAATCTGATGGAAAACACAACTCAACCTCTGGCCCTGATCATAGGCGGCTCAAGCGGAATGGGGCTTGCAACGGCAAAACTTCTGCTGAAGCGCAACATAAGAACCGTGATCGTTGGCAACTCGCCTGGCAAACTGGAAAGCGCAAAACGTACGCTCTCCGGATTTGGCCATATTGAAACCCTCCAGGCCAATTTGTACGAACAGAATGATGTACAGCGCATCCTTGCTTTTGCTGAAAATCACGACCGCTCCATCAAATATCTGGTGAACGCAGCCGGCTATTTCAAGCCTACGCCGTTCCTCGAGCATGGGCATGGCGACTACGACACCTACCTGGACCTGAACCGCGCCACATTTTTCATCTCCCAGGCTGTGGCCAGGAACATGGCGGCAAACGGCGGCGGCTCGATCGTGCATATCGGGTCGATGTGGGCCAAGCAAGCCATCAAGGCGACGCCCTCCTCTGCATATTCGATGGCGAAGGCCGGACTGCACGCACTCACGCAACATATGGCGATGGAGTTGGCCGACCACAACATTCGCGTCAATGCGGTTTCACCTGCCGTGGTCAAAACGCCCATTTACGAAGCATTCATCGCCCCGGACAAGATGGACGAAACGCTTGCGACATTCAACGGCTTTCATCCGATTGGCCGGATTGGCACTCCTGAAGACATCGCAAAGGCCATCGACTTTTTGCTCGGCGACGATGCCAGTTGGGTAACCGGTGCAATCTGGGACGTCGATGGCGGCGTGATCGCCGGGCGCAATTAGTCCAGCCGGGCGTTCTGCCGCCCGGCTGATGCAATTCAGGTTGAACCTGACGGAACAACCTGATTCTCCATCCCGGACAATACTTGCGTCATGCGATCGAGTTCGCCGAGCGCACCCAGTTTCGCGAGTTCGGCAAACCCGCCGACGAACCGCTCGTTTATGAAAATCTGCGGCACCGTGCGGAATCCGGTTTGCGCGATGAGTCCAGCCTCGGCGTGCGGATCCGATCCGAGATCCATTTCTTCGTACGCCAGCCCTTTTCTTTGCAGCAGTTGCTTTGCCTGGGCGCAGTACGCGCAAGATTTCTTGGTGTAAAGCCTGATAGTAGCCATGCTTTCCTCTTTAAATTCGGAAGTACAAAAGGCCGCGACGTGCGGCCTTTTGTTCACTTTGCGCTTACGTTTTCCACCTCATACCAGGGCGTGGGGTTGATGGGGCAACGATAACGGAAACCGTTCTCGGTAATATTGACTTCGCTCGTGCGGGTCTTGCCCGGGTCCAGCGGAAACATGTCCAGAACCTTGTGCGTGGTGAAATCCTGAATCTGGAAGCCCGTCACCTTGTTGGTCTTGTTGGAGACGACGAAGCGGTATTTGCCAGGCTTAAGTCCGGCCAAAGTCTCCTCTGCGGCAAAGTAGCCGCCGTACTGATCGAGATGGATAGTGGTCACGCCGTCCTGGGTAACCGGCGTGGCCGCGAAAGCGAACGTGGATACCAGCAGCAGGCTGCCGGCCAGGATGGTATTTAAGGTTTTTTTCATGATCAAAAGCTCCGAAAAATTTCACGGCGAAATTGCCGTACGGACAGAATAAGCAAATCGATCAATACTATTAATGACGAATAGTCTGTATATTTTGATTATTCGTACAATTAAGCAAGATCATGGACACCCTGACCGACGTACTTCGGCTGCTCCGTCTGCGCACCCATATCTTCCTGCACTCCAATTTCTGCGGTGTCTGGGCGGTGGATACGTCCGGGCAGAAAAAAGCGACCTTCCATGTGGTAGCGCATGGCGACTGCTGGCTGCACTTTGCGGACGGCGAAGCACCTATCCCGCTTCAGGCAGGCGACCTGCTGGTGCTGCCCCGGGACAAGCCCCATCGGATTTCCAGCCTGGCCACGCCGCCTGGACCGGACGTACCGCTCAACCAGCCGTCTGCGGATGAGGAACAGGCCCATTCCACAGGCCTGATCTGCGGCTATTTCGAATTCGAGTCGCGTGCCTGGAACCCGATCATCGAAGCCCTTCCCGAGGCAATCGTTCTGCGCAGGGCCGGGGATGCCAGTTCCAAATCCGTGGACACGCTCATCCGGCTGATGGTCGATGAAGCCGCCCAGGCTCAATCCGGCGGCGACGTCATGCTGGATCGCCTGGGCGATGCCCTGTTCATCCTGGTGGTGCGCACGGTCATGCAGCACACGTCACTCGACGGCGGCTACCTGGCGGCGCTGGCGGACCGGAAACTTGGCCTGGCCTTTCGTGCCATGCACGCCGAACCGTCCCGCCCCTGGACCCTGGACACGCTGGGGCGTGCCGCAGGTATGTCGCGCTCCGCCTTCGCCAACCGCTTCCATCAGAAAGTCGGCATGACTACGTTGAATTATCTGACGCGCTGGCGCATGCAACTCGCGCGCGAATGGTTGAATGATCCCAATCTCGCCATGATCGACATAGCAGAGCGCGTCGGCTACGCCAGCGAGGCCGCTTTCAGCCGGGCTTTTAAGCGCGAGTTCGGCCTCACGCCAGGCACTAGCCGGGGCCTGTTGCGGCGCGGCAAATGAGTGCATGGCTACCGAATCAGGATACGGGGTGGACATGATTGTGGCTGCGTGCGACAAACCCCCAGACGCCGCGGTAAGCGCGCAGGTTTTCGTCGAGCTTGATCTTGCGCTTCTTGAGCGGCTTCGGGGTGTGCGTGATTGACATATGGCAGGGGGTTATTCCGGGTACGAGCGGCGGTGTTCCAGTTCCTTGCGAACTTTCGGAATCTCGTTGATGAGAAGAACCAGCAGGTATGCCGCATGATGGCGCGGGTGACCGGATGCACTCGGATGTGCGCGCTATCGGGAACCTGCTTGATGCAAACGACGATGTGCATAGGAAAATGGTTTGGGCGATGAGGCGACGGGATATGTCACCTGTTCTGCGATGCGCCCCCCAGAAGGCGCTGCTGCAAGGCCTCCCACCATCGCCGCCGGTTCCCTGGCAAGGGCGTGGCGGCGTCGATCGGCGTGGGGCAATCCAGGCTCAACACCCAGCCGGGCGGCACTTTGAAACCGATGCTGCCGCATGAGGCGCCGAGATTATTGGGGTCGTAAATCTTGACCAGGGTGGGTGCGTCGACGTCGTCGACATACACGATGCCGAGGTAATTCTCGCGATGATCGTTTCTGAGCAGCGCGGTGATTTCGTCAAGCAGAACATGCAGCGCAACCGGGTCGAGCGGCCCGGCCGGTGCCGTTGCACCTGCGGCGCTGATGTACCAGCGCGCGGCGCCGTCTTCACGCAATGAGGCTTCCAGCCGGTCCCAGGCCGACCATTGCATGAGCCCATGCAGGGTGCCGTTGAGTTTGGTTTCGAATGCGTTCATGGGAGGCGTCGCTCCAGGAGGGTGGACGGAATGGCCAGCGCTGCGCGCGCCGGCCGCGGCAAAATCAGGCGTTCAGGCCTGCAGCGTGTTCCGTGAATGCTTGCCGTGTCATCGGAACCGAGAACATCGGCCAGTTGTTCTGGACCGCATTGCGGTACTCCTCGAGACCCACCGTCGCGCTGGCGTCGGTGATGCCGAACACGTGATAGCCCTTGTCATAGGCTGCGCGCATGGTGGACTCGACGCAGACATTGGTCAGTTGGCCTGCCAGCGCGATGTGGGTGATGCCATGGCTGCGTAGCACGAAATCGAGGCTGGTTCCGGCAAAGGCATCGATGCTGGACTTGCCCTCGATCACGACATCGCTGTCGTGGCGCTCGAAGACCGGCGCGATTTCCGTGCCCCAGGTGTCGCGGACCAGGGCACCCGCATTCTTGACGATCTGCATGATGCCGTAGGGGGAATGCCCCATCTCGCGATAGTCGGGCGAGAACTGGATGGGCGCGTGGACAATCAGCATGCCCTGCGCCCGTGCGTCGTGGATGAGCTGTTTCAGGTTGCCGATGACGTTCTGCGCCTCGAGTACGGGCTTCATCAGCGGGTACAGCTTGCCGCCCTCGCTGAGAAAATCGTTCTGCAATTCAATCAGGACGACTGCGGTCTGTTTGGGATTCATGCGTTGCTCCTTTTCAAGTTGATTTCGGCCGGTTGCAGGCCGCGTGGGGACATCACCGGTGGGCGGCGAGGTATTTTTCGATGAGGCTGGCGAGATAGACCGGCGTCTCGTGCATCGGGTAATGACCGGCATCCGTGATGAAGGTGAACTCCACGTTGGGATACAGGACACCCAAGGTCTTGCGGAGGTGTGCCTCCTGGAAACCGGGAAGATCCTGTCGGCCGCCGATCACGAGAAACGGCGTATCGACCTTGGCCTTACGCGCTTCTGCCGAGAAATCGGTTTCCAGCCACATCCGGTAATAGCCTTTGAGGGCCTCTTCAGTGGAGGTCTGGAAGTGCCGGTTCGTCTTGACACGCCCCCAGGCCGGAGACAGCCGCTGCCCGGTGAGCGCGAAGAAGCCTTGCTCGGATAAATTGCGCTGGCCGATCAGGTCCCACAAAAACTTTTTGGTGCCCTCGTCTGCGGGATAGCCGTCCGCGGAGACCGGCGTGATCGCAATGATGCTTTTCAGCCGCTTCGCACCGGAAATCCGGTCGTCGACGGCCATGCGCTGGACCGCCATCCCGGTCATCGAGTGGCCGATTACATGGAAACGCTTCCAGCCCAGTGTGTTTGCGAGACGGAAGGCGTCTGCCGTCACCTCTTCCGCGGAGTACGCGCCGGCCAGATGGCGGGATTTCCCGTAGCCGCGAACATCAGCGAACACGTAGGTGTAGCTGACGGGGTCGAGGTAGGGAATCAGAGGCTCGTAGTTGGCGGCATCCCCCATCCAGTCGTGGAAAACCATGACCTTCTCCTCGCCCTGCCCGTACACGCTGTGGCCCAGGATCGGCAGTTCCTGGCCCATGGCGGGCAAGGCCGAGAGAAGAACGCCTGCCAGAAGGCCGACGAAAGCGAGCAGCCTGGCCCGCAGGCCAGAACGGAATGTATTCATGAGGAGTCTCCAGTTGAAGTCGTGGCGACGGACGGCCGCCCACGACGGTGCTTGTGTCAGGTCAGATGAATAGACAGATGTCGGTCTCGCCCGCGAACTCGAAGAACGTCGCCGCGCCGCCGTATTCGAGACCATCAATGAAGTCGCGGTGATCCATGTTGAACAACTCTACGGTCATCTGGCAGGCGATCATTTTCACGTCGGCTTCCTGACACAGGCCGCGCAAATCCGGAATCGAGGCCACACCCGTATTCGAAATCGTCCGCTTCATCATTGCGGTGGCGAAGTTTTCGTAGCCCGGCACCAGCGACTGCACCGCATTCGGGACATTCCAACCGATCTCTTTGAACCACTTGGGCCCGAACGGCATTTTCATCGGCATGCCCGGATTGCCCAGTGGGCTAACCTTGAGGTCGGACAAATCCTTCTTCAGGAGTTGCAGGCCATAGAACGTAAAGAAAATCTGCACCTCATAACCCAATGCTGCAGCAGTCGAAGCAAGAATGAAGGGTGGATAGGCCCAGTCCAGCGTTCCTTTGGTGGCGATGAGCGCCATTTTTTTCGTTTCCATGATTAACCTCCTGACCTGTTGACGATTGGTTTAGCTCTTGCGCATCATGAAAATGAATTCGCCGGCCTTTTCTTCAGTGGACAGCAGTTCATTCCCGGTCTGATTGGCGAAGGCCTGCATGTCTTTTACTGAACCAGGGTCGGTGGAACTCACCTTCAGCACCTGTCCACTATCCAGCTCGGACAGAAATTTTTTGGTGCGCAGGATGGGCATCGGGCAATTGAGTCCGCGTGCGTCAAGTTCTTTGTCGAATTGCATGTCTATCTCCTTGAATAAATCGGCTTGATCAGATAATCGCGCAGCCGAAAAACGCGCTAACACCACGTGCCTTGGCTGGCTCAAGCACGATTTGCAAAACGTTTAAGTTCGTCGAATGGCAAGTGATCCCCTTCGTCCTGTCCGTAGTAGGTCCGCCGGATCACGCCCGACTCGTCCACCAGGAAATCGGCTGGCATCGTGGTCATGCTGCCCTTGATCTTGAGCGGCACGTATCCTTTGAACATGCCGCGCATCATCGTTGGCATGCGGAAAAACATGCCTTTGAGAACACCGAGGATCGAGTGCTCGATTCCGTATTGCGCGTAGTACGTGCCGTGCTCGTCTGCCAGGATCGGGAACGGCGAATGGTGCCGGTCGGTGTGTTCGCGCAGGTTGTCGAGCGGGGAATCGAATATCGCCACGACCGTGAATCGCCCGCCCAGTTCGTCGAACCGGCTCACCAGCTGATGCATGCGCAGGTTGCAGAAGGGGCACGATGCAAACCTGAAAAATGACAGCATGTACGGCCTGCCCTTCAGGCTGGACAGGTCGAAGACCGCCCCGTCCACCCCTGTCAATCGGATGTTGCTGACCTTGTCGCCCACCTTTTTCTTCATGAAGCTCTCCAGTGATGTCGTTGCCTTGGTTTAGCCAGCCGCAAGCGTTCAGTCCGCCCACATGCGGCCGGCGAAGGTGGCGTCGACGGGGGTGTGGAAAATATGGTTGGCGTAGTTGCTGAGGGTTTTCACGGCAATGGCCAGAATCACATCCAGAACGTGATGCTCGCTGTAGCCCGCGGCAAGAAAGGCGCTTACGTCGGCAGTGCTGGGAAGCCCCCGTTTCACCACCATGGTGCGCGTGAAGTCATGCAGGGCGGCCAGCTTGGCATCGGGGATGGGCCGGCCGTCACGGATCGCATTCGTCACGGCCTCGGGAACGCCCGACATCTTGTCGGCAATGAAGCTGTGCGCCGCAACGCAGTAGGTGCAGCCGTTTTCCCTGCTGATCGCAAGCAGCACCACTTCCTGCTCGACCGGCGTGAATCCGGACAGCTCGCGAAAGCGCTCGTATCCGTGGATGTAGGTGTCGAGCAGGCCGGGCAGGTTGGCCATCACGCTGTACATGTTGGGAACGAAGCCGAGCTTCGACTTGGCGCCACGAAGGCGTTCGGCCGAGAGTCCGTCCGCGGTGGCCTCGGTAACCGGGGAAAGGGTGAGTTTGTAATCTGCCTGCATGATGACTCCTTGGTTAAATGGACCGTTCGGTCCATATTTGTCGAAAAAAAAGCCGGATCCTTACGTCAAGGCTTTCAGCACCAACTCGATAATGCCCTTCAGGCTGGCCTCGTCCGCGCCCGCCTTGCTGAGGGTCTTGAGACCGCTCATGTTGTTCATCAGGTAATTGGCCAGCATGACCGCGTCCCGTTCGGGCGGAATGTCGCCCTCGCGCTGCGCACGCTGCACGGCTTCCAGCAATAGGCCATGAAAACGGCCCAATCCTTCCGCGACCGCCTCGGCAATGCGCGGGTCGCGCCGGGCAAACTCGTTGGCGGTGTTCAATACCAGACACCCGCGCGCCTCGAGCTCGCCCCGGGCTTCATCCAGCACGCTCTCCAGAAAATGCCGGATGAAGACCAGACCGGACGGCGCTTCGGCAAGCGTGACACGCAACTGCCCAGTCAGGAAATCGCCATAGCGGGCGATGCAGCGCTCGAACAAGGCCTGCTTGCCGCCGAACGCCTGATACAGGCTGCTCTTCGACAAACGCATGGCATCGAGCAGATCCTGCATCGAGGTGTTCTCATAACCTTTGCACCAGAATACCTGCATCGCCGCCATCAGGGCGACGTCGGGATCGAATTCAAGTGGGCGACCGGGCGAAGCTTTCATGTTTTTTATATTGGACCGTTCGGTTCAGTATGTCAAGACTTTTTCTATTTCCTCTAGAACGGTCCGTATTTTATTTCAGGCAACCTTGATCCCCGGCTGCCTCGCGAACCAATTCATTCAACGAAACCGTCAAGTATATGAGCACCGCATCACACTTCTTGTCCGAATGATTGTGTCCGATCCCTGTCGGGTCCTTGTACCCCAGCCAGCTCCTTCCCATGGCATCCTCCCAGGCCAGCACCCGCATCGGCAGGTCGATGCCGTACGTCTGCTCACATTGCAGCAAGGGCATTCCATCCTTGGGGTGCCCGAAAATCAGCAGCTCGTTCGGGCGCAATTCCTCGCCGACGCTTGCCGCGTCTGCAGCGTGGTCGATTCGCGCAAATATCTTCAAGCCGCACGCCCTGGCGATCGACTCCAGTTTGTCCATCGTCAATTTTGCCGAATGCGCGCTCGGCAACGCGATCATTCCATCCACCGCATGGGCTGGTGGATCCATCAAGGCGATCGACAGGGCGGTCATGGCAAGTCTGGACATGGGCGTTCCTTCTATGGATTAAACGCATTTGTCGTTGCATCGAATCGCGCCTGACGTTCCCGGCAGTCATTCTTGCCAATCTCAGTTGGCCAGCACGGCCCTCACCAATCGGTCCAGCGCATGAAGCGCGGGCTGCGGCGATCGATCGAACTGGGCCCGGACAATTGCGCCGTCGACCGCCACCGCGACCGCCTGTGCATCGGCAGCACGATGCCTCGAAGGTGGCAGCAAGCGCGCGATCGCCTCCGTCATGTCCTGCTTGTGGCGCCGCGAAATCTCCACGACTTCGGGAAGGACGCCGCCCAGTTCTCCAACGCTGTTGATGAAGGCGCAACCCCGGAAATTCTCGTCGTTGAACCATTCGCCCAGGGCAGGAATGATGGCATCCCATTTTTCACCGTGACGCTGCAGCGCATCGACAAACCACTCCATCCAGCGCCGATGCCGGTACTCCAGGAACTCGCGGATGAGGTCATTCTTGCTGGGGAAATGCCTGTAGAACGTCACCTTGGTGACGCCCGATTCGGCGATCACGCGATCAATCCCTGTCGCGCGGATGCCGTCGCGATAAAAGAGGTCGTGCGCGGTTAGCAGAATGCGTTCGCGCGCGGGAAGCGCAGGCGAGACCCGGGTCTTGTTTGCTTGCATGTCCAGATTGTAGACAAGTCTGTCCACCCCGGGTAGAGTCGCCGACGTAGACAATTCTGTCTACATCACTACGAGGATCGATTTGAACGATGGAAACCAAGCCCCCACTCCCCCCCTTTACGCATGAAACCGCCACCCAGAAGGTGCGCATGGCCGAAGACGCCTGGAACACGCGCGACCCCGAGCGCGTTGCGCTCGTTTACACGGAAGACACGCATTGGCGCAATCGCGTCGAATTCCCCGTCGGACGCGAACAGGTGCGTCAGCTGCTCGAGCGCAAGTGGGCGAAGGAACTCGACTATCGCCTTATCAAGGAATTATGGGGCTGCACCGGGAACCGCATCGCGGTGCGATTTGCTTATGAATGGCACGACGACTCCGGCCAGTGGTTCCGCTCCTACGGCAATGAAAACTGGGAGTTCAATGACCAGGGCTTCATGATGCGCCGCTTTGCCAGCATCAACGATCTGCCAATCAAGACGTCGGAGCGCAAGTTCTTCTGGGCGCTAGGACGCCGCCCGGACGAACATCCCGGCTTGAGCGATTTAGGCCTCTGAACAGGCCCTGGCCTGAATCCCCGACATGGGTCCTCATGCTTTAAACGCTCGAAGGGTTCTATAGCGGAATTCTTCCGCCCGCAAAAAAATGAATCAAAACCGGCCTATTATGTACCATTTGGTCCATAATAGGCCGGTATCCTTGTCCAGGAGACTCGAATTGAGCGACCCTAGCGAAGCACCCGAACAATGGCTTGAGAAACATGGCAACGTGCTCTATCGCTTTGCCCTGACACGCCTGCGCGACCCGCACAAGGCCGAGGAGGTGGTGCAGGACACCCTGGTTGCCGCCCTGCAGGCTTATGCGCGATTCGACGGCGGGGCGTCGGTGCGCACCTGGCTCATCGGCATACTCAAGCACAAGATCATGGATCAGTTCCGCCACGAAGCGCGCACCTCGCCGCTGGAGGCGCCCGAGCTTCTGTCGTCCGACAATCAGAGTGTCGATGACGAGCTTTTCGACGCCAACGGCAGCTGGCGCGAAAACGTCTCCGACTGGGGCAACCCGGAAGACGCGCTGGAACGCAGCCAGCTGAGGGCGATCCTGCAGCATTGTCTAGGCGCGTTGCCCGAACGCCTGGGCCGGCTGTTCATGCTGCGCGAGGTGATGGAGGAATCCACCGAAACCATCTGTCAGGAAATGGACGTCTCGCCGACGAACGTGTGGACGATGCTGTATCGGGCCCGCATGGGGCTCCGGCAGTGTCTCGACCAGAACGGAGCCGGGCGCGCCCGGAAACAAGGCTGATGCTGACATGCAAGGACGCGAGCCACCTGGCTTCACACCGCCAGGACCGGCCCTTGAGTTTTCGTGAACGCTGGAGGCTGCGCATCCACCTGTGGATGTGCGGCAACTGCCGACGTTTCGAACGCCAGATTGCACTGATGCGGTGCCTGCTGCGCCAGTCCTCACGGCGTGCCGAGATTGAAGTCGCGGATCAAGTGCTTCCTGCCGACGCGCGTGAGCGCATCGGTCGGACGCTTGCCGAGCAGCAAAAGCACACGCATTGAGCCCATCCGGCTGATCGAGACAGTCGTCACAAACGCACCGCAGACACCTTTTCAACCATCTGCATGTGCAAACAACCAACTGATCCTTTAGGAGAACCATCATGAAAGCAAACAAAGCCACCCTCACCCTCGCATTGACCGCCGCCATCGGCGTAGCTGGCATCGCCCATGCTGACGGCAACCCGTTTGCCCTGAGCGCACTTTCTCAGGGCTACATGGTGGCCGCGGCGGACAAGGCCCAGGACGGGAAATGCGGCGAGGGCAAGTGCGGCGGCACCAAGAAGGACGTCAAAGCCAAGGATGGGAAATGCGGCGGGGCGAAGGAGGCCAAGGCCAAGGATGGAAAGTGCGGCGAGGGCAAGTGTGGTGGCAGCAAGAAATAAGTGATGCAGATGGCCGGGACTAACGTCCCGGCCACTGCCAAACAACTTACTCAACCATAAGGACTTCATTTTCATGAATTCAATCGTCCAACTTTATTCCGTGCTGACCGCGATGCTCAATCAGGCTGGCAGTTATGTCGGATTGCTCGGCCTGCGCCTGTTGCTGGCCTGGGAATTCTGGGAATCCGGCGTCGAGAAATTCAATGGCGAAAACTGGTTCGCCGACATACAGGGGACTTTCCCCTTCCCGTTTAATCTGGTGCCTGTAGATATCTCGTGGTTCATGTCCACCTGGTTTGAGCTGATCGGCGCTGTCGCGCTGGTGATCGGACTGGGCACCCGTTTCTTCAGCCTGTCTCTCGTCATTCTGACCATCGTCGCCTGGGCCAGTGTGCATTCCGGGAATGGCTACAACGTGTGTGACAACGGTTACAAGCTGCCACTCATGTACTTGATGATGCTCATTCCACTGCTGCTGAGTGAGCCCGGAAAGCTGAGCCTGGACCGCTGGCTGGCAAACCGATACATGGCGCGGTAAACCTGACCTACATAACCATGCGATGGGCACCTGCCCGACATTGCCGACAACAACACGCCTGCGCCACCGCTAATTGCAAATAATCATGCTGACATTACTCAAAAAAAGTCTGCTGTTTCTGCTTGTGAGCACTCCACTTCACGCCGCCCCCATGGACGATTATGCAGATGCACTCAGGCAATATCAGGCACGTTCGGCTGCTGGACCAGGTTTTTCTCCGAATGAGCATGAAATCATCAAACGCGCCAAAGCCGCGCTGTCCGCAAGCCTGCCTGAACCAGGCATCAGGGTGGGCGAGCCCGCCCCTGACTTCACCCTGCCGAATGCATTTGGTAAACCGGTACATCTTTACGATGAACTGAAGAAAGGGCCGGTGGTACTCGTTTTCTACCGCGGCGCCTGGTGTCCGTACTGCAATCTGCATCTACGCGTGCTGCGGGAAAACCTGCCGCAGATTCATGCACTCGGCGCGCGTCTGATCGCCGTAAGCCCGCAAACGCCCGACAAATCCATCGAGCAGTTCAAGAACGCACCCATTGAATTCGATGTGCTGAGTGATTTCGACAGCTCGGTCATGCGTGCCTACCGTCTGTATTTTGAAGTAGATGCCGACCTTGCTGCGGTTTACCGTAAATATGGCCTCAATCTGGTCGAATATAACGGCGCTGGCCGCAATGTACTGCCCTCACCGGGCGCCTTCGTCATCGGCCGGGGCGGCATCGTGACTGCGATGCAGGCCAGTACCGACTACACCCAGCGTATGGAGCCTGCCGAAATCGTGAGGGCACTAGAAGCACTGAACAACAACCCACCCTGCCATTGAATCTTGCGGAAAATGACTACTGCACATCCGCAAATGTGGGTGTCTATGCCCTATTTGAATGGCGCTTATGCCAAGTGTCTGAACGCAGCCTGAACACATCCCATGTTCGTCCAGATTATTCTCGCCTTATTAGCACTCGTGTCTGCCGCTTGTTTTCTCCTGCGTAAAGCCAAAGCTGCACAAACGCTACAAAGCATGGCGCAGTTTCCCGAACGAAATCCGGAACCCGTATTGTGTGTATCGTTCGATGGCCATGTTCGCTACGCAAATCCGGCCGCAAAAAAACTTGGAAAGCAGGGGGGCGCCAGCGCGGCCGTTGACAGCGTGCTGCCTCCCAATCTATCCGATCAGATTGCCAAACTTCTCGATTCCGGTTACTCCCATAGCCAATGGGAATACCCGCATTCCACGGGTCTGCTGAGGTGCAGCCTGCATTGCATTGGAGACCTCGATGTCTGTCACGTGTACCTTAAGGACATGACCGCGCAGCATGTCGCGGAAACCCAGCTTGATCACAACTCGATGCACGACATGCTGACCGGTTTGCCCAATCGGCGCGCCCTCACTAAAAGGCTTGAAGAAGCCGCATCTGAAGGCGTCCCTGCCGCGATTCTGTTGTTGGAACTCGACCGCATTCAAGGATTAATGGTAACGCTCGGACACGATGCATGCGACCGCCTCCTGCGAGCAGTATCTATGCGCCTATCCAGCTTGGAAGCATTGATTCCTGGCAGTACGCTTCATCATTTCAAGGAGAACCAGTTGGTTTTGTTCTGCCCGAACTTTTCTGACACAGACAAATTGGAACAGCTGGTTGAAAAATCGAATGAACTCATGACTCAAGCCTTCTATATCGACAGCCGTGAGTTGTATTTCTCGCTCATTATGGGTGCGAGTTGGATACCAGAAAATGGCTGCGATACGTCATCACTGCTGCGTTGCGCCGATGCCGCGTTGCAGCATGCGAAACGTGACGGCAACAACTTTCAGCCGTATTACCCTGAACTGGACCTACAGGCAGTTGATAGACTGGAACTCGAACATGCTCTGGCGCACGCAGTTGAACGAGGAGAGTTGACTCTCCAGTATCAGCCCCAGTTTCGCGTTCATGACGGACGCATGGTAGGAGTCGAAGCGCTGGTGCGTTGGCACCATCCATCCCAGGGTGAAATACCGCCCTCAAAATTCATTCCTCTTGCCGAGTCCACCGGCGCTATCTTCGCTATCGACGAATGGGTACTGCAAACCGCGTGTAAACGTCATCGAGCATGGCAGGAATCTGGACTGCCGCAGCTTACGATGGCCGTCAATTTATCTCCACGAAACTTACACTTACCCGGCTTGGTTCAGCGTATCGAAAGCAGCCTTGCATTGAGCGGCATGTCAGCCAAATGGCTGGAACTCGAGATCACCGAAAGTGCAGAAATAAAAAACATCGAGCATGCGAAAACAACGCTTGCGCAGTTGAGGGGAATGGGCATAAAGATCGCGCTTGATGACTTCGGCACGGGCCATTCAGCGTTCACATGGCTGCGTCGCTTTCCCATCGACAAACTTAAAATCGATATGAGTTTTACCCGATCAATGCAGCACGAGCCCGCCGACGCCATGATCGTAAGTGCCTTGGTAAGGCTAGGACGCGAAATGGGGCTCTCGGTACTGGCAGAAGGTGTAGAAGAGGCCGACCAGTTGACCATGCTACGCAGCATGCGATGTGACAAGGTGCAAGGATATCTATTCAGTAGACCCCTTGCTGAAGCTCAACTGCTTGATCTGCTCACAAGCCAGCCTCCATTGGATCACTCACAAAGTGAGATTTTGTGATGAGACATCCGGGCCTCCGAGTGAAGTTGAAAGGATTTGAGAACCCTCGTCTTCTCTCCGCTCGGGTGAACAACCTATTGAGAAACGACAGCCAGGCCACCATACAATTGGGTTCGCAACGCTGTCTGAACGACGGCTTTGTTGGAGCTTCTGTAAGGTCATTCCCGGCAACAAGCGGTTACGTGCAAACTGTCTTGTCGTTAACGTCGTGATTTCGGAAGGATTCAAGGGAGCCCACACCGCATCATTTTCCCTGCACTCCAAGCAAGAATTTCGTCACGCCAGCCTGCTTCCGTTGCCCCTCTATTTCGGTGGCACGACCGAACCCGCGTAGAACACCTCGCACTCTCCACCCGGGAAAAGCTTTCCCACCTGCTTGAGCAGCCTGACGACGGGCCCGGTGAGCGCCTTGAGGGTGCTCGGGTTTTCAACCACCGGTTTCTTGAAGGCGCCATGGAGGGTTTGCTGCGCCCGGATGCAGCCCTTGTCGTCGATCAAGGCCACGGTCACGTCGTCGAAGCGCTCGTTGACGAAATCGAGCCGGCCCTGGAGGGCGACGCGGTTCCTGGTTGTCGCGATGGCCACGTCCTGCGACTGCGCAACGCCGCGCTCGACTTTCCAGTCGGAGACGAGGGTCCGTATCACGCTGCGGCCCTCCGATCCTTGCAGGATGTTCGCAAAGTTGTAGCCCTTGGTGACCACCAGGCCGACGGGGCCGGCAAAGAAGAAGGCGCCCACGTCGATGAGATTGAAGGTCTGGCTGGACTCGAAGCGGGCGAACTCCTGATCGAGGTCGCGGCCCTTGAGAATCAGATTCTTGCCGCGCAGCGAGACCTGGCCTTGCAGGGTCTGCTTCAGCTTGTGCACGGTTTTCCCCTGCATCGACAAGTTTGCGGTGATGTCCGCCGAGCCTTCCGGGGCATTTTTCGACGACATGGGCTTGAGGAACGCATCGACGTGGAACTGCGAAAGGGTATAGCTGAGGTTGTAGCGGGGAACGGCGCCGGTAAAATCCGCCCGCAAGTTCCCCGAACCCTGTCCAGAGTAGGCCCGCATCGTGAGCGGCGTGATGTCGAAGACCCCGCGCTTCCCGGCGACCGTCATTTTCAGGTCGGATGCGGCATGCTCCTTGGTCCGGACCGTAGCGCAGACGATTTCCGCCGAGAGGGAAAGGTACTTCATGATGCCCGGTCGATCCCTCTCTGCAAGCTGCAGGCGGTTCGCGTCCAGGCTGCATCCGGCGGCTTCGAAGCCTTTTCCGGACTGCCTGTCGAGGTAGCGAAACGTGCCGTCCAAGAAAGACATTTTTGCCAGGTTCAGTCCGGGCAAGGGGCCCCGAACCGCGTCCGTTCTCTCGTAGTTGAACCGGCCATCGCGGCCCCGCTCGATGGTGATGCTCGGGTGTTCGAGCTCGACTTTCCTGATCCGGACACTTTTATTGAGCAGGGCGAGGAAATCGACTCCGATCCGGGCCTTGCTTGCGGTGACGAGCTCGGTCCCCCGGTTGCGTATATGCACGTCTTCGAGCGTGACCCGCACGCCGGGGAAGAAGCCGATTCCAAGACGCCCGTTGACGCTGACTTCCATCCCGGTGACAGCCGAGGCGGCCGCTTCCAGCCGGGGCTTGTAGGCATTGATATCCAGGAAAAGCGACAGGGCGATCGCGGCGAGGACGATCAGTCCGATGAACGCGCCGGCAGCACAGGTAATGGCTTTGAGTGTTTTTGACATGGGCCTGATCCAAGCGCGTGCAAGGTCTACGGAATCCTTCGCGGGTTGGCGACAATTTAATCCAAAGCGGGGCGGCACGGTGGGTTTTAACGACGCGTGCGACCGGCCATAAAAAACGGCCCGCTTCCAGGGGCCGCTTTCGACTGCGCGTGCGGGGCTTGGCGTCAGCCGAACAGCCCCTTGAAGAACAGGCGGATGCTGTCCCAGATGCGGCGGAAGAAGCCGCCTTCCTCGACGCTTTCCATCGCGACCACGTCGGCCCGGTTCAGCACCGTATCGCCCTGGAGAATCTCGATCTTGCCGATGACCTGGCCCTGCTTCACCGGCGCGATCAGTGCCGGCTCCAGCACGAGCCGCGTGCTCAGGGTGTCGACGGTGCCGCGTGCCACGCTGACGGCCAGATCGGTCTTCACGCCTGCCTTGACCGCGCGCGCGGCGCCTTTCCACAGCGGCACTTCGGTGACCACTTCGCCATGCTCGTGGAAGGTCTTGTTCTCGAAGAAGCGGAAGCCGTAGCCCAGCAAGGTGGCGGTTTCGGTCGCGCGCGCGGCTTCGCTGTCGGTGCCGAACACGGCGGCGATCAGGCGCATGCCGTCGCGCTTGGCCGAGGCCACCAGGCAGTAACCGGCCTCTTCGGTGTGACCGGTTTTCAGGCCGTCGACGGTCGGGTCGCGCCACAAGAGCAGATTGCGGTTGGGCTGCTTGATGCCGCTCCAGACGAATTCCTTTTCGGCATACATCGCATAGTGCTCGGGGTCTTCGACGATGATGGCCCGCGCGAGCTTGGCCATGTCGAGCGCGCTCGAATAATGGCCTTCGGCCGGCCAGCCGGTGGCATTGATGAAATGGGTTTCGGCGAGTCCCAGCCGCTTGGCCTCCTGGTTCATCATGGCGGCGAAAGTGTCCTCGCTGCCGGCGAGATGTTCGGCCAGCGCGATGCTGGCGTCGTTGCCCGACTGGACGATGATGCCGCGCAAGAGGTCTTTCACCGCGATCTGGTCGCCCACGTGGACGAACATTTTCGAGCCGCCCATGCGCCAGGCTTTTTCGCTGATGGTGACGAGATCGCTCTCTTTGACTTTACCGCGCTGGAGTTCCAGCGCGGCGACATGCGAGGTCATCAGCTTGGTCAGGCTGGCGGGAGGCAGTCGCATCGCGCCCTGGTGATCGACCAGAATGCTGCCGCTGGCGGCATCCATCAGCACCCAGGATTTGGCGGCCAGTTGCGGCGGCGGGGGAACGGCGCTCCAGGCGGCCGGCGCCATCAACACACTGAAAATCAATACGAGTCGCTGCAGGAAATACGGGGAAGTCATGGATTTTTCGACAAGTTGAGAAAACGGAAGATAGCTATGAGTCAGACAGACACGCGCATGCACGCGCAAGTTCAGCATAACACCGTACGCCGCCCCTGCGGCAGCCTGGTGGCTCGCCCCCTGTTAAACTCGCAAGCCTTGCCCGCTCGCTCCTGACGCACGATGCTTTATTCTCTTTTGCGCCCCGCTCTGTTCAGCCTCGATCCTGAGGACGCCCACGGTTTTACCCTCGCCAGTCTCGACATTGCGCACCGTCTCGGCCTGCTGGGCCTGCTGCCGCGCGCGACCGGCAAGCCCGTGCGCGTGATGGGCATCGACTTCCCGAATCCGGTCGGCCTCGCGGCCGGGCTCGACAAGGACGGCGCCCACATCAACGCGCTGGCGGCGCTGGGCTTCGGCTTCATCGAGATCGGCACGGTGACGCCGCGCCCGCAGCCCGGCAACCCGCAGCCGCGCATGTTCCGCCTGCCTGCTGCCGAGGCCATCATCAACCGCATGGGCTTCAACAACCTCGGCGTCGACAATCTGGTGAAGAACGTCGAAGCGAGCGGCTTCACCGGCGTGCTCGGCATCAACATCGGCAAGAACAAGGACACGTCGAACGAGCAGGCGGTCGACGATTACCTGGCCTGCCTCGACAAGGTCTACGCGCACGCGCGCTACGTGACGGTGAACATTTCCTCGCCCAACACGCAGAACCTGCGCGAACTGCAGAAGGATGACGCGCTCGACGCGCTGCTGTCCGCGATCAAGCTGCGCCAGTCCGAACTCGCGCAGCAGCACGGCCGGTACGTGCCGATCGCGCTGAAGATCGCACCCGATCTCGACGACGCGCAGATTGCCGCGATTGCCGCGCTGCTGATGATGCATCGCATCGACGCGGTGATCGCCACCAACACCACCATTTCACGCGATGCCGTCGCCGGCCTGCCGAATGCGGACGAGGCCGGCGGCCTGTCCGGCGCGCCGGTGCGCGCGGCGTCGACCCGGGTCATCCGCGCGCTGGCGCATCACCTGAAGAACGAAGTGCCGATCATCGGCGTCGGCGGCATCCTCTCGGGGGCCGATGCGCAGGAGAAAATCGATGCGGGCGCCGCGTTGGTGCAGCTGTATTCCGGGCTGATCTATCGCGGCCCGGCGCTGGTGCGAGAATGCGTGCAGCAGCTCGCCTGACCCGAGGCCGTCGTTTACCGCACCCTTCATGCGCGTGACCGCTTTGGTTATGCTGCAGGCTCTCCATCCCGCACGAGGCCCTTCATGCACATCGGCATCCCCAAGGAAATCAAGAACCACGAATACCGGGTGGCGCTCACGCCCGAGGGCGCGCGCGTCCTGACCGAGGCCAGCCACCGTGTCAGCGTCGAGGCCAATGCCGGCGCCGCTGCGGGATTTTCAGATGACGCCTACCGCACCGCCGGTGCAACCATCGTGGCCACCGCCGCCGAAGTCTGGGCCGCCGACCTGGTGATGAAAGTGAAGGAGCCGCAGGCGGACGAAGTGAAGCTGCTGCGCCAGGGCCAGCTGCTGTTCTGCTACCTGCACCTGGCCGCCGCGCCGGAACTCGCGCGCGAACTGATGGCGCGCGGGGTGACGGCGATCGCCTACGAAACCGTGACCCGGCCTGCCGGCGGCCTGCCGCTCCTGCAGCCGATGTCCGACATCGCCGGGCGGCTGGCGCCGCAGATGGGCGCGCTGGGATTGCACAAGTCGCACGGCGGCAGCGGCAAGCTGATCACCGGCATGCCCGGGGTGCCGCCCG
>JBAVWB010000071.1:0-2227 GCA_049697615.1 Thiobacillus sp. | reverse complement strand
GACGAACATCGCGTCGACAAATGGAGGAGATTCGCACCGGTCATCGTGCGTTTCCGGCCAGGACTGAGAGATGCGGCCTCCTCCCTTGGGAAGTCCACGTAAAGACGACCCGCTGGGTCGTTTCGCGACCAGCATGCTCCAGGGTGATCGTGGTCTCATTGAAAAGGAATCGGTTGCAACCTCCGGATCGCGTTAGGTTGCGCAGTTTAGGATAGCGTGCAAGCGTCTTTTGTAGGGGTACAGCTTGCGTTGTTCTGTTTGGATTCGGTCGGCGTGGAAGGTATCCCAGTCGTCATTGACGTAGATGTCTCGTAGACTGAGAACGGCTTGTGCGCCCGCGATGCGCCATCGCATGCCGGTCTGTTCCATCCGGTCCTTCACCAAATGACGACACGCGCCCTCCACCACGCCACTGCCGATCGGGTAGCCGGCAGCAAGGTACTCGTCGTACTTCATGTATTCACACCGTTCCGCGAAGTAGTTCAGGCATTGCTCGACCTTCGCCTTCTTGGCTTTCGACAGCCCACGCTTGGTCGCCATTTGCCGCATGCCACCGATCGCACGGCAGACCTTGCCTTCGAGCAGCTTACGCAGATAGGTTTCCACGAACGCCTCCGCCTTGGCGCTGCCTTCAGGGTGAAAACAGTAGGCCAGCTTCCATAAGTATTCGGTCACGTGCCAGATGTCCAAAATGCCGATCGCCCGGTCGATCTTCCGTTCCTGCAAGTCGCGAAGCTTCGTCTCGCCATCCATGATCGCCACGACCGCCCGACGCTCTTGCGGATCGCGCTGCTGCACTTCCTTGGCGAGCCAGTCGAAGACGACATCCTTGCCGTTGACTTCCTTGTCGTCGACTTGGCGGGTCAACACGGCCCGGAGCCGCTTGTTCCGGGGCTTCGGTCGCTGTTGCTGCTTTTCTTTGCGAAGGATCTCGTTGAGCACGTCGTCGACCGTGCGACGAAACGGGGCCACCGAGTAGACGCCGCCGACACACGCCATCCGCTTCTGGCCGTTCTTCTCGCCTTTCTTCAGCCGTTTCCGTTTCGCTCGCGGCACGTCGTCGCCACGCTTCGTCCGCGGCGCATCGACGTGGCGCATCGGCACGCCTTTGCAGTCGCTCGTGGCAACCAGGATCTCTGCCTCCGTCGTCGGTTCAACAGGCTCCTGTTCGGCGAAGTAGATCTCGGCATGCTCGGCCGCCCGCCCGACCATGTCCTCCAGGCAGTTGACCGACGGCGCGAAGCCGAGGATTTCCAGCAGCGTGGCCCGCGACTCCTGATACGACTGCTTCACGCACTTCGTGCCGCTCCACTTCTGCAACAGATACGACGTGTTTCCCTCCGGCATGCCGAGCTTCGCATCCAACGGCACCACCTCCTGGCGTTGTGTTTCCCGCGCGGCGTAGACGTCGCGTCGGTACGGCGTCGGGCCGAAGGCCGAGACATACGGCCGCATACGTCGCTCGGGCAGCCGGTGAAGCTGCTTCCCCTCGTGCTCGATCACCTTCGGCCGAGCGACTTCTTCCTCCTGCTTCTGGATGTACGCCGCGATCATTTCGCGGCCCGTTTCGATCAGGCCGAACCAGGTCGTTTCCTCGACTTCATGCACCGCGTCGCCCCGTTCGGCCGCTTGCTCGATTGCCGCCAGAACCCTCAAAAACTGCTTCGCCGCCTTGCAGTACCGATCTTCAACCTCGATAATCATCGCCTGGGCTCCTGTGGTGAAACATGGAAACATTGTCGACGCGTTTCAATGTTTTACCCTGGAGCCCGCCTCTTTGTCTTCATCATCGTGACAACGGCAATTACGCGTCACTTTAGGCAAGCTGCGCAGTGCGCGGTAGCGCGCAGCGGAGGTTGCAACCCATTCAATTCGAGGGGATTACCTTCAAGGTTGCCGACGGGCTGTTGGAGGTCCTCCCGAGTCTTGCGCTGCACTCGAATGTCAAAGGCGGACTGATTCATCTGGGTGATGCTCAAGACATCGTTATCAAGTACTGCCGTCTGCTCAATTCTGGGCAGAACGGCGTGATCGTCGAGGGCGATATCGAGAAATGCACGATCTACGGGAATCTCATCACTCAAGCCATGAGCGGCGGCGTGCGGTTCGTGGGCGGCAATAACCGCGACAACGTCATTGAAAACAACTACGTGCATCATGTGGGAGAAGGCATCTACGTGCGGAACAGCGCCGGGGACGTGATTCGTCACAATCTGATCCGTGACGT
>JBAVWB010000070.1:0-3536 GCA_049697615.1 Thiobacillus sp. | reverse complement strand
AGCGGGTTGGTGTCCATCGGGGGTGTCATGAAATCTTTCACAAAGAGGAGGCAGGGTACGCGAAGGAATGGCGGCAGCGCACAACGATTATAATTTGGGCCCGCTTCCCCTGCGTTTCAACCCCTCGACAACCATGGCTTTAGATCCCGTCGCGCCCTACCAGGGCGTTCACCCGAAAATCGCCGCCGGCGCCTGGGTGCACCCGCGCGCCACGGTGATCGGCGAGGTCAGCCTGGGACCCGACGCCTCGGTGTGGCCGGGTGCGGTGATCCGAGGCGACGTCAATTCGATCGCCATCGGCGAGGCGAGCAACATCCAGGACAACAGCGTGCTGCACGTGTCGCACAGGACGCCGGCCAATCCCGCGGGCGGCCCGCTGGTCATCGGCGCGCGCGTCACCGTTGGACATACGGTGATCCTGCACGCCTGCACCATCGGGGACGAATGCCTGATCGGCATGGGCAGCATCATCCTCGACCGCGCGGTGGTGCAGAAGCATGTGCTGCTGGGTGCCGGCTCGCTGGTGCCGGAGGGCAAGGTGCTCGAATCCGGGCATCTTTACCTCGGGCGCCCGGCCAAGCTGGTGCGCGCGCTGACCGAGGAAGAAATCGCCTATTTCAGCTATTCCGCGCAGCACTATGTGGCGCTGGCGCGGTCATATCAAACCGCTTAAACCTGTGGAATCCGCATGAAACTTGCCAAACCCCTGTTGATTGCCGCTGCCGTGCTCGCCATCGCCGGTGCGCTGGTCTACGCCCTGATGGACAAGCCTGGTGCGCCTGCCGCCACCTTTACCACGCTGGAGGGCAAGACGCTCACCCTGGACGAATTGCGCGGCAAGGTCGTGCTGGTGAATTTCTGGGCCACGTCGTGTCCCGGCTGCGTCAAGGAAATGCCGGACATGGTCGAGGTCTACAAGCAATACAAGAACCGCGGTTTCGAGATCATCGCGGTGGCGATGAGCTATGACCCGCCTAACTACGTGCTGAATTTCGTGCAGACGCGGCAGTTGCCGTTTCCGGTCGCGCTGGATGTCGACGGCGCGCACGCGCGCGCTTTCGGCAACGTGCAGCTCACGCCCACCACCTTTATCATCGGCAAGGATGGCCGCATCCTCGAGCAGAAGCTGGGCGAGATCGACTTCGTCAGGCTGAAAGCCCTGCTGGACAAGGAACTGGCCTGATGAGAACACTCGTTGCCCTACTGCTGCTGGCCACGCTGGGCGCATGCAGCTCCGGGGGTGCGGAACCCGTCGTCCCGCCCGTCGCCCTACCCAAGGCGGGCAAGCTTTCGCCCTATGCGCCGCCGCCTCCGCCAATGCCGGAAGAAGGCATCGTGTGTCCTGCAGACGTCATGCAGTGCCCCGACGGCAGCTTTGTCAGCCGCAGTCCGGCGCGCGGCTGCGCGTTCGATGCTTGCCCGAGCGCAAGCAAACCCTGATTTTCACTGGAACCATTCACTCATGGCGCAATACGTTTACTCCCTCAACCATGTCGGCAAGATCGTTCCGCCCAAGCGGCAGATCCTGAAGGACATCTCGCTCAGCTTTTTCCCCGGTGCCAAGATCGGCCTCCTGGGTCTGAACGGCTCCGGAAAATCTTCGCTCATCCGCATCATGGCGGGGGTGGACAAGGACATCGAGGGCGAGGCGATCCCGATGCCGGGCATCCGCATCGGCTACCTGCCGCAGGAGCCGCAGCTCGACCCGACACACACGGTGCGCCAGGCGGTGGAAGCGGGGCTGGGCGAGATCGTCGGGGCCAAGGCCCGGCTGGATGAAATCTACGCCGCCTACGCCGAGCCCGATGCCGACTTCGACGCATTGGCCGAGGAACAGGCGAAGTGCGAGGCGATTCTCGCCACCGCCGGCGCCGACCTCGACACGCAGATGGAAATCGCCGCCGATGCACTGCGGCTGGCCCCCTGGGACGCGGTGATCGGCAACCTGTCGGGCGGCGAAAAGCGCCGCGTCGCGCTGTGCCAGCTGCTGCTGTCGAATCCCGACATGCTGCTGCTCGACGAGCCGACCAACCACCTCGACGCCGAATCGGTCGACTGGCTGGAGCAGTTCCTGGTGCGCTATCCCGGCACCGTGGTGGCGGTGACGCACGACCGCTACTTCCTCGACAACGCTGCCGAGTGGATCCTCGAACTGGACCGCGGCCACGGCATTCCCTGGAAGGGTAACTACACCAGCTGGCTGGAGCAGAAGGAAGCGCGGCTGGAGACCGAATCCAAGCAGGAGGTCGGACGCATCAAGACCATGAAGCAGGAGCTCGAATGGGTGCGGCAGAACCCCAAGGCGCGCCAGGCCAAGTCGAAGGCGCGTCTGTCACGATTCGAGGAACTCAATTCGGTCGAATACCAGAAGCGCAACGAGACGCAGGAAATCTTCATCCCGGTCGGCGAGCGGCTGGGCGACAAGGTCATCGACTTCCACAACGTGACCAAATCCTTCGGCGACCGCCTGCTGATCGACAACCTCAGCTTCAGCGTGCCGCCCGGCGCCATCGTCGGCATCATCGGCCCCAACGGCGCCGGCAAGTCGACCTTCTTCAAGATGATCACCGGACTGGAACAACCCGATTCCGGCGAAGTCGAAGTGGGCCAGACGGTCAAACTCGCCTACGTCGACCAGAGCCGCGACGCGCTGTCTGCCGACAAGACCGTGTTCGACGAAGTCGCCGAAGGGCGCGACATCCTCACGGTGGGGCGCTACGAAATCCCGTCACGCGCCTACCTCGGGCGCTTCAACTTCAAGGGCGGAGACCAGCAAAAGCGCGTCGGCAGCCTGTCCGGCGGCGAGCGCGGACGGCTGCATCTGGCCAAGACGCTGATCGCGGGCGGCAACGTACTGCTGCTCGACGAACCGTCGAACGACCTCGACGTGGAAACCCTGCGCGCGCTGGAAGATGCGCTGCTCGAATTCGCCGGCTGCGTGATGGTGATCTCGCACGACCGCTGGTTCCTCGACCGCATCGCCACCCACATCCTCGCCTTCGAGGGCGACTCTCAGGTGGTGTTCTTCGCCGGCAACTACCAGGAATACGAGGCCGACAAGAAGAAGCGGCTGGGCGAGGAGGGCGCCAAGCCGAAGCGCATCCGCTACAAGCCGATCAGCCGGTAAGCGCGCGATGATCCTGGCGAAACTGACCGAGGCCGACCGCTACGCCGCACTGCATCCCCTGTTTGCGCGCGCCTTCGAATTCCTGCGCAGCACGGATTTGAGGGCGCTGGAGCCGGGCATGCATGAAATCCAGGGCGAGCAGCTGTTCGCCATCGTCGAGGACTGTGCCGGCCGCACGCGGGCCGAGGCAAAACTGGAATGCCACCGCCGCTACATCGATATCCAGCTGGTGCTCGAAGGTATCGATGAGATGGGCTGGAAGCCGCTGGGCGAATGCGTGGACGCAGCGACGGATCATGATGCCGCACGCGACATCCGCTTCTTCAACGACGCGCCGGCGAGCTGGATCGCCACCCCGGCGGGGTCGTTCTGCCTGTTCTTTCCAGACGACGCGCACGCACCACTGGTG
>JBAVWB010000069.1:0-1619 GCA_049697615.1 Thiobacillus sp. | reverse complement strand
CAGGTGACCTGGGGCACTTCGCCCGAGATGGTGACGACCATCGGTGGCCGCGTGCCCGACCCGGCCAATGCGCCGAGCGAGGTCAAGCGGCAGGACTGGACGCGCGCGCTGGAATACATGGGCCTGGCGGCCGGCACGCCGATCGCCGATATTCCGGTGGACAAGGTGTTCATCGGCTCGTGCACCAACTCGCGCATCGAGGATCTGCGCGAAGCCGCCGGCGTGGCGAAGGGCCGCAAGGTCGCTTCCAACGTCAAGCTGGCGATGGTGGTGCCGGGTTCCGGCCTGGTCAAGCAGCAGGCCGAGGCCGAGGGCCTAGACAAGATCTTTATCGAAGCCGGCTTCGAATGGCGCGAGCCCGGCTGCTCGATGTGCCTGGCGATGAACGCCGACCGGCTGGAGCCGGGCGAGCGCTGCGCCTCCACGTCCAACCGCAATTTCGAGGGGCGGCAGGGGCAGGGCGGCAGGACCCATCTGGTCAGCCCGGCGATGGCCGCCGCCGCCGCGTGTGCCGGACATTTCGTTGATGTGCGAAAGGAGTGAGTGATGAAACGAATTTTCGGGATGTTGCTGTTGCTGGCGATGGCGCAAGGCGCATGGGCTGAAGAGAAAAGCGTAGCCCAAAAGACGGGCGAAACCATCAAGAAGGGCGCGGAGGCCACAGAGCGCGGCATCGAGAAGGGTGTCGAGGCGACAAAGCGCGGTGTCAAAAAAGGCGCAGAAGCGACCGAACGTGGCATCAAGAAAGGCGCCGAAGCGACAGAGCGCGGCGTCAAGAAGGCCGGCGAATGGGTCGGCGAGAAGATGCATAAAGGCGGCGAAAAATTAGAGGAAGCGGGCAAGTGATGCGCAAGTTCACATTGTTGGATGGATTGGTCGTGCCCCTGGATCGTGCCAACGTGGATACCGATGCGATCATCCCGAAGCAGTTCCTGAAGTCGATCAAGCGCGCCGGCTTCGGCCCCAACCTGTTTGACGAATGGCGTTATCTCGACCACGGCGAGCCGGGCATGGATCCTTCCACGCGCCAGCCGAATCCCGAGTTCGTGCTGAACTTCCCGCGCTACAAGGGCGCTTCGGTGCTGCTCGCGCGCGACAACTTCGGCTGCGGGTCGAGCCGCGAGCACGCGCCGTGGGCGCTGGAAGACTACGGCATCCGCGCCATCATCGCGCCGTCCTACGCCGACATCTTCTACAACAACTGCTTCAAGAACGGCATCCTGCCCATCGTGCTCGACGCCGCCACGGTCGAACGCCTGTTCCGCGAATGCGAAGCCAGCGAGGGCTACCGCCTCAAGGTCGATCTGGACAAGCAGACCGTCACCTCGCCGGGCGGCGAGGTGCTGGCGTTCGAGGTCGACGGCGGCCGCAAGCATCGCCTGCTCAATGGTCTGGACGACATCGGCCTGACCCTGTTGCAGGGCGACAAGATCAAGGCGTATGAAGAGCGGCGCAAGCAGGAAGCGCCGTGGTTGTTTGCATGATTTATTTTTCATCCGCGAAGGACGCGAAGAAACGCTTTTCTTCGTGCCCTTCGCATCCTTCGCGGACAACAAGGTTTGAGAACATGAAAATTGCAGTCTTGCCGGGTGACGGCATTGGTCCGGAAATCGTTTCGC
>JBAVWB010000068.1:0-5042 GCA_049697615.1 Thiobacillus sp. | reverse complement strand
GGGCTGGTGTCAATGTGCTTGTAGCGGGCCAAGGGGTCGCTCCACTCGTGAACAGTAAAGCGATGTTGATGCACTTGCCGCACTGGGGCAAGATGCACGAATGGAACTTTTTCTACAGCCTCGTTAGGTTGCAAATGAGCCAAAGTGCAATCACGCTACTCATCTTGTGTGTCATCGCTTTTGCTGCTGGCGTGCTCAATAAAACCAAGAGCAAATTCACAAGCGCGCTATTGTTAGTGCTGCAACTTACAGCCGTGCTAACCATTCTGGGCAGCAGCCCAAGCATATATAATTCATATGCGACAGCCTATCCCACTCTTCACCCTTCTCGTGCTGGGCGCCTGCCTGGCAGCCTTTGCTGCGCGGGCGGCCGATCCCGCCCAGAAATACCCCGACGTGGTGGCCGCCAAGGCGCAGGCGCGCGGGGCCGATACCTTCGATTTCGACGTCACGGTGTCCTCGCCCTACGACACGCCGCGACGCTATGCAGATGCCTTCCGCGTGCTGGGCAAGGACGGCACAGTGTTCGGTGAACGCATCCTGCTGCACGACCATGCCGGCGAACAGCCCTTCACGCGCGATCTGTATGGGGTGAGGATTCCGCGCGGTATCCGGACCGTGACGGTGCAGGCGCGCGACCAGCAGTACGGCTATGGCGGCAAGACGGTCGAGGTCGTGCTGCCGGGGCGCTAAATCCACCCCCCGGTTCAGAACCCAGTTGTCAGCCCCACCTCTGTGCAAGCCCAATCATGAAGCCTTTTCAATTCCTTATCGCTATCGGCACAAGCTTGATTCTGGGCGCGTGCACGACATCTCATCTGCCGCTGGCGACTGTCCCGGCGGTTGACCTGAACCGCTACTACGGCACCTGGTACGAGATTGCGCGCCTGCCCAACTGGTTTCAGGAGAAGTGCGCCTCGGATACCCAGGCGATGTACCGCCCGGACGGAAAGTCGGTGTCGGTGCTCAACCAGTGCCGGAGGCAAAGCGGCGAGCTGGAGCAGGCCAAGGGGATTGCGCACGTGGTCGAGGGCAGCCAGGGCGCCAAGCTGCGGGTGAGTTTCTTTCGCCCGTTTTATGGCGACTACTGGATCCTGGCGCTCGATCCGGACTACCGCTGGGTGCTGGTCGGCGAACCGGGCCGACAATACGCCTGGATACTGGCGCGGGAGCAACAACTCGACAAGGCGACGCTGGAGGCCTTGCTTGCGCGGGCCGCAGCGCTCGGTTTCGACCGCCGGGCGTTTCTGTATACGCCGCACATGAAGCACTCGCCTTGAAGGTTGCACCGCCCGCCAGGAAGGCGCTGATTGATTCGTCATTGCGAGCGAAGCGCGGCATACGATTCCACATGGGCTTCAGACCATAGTGGATCGGAGTCCTTTAGGGCAATCCAGATATGTCTGCTTAATAAATGCGCTGGATTGCGTCGCTTCGCTCGCAATGACGGTCATATCGTATAAATAAGCGTGTCCCTAAACCATTCGCCCGAATCCCATCCCATGCCCGCAGTGCTTCGCGCCCTTCAGGCCGACCTCACCACCCTCGCGGTCGACGCCATCGTCAACGCCGCCAATGCGTCGCTGCTGGGCGGCGGCGGGGTGGACGGCGCGATCCATCGCGCCGCCGGACCGGAATTGCTGGAAGCCTGCCGCCTGCTGGGCGGCTGCCAGACGGGCGACGCCAGGCTCACCCCGGGCTTTCGCCTGCCCGCCCGCTTCGTGATCCACACGGTCGGCCCGGTGTGGCACGGCGGCGATCGCGGCGAGCCGGAATTGCTGGCGTCGTGCTACCGCCGATCGATCGAGGTGGCGGCGGAGAACGGCCTCCGGTCGCTGGCGTTTCCGGGTATCAGCACCGGGGTGTACGGCTATCCGAAAGCGCCCGCCGCGCGGATTGCGGTGGCGATGGTGCGCGCGACGGTGCCGGCGTTTCCCCTCATCCGCGAGGTGATCTTCTGCTGCCATTCGGCAGAGGACCTCGCCACTTATCAGGCGCTGCTTGCCGCCGCCTGAGTCGCGCATGGACGTGATCCTGATTCACGGCATGGGCCGCACGCCGGTTTCGATGCTGCGGCTGCGGCGGCACCTGCGGCGCGCGGGGCACAGGCCGATCCTGTTCGGCTATTCGCCGACGTTCGAAACCCTGGCGGGCGCGACCGGCCGCCTGGTGCGCCTGATCGAGCGCCGCGTGGATACGGCACCGTACGCGCTGGTGGGGCATTCGCTCGGCTCGGTGATCATCCGCTCGGCGCTCGGCCAGCTGGAAAACCGGATGCCCGCGGCCTGCTTTTTCCTGTCGCCGCCGATGGTGGCCTGCAGGGCGGCGAAATTCTTTTCCCGCTTTTGGCTATACAAGGTGTTGACGGGCGAAATGGGCCAGTTGCTCGCAGACGACGCCTTCATGCAGCGCTTGCCGATGCCGCCTGCTTTCACCCGGATTTATGTGGGCACCGGCGGCCCGCGCACCCGCTGGTATCCCTTCGGCATGGAAGCCAACGATCTGATCCTGAGCGTGGCCGAAGCCACGGGCCGCTTCAAGTCACTGTCCGTCGAGATCCCCGCCCTGCACACCTTCATCATGCATTCGCCGCAGGTCTACGACGACATCATCCGTTCACTTGCTACGCGGGTGGATACGCGCGACACGACTCGTTAGGGAAGCGCTGATTTAATCTGTCATCGCGAGGCCCGCAGGGCCGTGGCGATCCAGAGTTCTTTGATTCCGCTAGCTTTCTGGATTGCTTCGCTTCGCTCGCAATGACGGAAATGATGAATTACTCAGTGTTTCGTTAGGAGAGACGCATGGAACCCCGCATCAGCCTCATCACCCTTGGCGTGGCCGATCTCGAACGCGCCACCCGCTTCTACGCGGAATGCCTGGAGTTGCCGCGTCTGGAGACGCCGCCCTCGATCACCTTCTTCGAACTCGGCAAAACCTGGCTCGCGCTTTGGTCCAGGGAAAGCCTGGCTGCCGATGCCGGGCTGTCACCGGAGGGTTCCGGCTTTCGGGGCTTCGCGCTGGCACACAACGTGCGCTCGCCGGCCGAGGTGGATGCGCTGCTTGCCCGGGTGGCCACCTGCGGCGGCACCATCACCCAACCCGGGCACCCGACGGACTGGGGCGGCTACTCCGGCTATTTCACCGATCCGGATGGGTTTCTGTGGGAAGTTGCGCATAACCCGGGCTTTCCGCATGTCTGACCCGTCGGGGCAGAAAACCAGCCCGTATGGACAGCCGTGCGGCTTTGCCGGCATGCTTCCCCTTGTTCAAATCCCGGAAATCAAACATTGATGAAAGCCTCCCTGCAGCCGGGCATCACCTACGAACACACCTTCGTGGTGCCGACTTCGAAGACCGTTCCGGCGCTGTATCCGGAGTCGCCCGAATTCGTCGCGATGCCGGAGGTTTTTGCGACCGGCTTCCTGGTGGGCTTCCTCGAATGGGCCTGCATCAAGGCGATCAACCCTCATCTCGACTGGCCACGCGAACAGACGGTGGGCACCCATATCGACGTCAGCCACGAAGCGGCGACGCCGCCCGGGCTGAAGGTGACGGCGCACGTCGAACTGCTCGAGGTCGATGGCAGGCGGCTGGTGTTTGCGGTCGAGGCCCACGATGGGGTCGATCTTATTTCGCGGGAACGGCACGAGCGATTTATCATCGACAAGGCGAAATTCGATGCCAGGCTTGGCATGAAGAAAGGCCTCGATTCATGATCCGATTGCCCGAATCGCTCGCCGCCTGGGGAACGCCCGAATTCGAGACGGTTCTGAAGCAGGAAATTGCAGCGCTCGATGCGGGCTTGCTACCCCTGCAGCAGGGGCTTGCGCTGAGCAGCCGTGTGACGGAGCGGCCCATCCAGGCGATGATCCTCGGCTGTGGCGAGGCGGCCGGTCGGATCCGCGTGAAGGCGGGGATTTTCTACACGGGCATCATCGCGGGCTGCAGTTGCACAGACGATCCCACGCCGATGTCGGAACTGAACGAGTATTGCCTGCTGCGCTTCGACATCGACCCGACGACCGCCGAGGCGACGGTGACGCTGCTGGAGGAATAGCTCAGGGAAGCAGCAGGCAGAACACCGCGCCCGCGTCGTTGGACAGACGCAGTTCGCCCCGCCGGCCGCGGTTGTCGTGGCCCTGCGCGATCAGTCTGGAAAACTGCAACCCCAGGCCGGTGCCGGCCGACGGTGCGCCGGAGCCGGCTTCGCCGTTCAGGATCGCCTCGGGATAGCCGGGCGAATCGTCGCGCACGGTGAAGGCGAGGCCGCCTTCGAGCATGCCCGCCTCGATACGAATTTTGGATTGCGCGTAGCGCAGGGAATTGTGGACGGCGTTGACCAGCGCCATCTCGACCAGGTCGCGGTCGAAGAACCCGATTTCCGGCACCTGCGGCGCCACCGTGGACTCGACCCGGAGGCGGCCCCGCGCAAGCGCACGCGCCCGGTCGGCAATCTCGTTCACCACATCCTGCGGCGACCAGGCATCGAGGACAGGATGGATCGGCTGGTTCGCCGACTTGTAGACCCGCAGCGCCTGCTGCAGCCGTTCGATCACGCCCTGACACTGCAATTGCGCCGCATCGACCGCTGCATCGTGGCGGGCTTCGTGCCGGGGAATGGCATCCAGCGCCATCGACAGCAGGCCAAGCTCGTTCTTCAGCTCGTGGATCAGCGCGGCATACAGGCTGGCGCTGTCGGTCGTCATCCGGCGGCCTTTCTGCGGATGCCGAAGCGGGTTTCGACCTCGTTCAGGTGCAGGCGCAGGCCTGCAATGCGGGCGTGCCCGGGCGCCTGGCGTTCCGCATCGGCCAGATGGCGCCGGGCGGATTCGATCAGCGCCTCGTCCATGCCGGCCTGGTCGATGTACTTGAGGGTGACCCATACGGCATTCATCAGGATGCGGGGGTTGTGGGGGGCCTCGGCGCAGGCGGTCGTCAGCTTGTCGACCGCCGTCTTGAAATCGCCGCGCTGCGCCAGCATCACGCCTTCGTTGTTGAGCTTGCGCACATCGGCCGTCGCCAGGGCGAGCACTGCCGCA
>JBAVWB010000067.1:0-9034 GCA_049697615.1 Thiobacillus sp. | reverse complement strand
CACCGGCACCGATCGGCGACTTGGTGCCTTCAAGGGTGACTTCGCGCACCGATTCCACCACGCCCATCTGCACTTCCTGCACGGTGCGCGCCTGCGTGCGGCTGTAATCCGAACCGCCCAGTCCAGCCGGGCAACCTGCCAGCAGCAGCGTGCTGGCGGCGATGAGTGCAACGGTGAAGGTGCTGTTCATGATGGGCTCCTGTGATTACTTCAAATCATAGCCAAACTCGGCATGGAACGCGCGGACGATGTCGTCGCGGCTGGGGCGGTGGTTCTGCCCGCCGCGCTGCGCAATCTTGATTGCACCCATGAGACTGCCCAGGCGGCCCGAGGTTTCCCAGTCGAAGCCGTGGACGATGCCGTACAGGATGCCGCTGCGATAGGCGTCGCCACAGCCGGTGGGGTCGAGGATGGCCTCGGGGCGCACCGCCGGAATATCGATCTGCTGGCCGGCCGTGTGGATCACCGAGCCCTCGGCGCCGCGCGTCACGATCAGCGCCTCGACGTGGCGCGCCAGTGTGGCCAGGGTTTCCCCGGTGCGGGTCTGCAGCAGTTCGGCCTCGTAGTCGTTGAGGATGACGTAGCGCGACTTGTGGACGCACTCCAGCAGTTCCTCGCCGGAAAACAGCGGCATGCCCTGGCCGGGGTCGAACACGCACGGCACGCCGGCCTCGTGGAAGCCGCGCACGTGGCGCAGCATGCCGTCGCGGCCGTCCGGGGAGACGATGCCGAGCTTGACGTCCGGCACCAGGCGCACGTCGTTTTCGTGCGAATAGTTCATCGCGCCGGGGTGGAAGGCGGTGATCTGGTTGTCGGCGAGATCGGTGGTGATGAAGGCCTGCGCGGTGTAAGTGCCGGCCACGTGGCGGATGTAGTCGCGCGAAATGGCGTGGTCGTCGAGGCGTTCGGCGTAGGGCGCGAAATCGTCGCCGACGGTCGCCATGATCAGCGGTTCGCCGCCCAGCAGTTTCAGGTTGTACGCGATGTTGCCGGCGCAGCCGCCGTACTCGCGGCGCATCTCCGGCACCAGGAAGGACACGTTCAGCATGTGGATCTTGTCGGGCAGGATGTGGTGCTTGAAGTGATCCTGGAACACCATGATGGAGTCGAAGGCGAGAGAACCGCAGATGAGGGTGCGCATGGTGGAGGGTCTGAGTGCCGGAGGCTGAAGTCGAAAGCCGGAATTATACGCAGGCGGTCGAGACGCCGCCGGGTTTGCGCCGCGCGGCTTAAGAGGACTTGCCGGAACTTAAAGCGCGAGCGTCAGTGCAGCGATCGACCCGCCAAGCAGCGCGCCCACCAGCACGTCGCTCACATAGTGCAGCCCCAGCACCAGACGCGACAGCGCGACCAGTGCGGTGAACGGCCACACCAGCCAGCCGAGCGGCGGGTAGTAGGCGGTGACGACGAGGCTGAACACGATGGCATGCAGGGTGTGGCCGGAGGGGAAACTGAAGCGGTCGAGCGGCGCGGTCAGGCAGCAGATCGTCGGGCAGACCTGATAGGGCCGTGGGCGCTCGGTGGCGCCTTTCAGCCATTTGTAGATCAGCGTGCCGATGAGGCCTGCCACGACCATGTGCAGCACCACCGGCACCGCGCCCCATCCATGCCAGGCGATCAGTGCCGCCATCAGCCCATACCAGAACACGCCGTCGCCGAGGCGGCTGACCCCCTTTAGTACGCTGACTTCCCAGTTGGGCAGGCGCACGCCGTTGAGCCGTTCCAGCCACGCATGCTCGTGCGCGGCCAGCCGGTTGAGACCGTGATGGGCGACCAGGCTCAGACGTGAGTTCATGGAATCTCCTGCTTAACCGGTGCGCGCAGCCGACGACCACTCCGGCGTGGCATCGGGCATTTCGGATGGCGGCAAGGCAAGCCGCAGCAGCATCTGCTCGAAGCTGTCGATGATGGCGTCCCACGACAATTGCGCGGCGCGCGCGACCGCCGCCGCGCCGAGGCGGCGCTGCCGGTCGATGTCAGGCGCCAGCGACACGGCCTCGGCAATGAAGGCGGCCTCGTCTTCGGGCGGCGCCTTGAGGCCGTTCTCGGCGTGGCGGATGACTTCCTCGGCGGCGGCGCAATCGTAGGCAACCACCGCGAGTCCCGAGGCCATCGCCTCGATGGCCACGTTGCCCCAGGTTTCGGTCAGGCTGGGAAACAGGAACACGTCGCCGGAGGCGAAATGTGCCGCCAGCGCCGCGCCGATCTGGGTGCCGCAGAAAATGGCGTCGGGCCGGCTGGCCTGCCAGCTGGCGCGCTCCGGGCCGTCGCCCACCAGCACCAGGCGACTGGCGGGGTGGGCTTCACGCATGGCGTCGAAGGCGCGGAACACCAGCGCGAGATTCTTCTCGGCGACCAGGCGGCCGACGTACAGCACCACGGTCTCGTCGTCCTTCACGCCCCAGCGTGCACGCAGCGACGGGTCGCGGCGGGCGGGGTGAAACAGCTGGGTGTCGACCCCGCGCCCGATGATCTCGATATTCTCGTAGCCACAGGACAGCAGTTCACGGCGGATGCCGGCGGTGGGCACCAGCGTGACCGCGGCCTTGTTGTGGAACTTGCGCAGGTAGGCAACGATGGCGCGGCGCAACAGGCCGAAGCCGTAGTGGCTGCTGTAGCTGTGGAAATGGGTGTGGAAATCGCTCGCCACCGGCAGCCGCAGCTTGTTGGCGGCCGCCAGCGCCGACCAGCCGAGCGGGCCCTCGGTGGCGATCTGCACCACATCCGGGCGCTGCAGGGTCCACATCCGGGTCAGCGCAGCCTTCGCCGGCAGGCCCATTTTCATTCCTTCGTAACGCGGCAGGGCGCTGCCGCGCTGCAGGTGTTCACTGGCGGTGGGCTGCGGCTGATTGTCGGCATGCTGGCGCGGGCGGATCAGCTGCACCTGGTGGTTGCGCACCTGCAGCCCTTCGACCAGGCGGCCGAGCGTCATCGCGACGCCGTTGACTTCGGGCGGGTAGGTTTCGGTGACCAGCGCGATGCGTAGCTGCGGTCGCTGCGTCGGCAGAATCTGGCAAGTGAATTCGGCTGCATCCATGGTGGGCAGCATGAGCCCGGCGTGCGACAAATGGATGAAGCGGCGGTGACGGTTTGGTGAAGCGGGACTTGCTCAGGCGGCGAGCGGCAGCACGTCCTGCGCGATGGCGCGCAGCAGCAGGATGTCGCGGTAGGCCCCGGGCTCGAAGCCCATGCGGGTGCCGCCGCGGTGGTCGTAGATCAGTTCCTTGAATAGGCCGTCGAGGTCTGGCGAGCGCCATTTTTCCACCAGCTGGTCCAGCAGGTGCGGGTAGGCCTCCAGCCCGATGCCAGGCTCGCCGTCCTGAGAAATCGGGTGGCCGCTGAGGTTGATGTTGAAATGGCGGCGGCACTCGGCGCTGGCAGCGGCATAGTTCTCGACGTCGCCTTCGCGATGCAACAGGTCGAGCAGCAGCAGCCACGGTATCGGCGATTCGTCCGGCGCGTCGCGCAGGTGTTCCTGCAGCAGATGAACCGCGAGTTCACCGTGGCCATGCGCCATGTAGACCTCGGCCTGGTCGAGAATGTCGTCTTTGACCTCGGTGCTTTCAGGCAGCAGCGGCCGGGCAATTTCGGGCATGCGCTCAGGAGCGGGCTGCATTTCAGCGGGCTGCGGCACGGGATCGGCCGCCGGCCGTGCCGTGCCGTGCACCGCTGTCGCGTAGGGTTGCGTCCAGACATCCGCAACATATTCGACGGGTTCCCGCGTGCGACGGCGCAGCCAGACAGCCAGCGTGCCGGCGCCGGTGAGCAGGCCCATGAACAGCAGAACCAGTGGCCACTTCGCAGGCTGGTTGGGCGGCGGCGTGGCGGCGGCGGGCGCGGCGACCCGACGGGCCTCGAGTTCGGCATTGCGCTGCTGGAGCGCGACCAGTTGCGACTCCAGATGCGCCAGCTTGCGGAAAAGGGCTGTGTTTTCGTCCGACAACTCGGTGGCAGTCAGGCTGCCGGGGCGGGGCTGCGTCAGGTCGGGCAGATGGGTGTCGAGCCGCAATGCGAGGGCTGCACCTGCAAGATGACGTTTGCCGGACAGCACCAGCCGCGGCGCACTGTCTGCCGCAGCTGCCTGTGCGCCTGGCTCAGCAGGCCGGTGCGAACCGGGAGCGGCCGGGCTCGGGGCGGTGGCCGGCGTGCGCTTGGCGCGGCGTTGGAGCGGGGTGACGCGCGGCGCCGGAGGAAGGGCGGGGGCCGCCGATTGTGTGGCGGCAACGGGCTCGGCCAGGCTGATGGCGGGCGTGATTCGTGCGGGCGGGTCGAGCAAGACCACGTAGTCACGCTGCAAGCGTCCCTCGCAATCGGAAACCAATACAAACAGTGCGATGGGGTCGTTGACTGAATGCGGGGTGCGGATGTGCAGCAGGGTCTGGCTGCCGGTTTGCTCAAGACTCAATTGCGCGCGCAGCGGCGGGGCAATGCTGCCCTCGCTGGGCATCAGACTGAAGCAGTCCGGGGACGTCCTGGCGCCAGGATCCAGGATCTTGACCGTGGCGTGGAGTGGCTGCCCCAGAGACGAGCGCACATTCAGATCGCCCAGCCCGAGGGCGGCAGCGGAGCCGGCGAAGCCGAGGCCCAGCAGGAAATAGACAGGTTTCAGTCTCACGCGGTCATGAAAATGGGGGGCACACCTTGTTATTTCGGGTCAATAGGCCCGCGGCTTTAATGATTTGCCGCATATTGGCATGCTTTGCGGCTCAGGTCATCCCAGCAGCACCAGCGACCACACCATCAATACGTTGACGAGCGAGATCATCACCGCCGCGCTCCCCATGTCCTTGGCGCGCTTGATCAGCGGGTGGCGCTCCAGCGAAACACGGTCAACCGCCGCCTCGACTGCGGAGTTCAGCAGTTCGACGATCAACACCAGCAGCAGCGAGGCGATCATCAGCGCACGCTCGATGCCGTTGTCGCCCAGATAGACGGCCAGCGGCAGCAGCAGCACCATCAGGAGCACCTCCTGGCGGAACGCATCCTCGTGCCTGAAGGCAGCGGTGAGGCCCGCCCATGAATAGCCGGCCGCGTTCATCACGCGCACCAGGCCGGTCTTGCCCTTGAACGGGCTGACGGGATCGGTCATGCGACGGGCTTGTAGGCCAGATCGAGTTCGCGCGCCGCCTTGACGTCGTCCAGGCGCCGCACCGGCAGGCTGTAGGGCGCGCCCTTCACCAGATCGGCCGTGGTTTCGGCCTCGTGCTTGATGGCCTTCATCGCCGCGACAAAGCCGTCGAGCGTCTCGCGGCTTTCGGTTTCGGTCGGCTCAATCAGCAGGCACTCCGGCACCAGCAGCGGGAAGTAGGTGGTCGGTGCATGGTAGCCGTAGTCGAGCAGGCGCTTGGCGAAGTCCATTGCCGACACGCCCGTGGTGTCCTTCAGTTTTTTCAGCGTGACGATGAATTCATGGCTGGCGCGGCGGGTGGGGTAGGCCAGATCGAAGCCGGCCTCGCGCAGTTTCGCCATCAGGTAGTTGGCGTTGAGGGTCGCGTATTCGGCGACGCGGTGCATGCCCTCGCCGCCCAGCAGGCGGGCGTAGATATAGGCGCGCATCAGCACGCCGGCATTGCCCATGTTGGCCGACATGCGGCCGATCGACTGCGGCAGGTCCGCCTCGGTCGCCAGGCGGTAAAAGCCGTTGTCGTTCAGCACCAGCGGAATCGGCATGAAGGGCAGCAGCCGCGTCGACACCCCCACCGGGCCCGCGCCCGGTCCGCCGCCGCCGTGCGGGGTGGAGAAGGTCTTGTGCAGGTTCATGTGGATGACGTCGAAGCCCATGTCGCCCGGGCGCACCTTGCCGAGGATGGCGTTGAGGTTGGCGCCGTCGTAATAGAGCAGGCCACCGGCGTCGTGCACGATCTTCTGGATGTCGGCGATGGTCTTTTCGAACACGCCGAGCGTCGACGGATTGGTCAGCATCAGGCCGGCGGTGTGCGGGCCGACCGCAGCGCGCAGGGCGGCGAGGTCGACCGAGCCGGTGGCGTCGGTCGGGATTTCCTTCACCGTGTAACCGCACATGGTTGCGGTCGCCGGGTTGGTGCCGTGCGCCGCGTCCGGCACGATGATCTCGCGCCGCGCGGTGTCGCCGCGCGCATCGTGGTAGGCGCGGATCATCGCCACCCCGGCGAATTCGCCGTGCGCGCCCGCCATCGGCGCCATCGACACGCCGGCCATCCCGGTGACGTCCTTCAGCATCTCCTGCAGTTCGAACATGCTGGCGAGGAATCCCTGGCCGGTCTCGTCCGGGCTCGCCGGATGGCGCGCCAGATACTGCGGCAGCATCGCCAGCGAATTGCACGCGCGCGGGTTGTATTTCATGGTGCACGAACCGAGCGGGTAGAACTGCGTGTCGATCGAGAAGTTCTTCTGCGAAAGCCGTGTGTAGTGGCGCACCACGTCGAGCTCGGAGACTTCGGGCAGCGCAGGCGCGTCCTTGCGGCGCAGCGAGGCGGGCAGGTCGTCGAGACTGCCGCCGGTGGCGGGCAACTGGGCGGCGGCGGTGCGGCCGGGGCGGGAATGGTCGAATATCAGCATGGTTAAAACCTCGTTATCCGCGAAGGACGCGAAGAAGCGCGAAGAAGCGCGAAGAAGATCAAAAACGCCTCTGGATTTTCCTTCGCGTTCCTTCGCGTCCTTCGCGGATGAAAAATCATTTCAAAGCAGCCAGTGCGGCTTCGTAGTCGGGCTCCTGGCGGATCTCGGGAACGAGTTCGCGGTGCACGACCCGGTCGTTTTCGTCGATCACGACGATGGCGCGCGCGGTGATGCCTTCGGTCGGCCCGTCCACGATCAGCACGCCGTAGTCGCGGGCGAACTGGCGGCTGCGCATCATCGACAGGGCCATGACCTGCCCGGTGCCTTCCGCCGCGCAGAAACGCTTCTGCGCGTAGGGCAGGTCCGCCGACACGATCAGCATCACCGCATTCGGGTACGCGGCGGCCGCCTCGTTGAACTTCTTGGTGGACAGCGAACAGGTCGGCGTGTCGAGGCTCGGCACGATGCTCAAGAGCTTCTTTTTGCCCTTGAAGCTCGCTAGCGTCACGTCGTTCAGGTCGGCGTCGACCAGCCGGAAGTCGGGTGCGGCGCTGCCGACCTCGGGCAGTTCGCCGTTGGTGTGGATGGGGCTGCCGTAGCGCGTGATCTGGGCCATGGTGACGTCTCTTACTTCAGGGCGGCGAACGCGGGTTCGTAGTCGGGCTCGACGGTCAGCAGCACGCCGTAATCCTTGGCGAACTGGCGATCGCGCATCATCGACAGCGTGACCACGTTCGCGATCCCCTCGCCGCTGCAGAAGCGCGCCTGGGCGAACGGCAGATCGCAGGACACCACCAGCACCACCACGTCATCGCGGTTCCTGGCGAAATCGTTGAAGCGCTTGGTGCTGGCCGCGCAGACGCCGGTGTCGAGCGAATGCACGATGCTCAAGAGTTTCTTCTTGCCCTTGAAGTCGGCGAGCGACACGTCGCTGAGGTCGCCCGCCATCAGCTTGAAGTCAGGCGCCTGGCTGCCGACCTTGGGCAGGTCGCCGCTGGTGTGCGAAGGGGTGCCTTTGAACAGAACGTCGGCCATGATCTTGCTCCTTGAGGGTTGAACAGCGTGGGGTTCAACTCTTGTATGCGCACGGCGGCGCTTCGCGCCGCTTCGACAGGATGCGCTCCAGATGTTGCGCATAGTGGTCGAGGTCGGCGGCGGTCTTGGTTTCGGTGACGCACACCAGGATCGCCTGCCCGAGTTCGGGGTACCAGCCGGAAATATCCAGCCCGCCGAGGATGCCCTGCGCGCGCAACGCGCGCAGCACGTCCTTTGCGTTGTCGTTAAGCTTCAGCACCACTTCATGGAAAAAGGGATTGGCGAATGCGCGCGTCACGCCGGGAATCGCCGTCAGCTTTTCAGCCAGCGCCACGGTGCCGGCATGGCTGTTTGATGCGACTTTTGCCAGTCCCTGCGGTCCCAGCAGCGCCATGTACTGCGTCGCCGCGGTGACCACCAGGCCCTGGTTGGTGCAGATGTTGGAGGTGGCCTTGGAGCGGCGGATGTGCTGCTCGCGTGCCTGCAGCGTCAGGGTAAAACCCGGCTTGCCGTCGAGGTCGACGGTGCGGCCGACGATGCGCCCCGGCATCTGCCGCACGAAGTCCTGGCGGCAGCACATGAAACCGAAGTAGGGTCCTCCCGAGGCCATCGGTGCGCCCAGCGGCTGGCCTTCGCCCACCGCGATGTCGGCGCCTTTCGTTCCCCAATGCCCGGGTGCTTCCAGCACCGCCAGCGTGGTCGGGTTGACCAGTGCGATCGCCAGTGCACCCTTGTCGTGCGCCCAGTCGGTCATGGCGTGCACGTCTTCCAGCACGCCGAAGAAGTTGGGCTGCGGAATGACGAGGCCGGCGAAGCTGCCGGGATCGGCCGGCAGCACGGTCTGGCCGGTGGCGGCGTCGTAGTCGAGTTCGACCAGTTCGATGTTCTGGTTTTTTACCGTCGTGTTGACCACGCGGCGGTAGATCGGGTGCACGGTCTTCGGCACCAGCACGCGGCGCGAGGTTTTATGTGATCTGACGGCCATCAGCACCGCTTCGGCCAGCGCCGAGGCGCCGTCGTACAGCGAGGCGTTCGACACGTCGAGCCCGGTCAGCCGGGTCATCATGGTCTGGTATTCGTAGATCAGCTGCAGCGTGCCCTGGCTCGCCTCGGCCTGATACGGCGTGTAGGCGGAATAGAACTCGCCGCGCGTGGTGATCTGCCAGATCGCCGCCGGGATGTGGTGCTCGTAGACGCCGGCGCCGATGAAGCTGGACCAGAAGCCGTCCTGCGAGGCGCGTTCCTGCATCAGCCGCGCCACCGCCATTTCCGGCAGGCCGTCGGGCACGTCACGCAGCTTGCCGGTCTTCAGCGCGGGCGGGATTTCGTCGAACAGGTCCTCGATGCTCTTGGCGCCGATGGCGTCGAGCATGGTGGAGACGTCTTCTTCAGTGTGGGGGATGAAGGGCATGGTTTAGAACCTTGTTATCCGCGAAGGACGCGAAGGGGCGCGAAGAAAACC
>JBAVWB010000066.1:0-13112 GCA_049697615.1 Thiobacillus sp. | reverse complement strand
CCTTTGCCGCATCGGCAAAGGTTTGCTGCCGTTTTGCAGGTTATGTCGTCGACAATGATTAAAACGCTCATGAATAAAAGGCTGGCGTGGTTTGTTTTGATGTTGGTGGGCATGCCGGCCCACGCGCAGGAAGCCACATTCGACGTATTCGAATACCGGGTGGAAGGCACGACGCTGCTGCCGGTGGTGGTGGTCGAACAGGCGGTGTATCCGCATCTCGGCGAAAAGAAAACCCTGAGCGACGTGGAAAAGGCGCGCGAGGCGCTGGAGAGGGCTTATCACGGCGCGGGTTATCTCACCGTGCTGGTGAGCATTCCGCAGCAGAAGGTGGACGGCGGCCTGGTGAAGCTCGCCGTGACCGAGGCCCCGGTGGATCGTCTGCGCGTGGTCGAGTCGCGCTATTTCAGCCTGGGCGAGATCAGGGCGGCCGCACCCGAACTGGCCGAAGGCACGGTGCCCAATTTCAACCAGATGCAGAAGGAACTCGCCGCGCTCAATCGCAGCGGCGACCGCAAGATTACGCCGGTGTTGCGCCCCGGCAAGACACCGGGCACGGTGGAAGTGGATCTGAAAGTGCAGGACCAGCTTCCTCTGCACGGAAGCGTGGAAGTCAACGACCGCTACAGCCAAGACACCACGCGCACCCGGCTTTCCGTTAGCCTGCGCTGGGACAACCTGTGGCAGAAGCAGCATGGCCTGGGCATCACGGTGCAGACCGCGCCGGAGAATCCCGACGAGAGCCGCGTGTTTTCGGCCAGCTACACCTGGCCGCTGGCATCCGGAAATTACCTGGCGCTGTATGGCGTGAAATCGGATTCCGACGTGGCGGCGGTGGGCACACTCAACGTGGTGGGCAACGGTGTGATTTTGGGTGCGCGCTACATCCTGCCGCTGCGCAGCCGCAGCGAGGGTTTCTTCCACACCGCGACGCTGGGGGTGGACTACAAGGATTTCGACCAGTCGGTGGCGCTCATCGGCGGCGGCGATTTCAATACGCCGATCACCTATCTGCCGTTCACCCTGGGCTGGGACGGCACCTGGCTGGGCGAGGGGCGCAGCACCCGAGTTGGCGTGGCATTCAATTTTCATCTGCGCGGGCTGGTTGCGGACGACGAGGATTTCGCCAACAAGCGCTTCAAGGGGCGGCCGGACTACGCTTTCCTGCGCGGCACCGCGTCGCACAGCGAAAGCTGGGCCAGCGGCTGGGGCGCCGAGGCACGTGGCAGCTGGCAGATCGCCGCCCAACCGCTGATCTCGAACGAGCAGTTCGCCATCGGCGGCGCCGACACCGTGCGCGGCTATCTCGAATCCGCCGCGCTGGGCGACAACGGTCTGGCGCTCAGTCTGGAAGCCACGACCCCCAATTTTGCAAAACGGCTGGCCGATTCGCTCGATGACGTGCACCTGCTGGCTTTCGTCGACAGCGGTTATGTGCATGTGCGCCAGCCGATTACCGCCGACGATCGATTCACCCTGGCGGGTGCCGGGCTGGGCATGCGTCTGAAGGGCTGGCGCGGCGTATCGGCCGGACTGGACTGGGCGGTGGCGCTGAAGGGACTGGGCAACACCGAGCGCGGCGACAGCCGCGCGCATTTTCGGATGGGCTACGAGTGGTGAATGAGCCGAATGGCTCATTCCGGATGACACAAGCAAGACGTACCCGAAGGTTAAGGTAGGCACGCAGGACGAGTGCCACGCAGCCCTTCGGCATGCCGGCGCACATAAGGAGAACCCCATGAATCGCAACCGTTATCGGCTGGTTTTCAACACGACTTTAGGCATGATGGTGCCGGTGGCGGAAACTGCGCGTCGATCTGGCAAGGCCAGCTCGGGTAAGGTCGTGAGTGCTGCAGCGCTGGCGCTGGCCAACGCCTTGCTCACGAGTGCGGCTCATGCGGAGTTGCCGATGGCGAGCGCGAATTTTGCCGCGCCTGGCACCACAGCGAGTTATCAGACGATCGGTGCACAGGCCTATTTGAGGCAGGTAGGCAATAAGGCGATTGTCAATTTTCAGACGGGCAACATCAGCGCCGGACATGATCTGCAGTTGAGTCAGGTGGATGATCTCGTTTCCAAAAATCTGGTGCAGGGCGCAGTTTTTTCGGTGCTCGCCCGTATTCACGACAGCAACCCCAGCGTCATTGCCGGCAGCATTTCGCAGGCGCCGGGGCAGCGCGCCAATCTGACCATGGTCAACAGCAACGGCATCGCCTTCATGGGCGGGTCGCAGGTGAACCTCAATAGCTTTACGGCTTCGACACTGGATATCCAGGACCACTTTCTGGACAACTTTTTGCCGCAGGGCGAGACGAAGCCACAGTTTGAGAACGCGCTCGACGGTGGCCCTGCACGTGGTTTCATCAAAGTGTTTGAAGACGCGCAGATTACCGCTGGCAGCCAGGGCCGGGTGATCCTGATCGCACCGACGGTGGTGAACAAAGGCAAGGTCGCAGCGCCAGATGGTCAAATTATTGTGGCGGCGGCGAGCAAGGCCTACCTGCGTTCGGCAGGCGGCGAGTTGAATGGCTTGCTGATTGAAGTGGACAGCCCGGCCGGACTCAACAATTTTGATGCCGCGAATGGCAGCGTCAGGGACGGGCAGCTCGACGGCCAGACTGTGAACCTGACCAACGCGGCGGAAGACAAGCTCGGCCATGTGACCAACCTCGGCGAACTCACCACGCCACGCGGCAATGTCACCATGGTGGGCTATGCGGTGAACCAGATGGGCATCGCACGTGCGACCACGTCGGTTGTGTCGGGAGGTTCGGTGTATCTGCTGGCCAAGGACACAGCGGTGGAAGTGGCCACGCAGACGCCGGGCTCCAGCCGGGCTGGGCGCGTGGTGCTCGGGCAGGACAGCCTGACCGAAATTCTGCCTGAGGTGGCGGACACAGCCACCACCCAGGACGGCACGGCGGGAACGGCACTTGACCGGCCGTCACGCGTGCGCGTGGTGGGCCAGGACATCCGCATCGAGGGCGCGGCCCGCGACGCGCGAGACCAGGCGATTGCCGGCAGCGGTGCGCGCATCCTGGCCCCGGCGGGCGAGGTGGAGTTGATCGCGCTGGACAATCCGCAGGCTGATTTCTTCAGCGGCGGCGCAACCGATATTTTCAGCGGCGGTGCCGCGGCCTCGACCGCTGCGCGCGTGCATATCGGAAGCGGCGCGCGCATCGATGTGTCCGGATTGCGCGATGTGGCGGTGGCAGCAGGCCGCAGTGTCGTTGAGATCGACTTGCGTGGCGACGAGTTGAAGGATTCGCCGATCAACCAGCAGGGGCCGCTACGTGGACAGAAGGTGTTTCTCGATGTGGATCGAGCGTTGGCGGAGTCGGACGCAGGCAAGCCCACGCTGGTGGCGCGCGACACGCTGCTGAGCCTGAAAGCGCAGCAGCAGCGCACGGTGGCCGAACGTTCGACCGTAGGCGGCAAAGTCAAGGTGTATTCGAAAGGCGAGACCATCATCGAGCCTGGGGTCGCAATCGATCTGTCGGGCGGTAGCTTGAAGCACGCAGCAGGCAATATCAAAACCACGTTGCTGACCTCTGGCGGCAAATTGGTCGACCTGGCCGAGGCCAACGCCGAGGTTCGCTACGACGGTATCGCCACCCGCTTTGTGATTGATTACGGACGCTGGAACCGCCAGGAGGTGATCGATCTTGGTCAGAGCTACCGTTATGACACAGGATTCACCGAGGGCAAGGATGCCGGCAGCCTGGAAACCTTCGGCATCGGTGGTCTGTTCGCCCAGCCTGCGATTGCCGGCAACACGGTGACAGGCGAGCGGCAACGCGCGTTGGGCATCCAGCCGCGCGGCGCGCGCTGGACCGTTGGCTACGACGATGTGTCGTCGCTGGACAAAAACAAGGTGCAGGCGGATGGCTACGACACGCAGGACTACAAACTCAATCAGGCGGTAATTTTGTCAAGTTCGGCAGTTGCGCTGCCTGAAGGCTTTCGCTTTGGCGATACCTTGCCTGCTGAACTCAAATCGAATCTCGCGCTGGACAGCCGCGCGCTGGCCGAAAACCGGGTGGCCGAGCTGACCGTGCTCAACAATCAGGCCATTGCGGTGCGCAATGCAATCCAGGCGCCGCAGGGTGGCGGCGTTACGCTGACCGGCGCAAATATCGATGTGGCGGCGGATATCACGGCCAGCGCGGGCGTCATTGCGCTGACCGCGCGCAACACCGCTGGCCAGCTTGCGGATGTCTTGCCGACGCCCCGGCTGACGGTAGCCGACGGGGTGAGGCTTTCCACGCGCGGCGCCTGGGTCAATGACCTGCCCGGTGCGGGCGGACGCACCGCAAATGCGCCGCTGATCGACGGTGGCACGATTGCGCTGAACGCGCAATCGGTGACGAACGGGCCGGGAAGTTTTGTCGCACAGGGAGAACTGGCGCTAGGGCAGGCGGTGACGCTGGATGCCGATAGTGGCGCGTGGCTCAAGCCCAATGGCAAGGTGGCTGGCGGCGACGGCGGTTCGATTGCGCTGAGTGGCTTCACCGTGCTCGGGCTCGATGGCGTGGATATGCATGCCTACGGCGTAGACAAGGGCGGCACGCTCAAGCTCGGCAGTAACGGCATCCAGGTTGGGGGCACGCCCGGTGCCGTGCCGGGTGCGCTCGATCTCGACAGCGGCTTGTTCGAGCGAGGCGGGTTTGCCCGCTACGCGCTGACGGCGCTGACCCGGCTGGAGGTGGCCGATGGCACGCGGATTGCGCCCGTGCTCGCCAACCGCGAGCTGAGCCCGGATTACGCCACCCGCGCCAGCGGCAGCGCAATCGGCGATTTCAGCCATCTGGCAGTGCGCGACGCCCGTGTGCGCCAGGCGGTAAACGTCGATCTGGCCGCGCGACAAGATACCGCGCAAACCGGCGATCTGGTGATCGGCACAAATGCGCATATCGAACTCGACCCGGGTGCGCAGCTGACGCTTGATGGCTTGAACCGGATCGATATCAACGGCCTGTTGCGCGCGAACGGCGGCGCGATTACCGCGACCAGCGACCGCGACGTGCATCTGGGCGACGTGGCGGTGCTCGATGTGTCGGGCATTGCGCGCACCTACATCGACAATCGCGGATTGACCCAGGGCGACGTGCTGGCTGGCGGCATGATCGATCTCAAGGCGGCCACGGTGGCTTTGGAAGCCGGATCGAGCATGGACGTGTCGGGCGCGGCCCCTGTGCGGCTCGACGTGCTGAATGAATCCAGCGGGCTGGGCCGGCGAGTGGGCAGCGATGCCGGAACGCTACGTGTTTTTGCCGACGGTAGTATTCGTCTCGACGGCGAACTGGCTGCGCAGGCTGGCGCGGACGGTCTACGCGGCGGCGTGTTTGAGGCCACGCTGGGCGAATTTGTCGATCCGGGACCGGGGCAAGCGTTGGCTGCCGCCGTGCTGCACCTTGCCCCTAGCGTGACGCCGGGGCAGGACGACGGCGTCACCCGGCTCGACGCAAGCCGTATCGAAGGCGCAGGTTTCGACCGCATCCGGTTGGCCAGTCGCGACGCGATCATGCTGGACGACGGTCTCGACGTAGGCGCAGACCGTACGCTGCCGCTGCGCGAATTGACGCTGGACGCCGCGGCGATCCTGACTTCGGGCGGCGACAGTTCGCTCAAGGCGGACACGCTGCGGGTCGGCAACCTCGACCCGATCCGCCGCGCCGCAACGACGGCGACAACCAACACGGGCACGCTGACGCTCGATGCGCGCCTGCTCGATCTGGTCGGCAAGTTCGAACTGGGCGGCATGGCAAGCGCGGACCTGACCGGCACCGAGGCCGTTCGCTTCAGCGGCACCACCATCGGTACGGTGCGTCCGTCAGGCGAACTGAAAACTGCAGCCGACCTTGCGTTTCATGGCGCAGTGGTCGCGCCCGCCAGCTACAGCCAGACACGTATTCTTGCCCCCGGCAAGACGGTCAGTTTCAGCCGCACCACCGACGTGCCGACCCAGCCGTTGTCGGCGCAGGGCAGCCTGGCGATTGATGCGAAACACATCGAGCAGGACGGCAACCTCTGGGCGCCGTTCGGCCAGTTGGAATTCAATGCGAGCGAATCGCTCGTGTTCAAGAACGGCAGCCTGACCTCGGTCGCGGCTGCTGCGGGAAGCCTCCTGCCGTTCGGCAAGATCCAGAATGGCCGCGAATGGGTGGTCGATCTCGATCCGTCCAAAGTGCCGACCGGCCAGATCACGCAGGACGAACTGGCCGGCAAGGCGATTCGCGTTTCCGGTCAGTCGGTGGACATGCAGCCCGGCGCGAAGATCGATCTGTCTGGTGGCGGCGATCTTCAGGCCTACGAGTTCACCGTCGGCCCCGGCGGTTCACGCGACATTCTCGCCGATGCGAACACCTATGCCATCCTGCGCGGCTATACGGGCGGCTTCGCGCCAGCCGACGCTCAGGAGGGCTTCGACCGGGCAAGCGGCGAGGCCATCTATCTATCCGGCGTACCGGGTCTGGAGGACGGGGTCTACACCCTGCTGCCCGCGCACTACGCGCTGCTGCCGGGCGCCTACGCGGTCAAGCTCGACACCGGCATCCAGAACGTGTTGCCGGGCCGGGCATACAGCCGCCAGGACGGCGTGCGTGTCGCGGCCGGCTATGTCACCGACACCCGTGCCGGTGCCCCGAAAGACGCCAACTGGCAGGGCGTGATCGTGATGACGCACGACCAGGTGCGTGCGCGCTCCGAATTCACGCTGACGAAGGCGTCCGATTTCTTCGCCGACAGCCGCAACCGCCCGCAGGACGCCGGCCTGCTGTCGGTGAACACCAGCGGAGGCGGTGCGGATGCGCTGAAGCTCGATGCAATCTACGATCTTGCCGCCCCGGACGGCCGCGCCGCGCAGGTGGACATCAGCGCGTTGAAACTTGCGGTTACCAGCGGCGCCGTTGCCGGGCTCGATTCGGATACGGTGGTGCTCGATGCCGCCGATCTCAATGCCTTGGGCGCGGGCAGCCTGCTGCTGGGGGGTACGCGCAGCAGCAGCGGCGACACGACCACGCTCACGGTCGGCGCCGATGCCGTGACGCTCGCCAACGATGCCACACACGCGCTCGAAGCCGGCGAGGTGATGCTGGCGGCGAAAAATACCCTGACGCTCAAAGCGGGCAGCGCCATCGACGCGCAAGGCGCGGCGGGCGATGCCGGTCACTACGAAACTTCAGGCAATGGCGCATTCGTGCGCGCGGCCTCCACGACTGCGACGTTCGCGCGGAGCAGCAGTCCGGATGGCAGCCAGGGCACCCTGATCGGAGAAACAGTGGTGAAGGGTGCCAACGGCACTGTCATCACCCCGGCCAGTTCGATTGCTGCGGCTGATTCGATCGCGCTCGACGCGACCAAGCTGAACGCATTCAAGGGGACGACGAAGTTCGAGGAGGAAAAGACCGAGAATGGCAAGGTGGTTCGGACACCGGTCGCGGGCAACCTTGCCGTCGGCGCAACGCGCATTAACTTCGGTGCGGCACCTGATAATGCAGAAGGTATCACCTACAGCGAGACTGAGCTGGAAGCATTCGCTGGCCTCAACGGGTTGACGCTCACCAGTTATTCCACCTTCGATCTGTATGGAGGCGTGGCGGTCGGCAAGCTCGATGAAAACGGCAAGCCGGTGTTGCAAAACCTGACCCTGCAAGGAGCGGGTTTGGCAGGCATTGCCAATGCCGACATGACCGCAAAACTCAACGCGAAGCAGCTTACGCTTACCAACACTGCTGCAGCGAAGTTTGTATTGCCCAAGGATAGTGAAGGCAATGATGTCACGCTCGGCAGCGGCACGCTGGCCGTGACCGCCGACACCTTGACGCTGGGGCAGGGCGACAAACAGATCGCGGGATTCGGCCAGGTGAATATCACCGCGAACGAACTGGTGGGATCGGGCATCGGCAAGCTGGACGTTGCTGCGCCGGTGACCCTGGACGTCGATCGCATCAGCGGTCAAACCGGTGCCAGCCAGTCCTTGATCGCAGCCGGAAAACTGGAGGCGGTCCACCACGCCGCCGGCCGTACGCTTGCACCCGTCACGGCGCTGGGTGCGGCGTGGGCGCTGCAAGGTACGTCGGTTGATTTCAAAACCAGGGCCGAATTGCCGTCGGGCAGTTTCAAGCTCACCGCAACCAGCGGCAACGTGACGCTGGGCGAGAATGCGAGCGTCGATGTCGCCGGCCGCGAAGTGCAATTCTTCGATGTTAAAAAACCGAGCTGGGGCGGCACGGCGGAATTCGTCAGCGAGACCGGCAACGTCGAGTTTGACACGGGTTCGAACGTGAACGTGTCCGCCGCAGCGAGCGGCGACGCCGGCACGCTGATCGTACGTGCTGCCAATGGCACCTTCACCGTGGCGGATGGTTCGGTGCAGGGTCAGGCGCTGGCGGATGCCAACGGCCAGCGTGGAGAAGGCGCGCGCGCCGATATCGACATCGAGACGCTCGACAGCTTCTCCACGCTCAACACCGCGCTCAACAGCGGCGGTTTCAATGGCGAACGCAGGCTGCGCGTCCGCACCGGCGACGTGAGCATTGCCGCCGCGGACAAGGTCAAGGCGCACGACATCACCATCGCGGCCGACGCCGGCAAGCTGACGGTGGAGGGTGAGATCAACGCGGATGGGAACGAAGGCGGAAGCATTCAGCTCTATAGCGGCGATCGGCTTACGCTGAAAGACGGTGCCAGACTCTCCGCCCAGGCCTTGCAGACGGGCCGCGATGGCGGATCAGTGACGCTGGGCAGTACCAGCGAAGACACTGTACTGGCCGGCGGCAGCATAGCCACTGCGGGCTCGGCCGGCGGGCAGGACGGCACGGTTCTGATCCGCGCCAGCCGCTTCGACGACGTCGCACTCGCCAACCTCTACACCGCGCTTCCCGACACGGGTATGGCCAACAATTACGCTGTCAGCCTGAACGGGGTCACAGCGTCGTCACTGCTCAGGGGGCTGGTCGTCGCTTTCACGCCCACGTTTACCAACACGGCGTCCAGCAAGCTGGACCTCAGCGGCGCCGGTGCCAAGGATATCTGGTACAACGGGGCACCTGTGACGGCAAACCAGATCAAGGCCAATGAAACCGCATATATGGTCTACGACGGAACGCGTTTCAACATCGTGGATGCTGCATTCGCCAACCGTACTGCAACGACAGTGCTCGGAACCTCTTCCACGTCGGACACCACAACGACGAACTACGCTGCCAGCCAGCCGGGCGTTACCAGCTACAAGACCGGCATGACCTTGGTCTACACGCCAGACGCAGACAATCTTGGTACCACCAACAAGCTCAACATCAATGCTCTGGGCGACAAGGACATCAAGTACAACAACGGTATCTTGGCTGCGGGATATCTGAAGGCCGGCGAGCCGGTCTACCTGGTCTACGATGGAACCGCGTTCCAGGTGGCGCTGGAGGCGAACACGCCGCGGGCGACGGGCTCTGCCACCGCGCTGGCGCTTTCTGCGCCGAGTGCCATGAGCGCAGGAAATTCCTTTGCTTTCGTGGCGAATGCGAATAGCGCCAATGGCAGCACCACCCTGACCGTCAATGGCGTGACAGGCTCGCTGTTGAAGAATGGGGCCAACCTGAAAAGCGGCGACATCAAGGCGAACGACCTGGTATATGCGAGCTATGACGGGACGGCCTTCCACGTATTGACGGAGCTGGCGGCGAAAGTGGACGTTGGCAAGGGCGTGCGCGTGACTTCGGTGGCCGGTGATTACACCAAGGCCATCGCCACTTCCATCACCGGCGCTTCCAGCATCTCGGTGGAGGCGGTGCGTAGCTACGATGCGCTCGCCAGCAACGGGGGTGGGGTGCTCGACGGCAACCGATTCAGTGCAGATACCTATCGCTACTTGCCTAAGGCCGGGCGGGACGATGTCAAATCGATACTGGCTGGTGCCGCACCGGCCTTCGAAGTCACGAAATTCCATCTCCGGCCCGGAACCGAAATCCGGTATGGAGGCGATATCGTGCTGCCGAGGGATATCAATCTAGCTGACTATCGCTACGGCAACGAGCCAGGGGTGCTGACGGTACGGGCCGACGGCAATCTGCTTGTAAGCAGCAACCTGTCGGACGGCTTCAGCCATGCCACGCCGTGCACGACAGTGGCCTGCACGGCAAGCAGCACGCCCGCGACGCTCCGCAGTGACGCATCCTGGTCGTACCGGCTGATCGGGGGTGCGGACAGCGCCGCCGCCGATCCGCTTGCGGTGAAGGCTGTCGACAAGGATGTAACCCTCGCTGCGGGCAAGCTTATCCGCACTGGCACGGGCGATATCGACATCGCCGCAGGACGCAATATCGTATTGGCCGATGCCGGCGCGGCGATCTACACAGCAGGCCGGCTGGACGCCCCGTTGTCGGGATTCACCGTGCCATTTACCAACCTGCGCGCTTTCTACACCGTGGACGGTGGCGACGTGCGGCTCGCCGCGCGCGGCGACGTGGCCGGCAAACCATCGGCGCAGCTTTTCTCGCAATGGCTGTATCGCCAGGGCACGATCGATCCTGTGACGGGTCAGTATGTCCAGCAACCTTCGTGGTGGGTACGTTTCGATCAGTTCAAGCAAGGGGTCGGCGCGCTCGGTGGCGGCGATGTGACGATTGCCGCTGGCGGAAAGGTGCAGGATGTATCGGCGAGCCTGCCGACGCAGGCGCGCACCGTCGGGACAAAGCCGTCTGACGCGGTTCTCAAGGAAACCGGGGGCGGTACGCTCCGCGTGACGGCCGGTGGCGATGTGCTGGGCGGCAGCTATTACGTCGGGCGCGGCGAACTCGATATCCGCGCGGGCGGACGGGTCGCGCCTGGCAGCGAAAAGATCAACACGAATACGACGCCGCTGGCGGCGATTATTGCGCTCGGCGACGCCCGCGCCAGCGTGCGCGCGAACGGCGACGTCGTGATCGGCAGTATCGTGAACCCACATCTGGTGCCGCAAAGCGCGGGAAACCTGGTGCAGCCGCCGTTCGGACAAGGCTTGCGCAATCCGCGCGCGACCCTGTTCTCGACCTATGGCGCTGACAGCGGCGTGACGGCACAAAGCCTGGCCGGCAACACGAGGCTGGATAACGGCCCGCTGAATTCGAGTGCCTTTCCCGATTTGCTGGGCGGCAATCTGGTCGGCGACCAGCCGACGCTTGCCAGCGGTTTGCTGCCGCCGACGCTTTCGCTGGTCGCATTCCTAAGCGACGTGACGGTCGGCTCAGCTGCGACCGGCAATCTGACTTTGAGCCCATCGGCAACCGGCAATATCGATCTATTGGCGGGGTCGTCCATTCACCTCAACAGCAACCTCGCGCTCAGCGACATGGATTCCCGTTTCGTGCCCGATGCGACGAATCCGTTGGGGTCTTTCAAAGAAACGCCAACAGGACTGATAGTGAACACAGATTCAAACGCCCGCCCTGCCGTGCCCGATCTGCTGCTTGATCCTTTCTCGGTGCTGGGCAACATCCATGCGGCGACGCCCGTGCACATTGCGGATCGCACGCCAGTCCGGGTTTATGCCAGGGATGGCGATATCGTCGGCGTCAATCTGTTGTCTGATCAGGGCGCGGTGATCACCAAGGTGCTGAACGTGGCGAAAGCGGTCGATATTCGTGCGGGTAATGACGTGCGCAACCTCAGCGTATTCGCGCAACATAACGATGAAGCCGATATGAGCCGCATCCAGGCTGGCCGCGATGTTGTCTACGACTCAACCAGCGACCGACGCGACCGGTCCTTGATTCGTATTGGCGGGGGCGGACGCGTCGAGGTGACGGCGGGGCGCAATATCGATCTGGGTACCTCGGGCGGCATCGTCAGCCGGGGGAATATCGATAATCCCAACCTGCCGGCAGGCGGCGTGGACATTCATCTGGCGGCTGGCATAGGCTCCGCTGGCATCGATTACACCGGCGCGCTTGCGCGGCTGCTGGCCGCGATACGGGACGACCCTGCCAACGAGGTCACGCTGTGGCAGGCGCGCTGGCTGACAGGCGACGAAAGCTTGAGCGCCGCCGATGCGGCGGCTGCCGTGCAGGCTGTCCAGCAGCTTGATGCGGATACCCAACGCGCGCACGTACGCACCTGGCAGTTCACCGCGCTGCGCGAAACAGGCCGGCAGGCCAATCTGCCCGATAGCGAATTCGCAGGGGATTTTTCGCGCGGATACGCGGCACTGGCTTTGCTGTTCCCGGGTATCGAAGAGAAAAATCCGGACGGCAGCTTCAAGCACTATGAAGGCGACATTAACCTATTCGCCAGCCGCGTGAAAACCGAGAACGGCGGAGACATCGAGTGGCTTGTGCCGGGCGGCGACATGATCGTGGGTTTGGCGAATACCTCGAAGAGTCTGGTTGACCCAGAGTTTCTCAAGACGAGTGGTGTGTTGGGAATCGTCGTCTCGGATGAGGGTGACATCAAGGGCGCATCGCGTGACGACGTGCTGGTCAACCAATCGCGCATTCTCACCGTGGGAGGCGGCGACGTGTTGCTGTGGTCGAGCGAGGGTGATATCGACGCTGGCAAAGGCAAGAAGACCGCCTCGTCAGTGCCGCCTCCTATCGTGCGCGTCGATCAGCAGGGCAACGTGACGCTGGAGCAGCAGGGCGCGGTGACTGGCAGCGGTATCGGCGCGCTGTTTGTTGCCGGCGGCACCGCTGGCGACGTCGACCTGATCGCCCCCAAGGGCACGGTCAACGCCGGCGACGCCGGCATCCGTGCGGGCAACCTCAACATCGCCGCGCAGGTGGTGCTGGGGGCGGACAACATCTCTGTGTCAGGTTCTTCGGCTGGCACGCCGGTCGCCGACACCAGCGCGGTGACGGCGGCGTCCTCCGGCGCCAGCAACGCGGGCGACGCCTCATCGACCACGGCCGCGCTGTCGCAGAACCTGGCCGATGCCGCGCGCGCGGCGGAAGATATGAAGCAGGCCTTCAAGCCGACCTTCATCACGGCCGAGGTAGTCGGGCACGGCGACTGAGGTCGTGTCTGGCGACCGCGGATATGGCCCATTCGGGCCATATCCGCGTTCACGCGCTGTCATCGCCCGTGCGGATAATTCGGCGCTTGGTTCATCCCGGTTGAAACCCCATGCGTGTCCTTGCTGTTGCGAT
>JBAVWB010000065.1:0-70975 GCA_049697615.1 Thiobacillus sp. | reverse complement strand
CGCCGGACGATGCGGGCGCGCGTCTCGGCATCGCCCGCGTGCTGTACTGGCAGAGCCGACTTGGCGCATCGAAGACCGCCTACGAAGCCTATCTGGCGCAGCACCCCGACGTGGCGGCTCCGTGGATGGAATACGTCGTCGTCCTCACCGAGCTGGGCGACTACGCGCGCGCAGTCGACGTGCTGGAAGACTACCGCCAGCGCTTCGGCGACAACCTCGCCTACCGCAAGCAGAAGGCGCGCGTGCTGGCCTGGGCCGACCGCCCGACACCGTCGCTGGCGCTGGTCGACCAACTGGCGCCCGAGCTGCGCGACGATTTTGAACTGGGCTACACCCGCACCGTCGCCCTGCACTACGCCCATCGCCCGCGCGAAGCGCTGGCAAGCCTCGCCGACACCACGCGCCTGCGCCCGGACAGCAAGGAAAGCCTCGACCTCGCGCGCTTCATCCGCACCCCGCTGCGCTCCAATGCCACCGCAGGTTTCGGCACCTTCAGCGGCTCCGACGATGTCAGCATCCGCAACGTCTACCTGCGCGGCGAATACGTGATCAATCCGGAAACGCGCCTGTTCGGCGGCACCGACCGCCAGCGCATCCACGCCAAGAGCGGCAGCGGCTACGAGAAGCCGGATGGTGGCACATCGATCGACTACACCCGTGCCTGGCTGGGCATCCAGCATCGCGCCTCGCCCACCCTTTCGCTCGATGCGCAGGTCGGCGGCGGCCGCACGGAAGGCGACAATACCTTCGTCTACGAAGTGGGCGCCGACCTCGAGCCGGTCGACGCACTCGCGATGCGCCTGGCGCACCGGCAGGACCTGTTCGCGGTGTCGCCGCGCGCTGCCAAGCTCGGCATCGAACGCCGCGCCACCACGCTCGACGCCACCTGGACGCCCGACCTGCGCTGGACGCTGGCCGGCCGCGTCGGCTACGACACGCTGTCCGACGGCAACGACCGTTGGGAGGCCGAACTCGCGCCGCGCCGCGCCGTGCTGCGCACGCAGCGCCTGAATCTGGATCTGGGCGTGAGCGGGCGCTGGTTCGGCTACGACACCGATCCGGGCAACGGCTACTACGCCCCCTCGTCCTACCGGCGCTACGCGGCGACGGCCTTCACCTACTGGAAGCTCAGCGACGACGACGGCGTGAGCGTGACCTTCAGCTATGGCCCCTACAAGGACAACACGTTGTCGGGCTACCGCAGCGGCGGCGACATCGTGCTCGAAGGCTTCTTCGGCCTCTACCGCGACTGGTACCTGAACGTGAAGGCCGGGCTGTCCGACTACGGCGGCGGCACCACGGCGGGCTACCGTTCGAACCAGTTCGAACTCAGCCTGACGCGCCGCTTCTGAACGCCGTCCGGCGGCCCATGCATTTCGAATGCGCATGATCCGCCGGCTCCTGCTGCTCTGTCTGTGCCTGCCCTGGCTGGCGGCGGCGCAAGTACCCACGCCGACAGTGGCGATCACCTTCGACGACCTGCCCTACGTGTCCGTCCCGGCGGAAGACGATGCCGCGCTGACGAACATGACCGCGCGCCTGTTGCAGGGCCTGCAGACCGACGGCGTGCCCGCCGTCGGATTCGTCAACGAATCCCGGCTCTACCGCGAGGGCAGCCTGGTGCCTGCGCGGGTCGACCTGCTGCGCAGCTGGCTGCGGGCCGGCCTGGAACTGGGCAACCACACTCACTCGCACGTTTCGCTCAACCGGGTACCGCTCGAGGTCTTCCAGGCCGACCTGCTGCGCGGCGAGACCATCACGCGCCCCCTCGTGGCCAGCGAAGGCCGCAGCCTGCGCTGGTTTCGCCACCCCTACCTGCACCAGGGCAAGACCGCGGACGTGCGCACCGCCTTCGCAGGCTTTCTCGCGGCGCACGGCTACCGCATCGCCCCGGTCACCGTGAACAACTCGGAATGGGTATTCGCCGTCGCCTACGCGCGCGCGCAGGCGCAAGGCAACCCGGAGGCGGCGCAACGCATCGCCGATGCCTACGTGCCCTACATGGACGCCGAGTTCGCGCACGCCGAAGCACTCGCCCTCGATCTCTTCGGCCGCCGCATTCCCCAGGTGCTGGTGCTGCATGCCAATGCGCTCAACGCAGACCATTTCGGCGCGCTTGCCGCCATGCTGCGGCAGCGCGGCTACCGCTTCGTCACGCTGGATGAAGCCTTGCAGGACCAGGCCTACGCATCGCCCCTCGGCGCCGGCGGCATCGAAGGTGAATCGTGGCTCGAACATTGGGCACGTGCGGCCGGCCTGCGCCCCGCGCGGCCGCCCGCAGTGCCAGGCTTCGTCGTGCAGTGGGCGGGGCCCGCCGCGTATCGGGGCTACTGAGATGCGGCCTCGTGTTCTGCTCGCGACGGCCGCGTGCGCGGCATTGCTTGCTGCCTCGCCCGCCCGCGCCGCAGACACCCTGCGCGCGCTGGCGGCGCCGGCCGGCCTGCACATCGGCAGTTCGGTGCGCGCCGACGCGCTGCAGACCGACCCCGCATATGCCCGCCTGCTGGCGCGCGAATTCAATCTCGTCACGCCGGAAAATGCGATGAAGTTCTCCGTCGTGCAGCCCGAGCGCGGCCGCTTCGATTTCGCGCAGGCGGACGCCCTGGTCGAATTTGCCGAGGCGCACGCCATGCAGGTGAACGGCCACGTGCTGGTGTGGCATCAGCAGCTCCCTGACTGGCTGACCCAGGGCAATTTCGATTCCGGCGAACTGAAAGCCATCCTGCACGAGCACATCCGGACGCTGGTGACGCGCTATCGCGGCCGGGTGGCGTCCTGGGACGTCGGGGCCGAGGCCGTCGACGAGAATGGCCGCCTGCGCGAAACCTTCTGGTCGCGCGGCATCGGACCGGATTATCTGGCCCTGGCGTTCCGCTGGGCGCACGAGGCCGACCCGCAGGCGCACTTGCGCTACAACGACTACGGCGGCGAGGGTGACGGTGCCAAGTCGGACGGCATCTACGATCTCATGATCGAATTACGCCGCAGTGGAACACCGATACACGGCGTCGGCCTGCAAATGCACTCCAGCCTGAAAGACGCGCCGCGTGCCAGCGAAGTGCGCATCAACATGAAGCGCCTGGCAGCGCTCGGACTGGAGACCCACATCAGCGAAATGGACGTGATGCTGTCGCTGCCGGCAAGCCGCGCCGACCTGCGGGCGCAGGCTGCGCTGTACCGCGACATGCTGCAGGCCTGCCTGGCGGTGCCGCAATGCCGCAGCTTTTCCACCTGGGGTGCGAGCGACCGCTATTCATGGATCCCGGAGTTCTTCCCCGGCCAGGGCGACGCGCTGTTGTTCGACACAGATAATCGCGCCAAACTGGCGTATCACAGTGTGCAGCGGCGGCTGCGAAGCGCGGCAACGCGCAAGCGCTGAGCCCGGCAGGGCGCTGCCCATGCGGCAGCTGTGATTCATAGGGGCTTGGTGCCGGGAGGGGGACTCGAACCCCCACACTGTTACCAGCGGCGGACTTTGAATCTGGGCCATAGTTCAGGCCAAACAACGGCATAGCCGAAAACGCTTCTACAAACGGTGTCTCCCAACCCTGCGGAATCCCGCGCTGTTACATGGGGAGGTATCGAATTGCAGAAGCCGTTGGCAACAAAGAATTTTCAAACCCCCAAAAGCTTTTAAAGAAATTGACCAATTTTTTTCAAAGCCTACAATGGTTTGAAAATATTTTTTGCTCTCGCCCCTAATACAATGAATCGAAAAGACTTTGCTGAGACAGCAAGCGGCCGACTGGTAGATACCCCTCAGGGCTACCTGGCCTTTGTGCCGAACCCTTTGCCACCGCCTATCAACTTCGACATGCCGCTCGCCCTGGCGCTCTCGAAAGCCGACGCGGCACTCTCAGAACTATCTGGCCTTGGTGGCCAATTACCGAACCCACACCTGCTCATTTCGCCCTACATCAAGCGGGAAGCTGTTCTATCGTCCCGCATCGAAGGCACAAAGGCCAGTCTATCTGACCTCCTGATCGATGAGATTGAAGACGGCCACGCAAGGGAACCAAACGACGACATCAAGGAAGTGCGCAATTACATCCATGCGCTGGAGTTTGGCGTTCAACGATTGGAAACACTCCCCCTCTCGCTCAGGCTCATCCGAGAAATTCACGCCAAGCTCATGGAAGGAGTCCGCGGAGAAAAGGCGACTCCAGGCGAATTCAGGCGCTCACAGAATTGGATCGGACCGGCCGGAAGCACACCGATAACAGCGGCATTTGTCCCGCCACCGGTTGAAGTATTGATGGACTGTTTGGGCGATTGGGAGAATTTTCTGCATTCACAAGACGTGATACCAGACCTTATCCAGTGCGCGATGATGCACGTCCAGTTTGAAACCATCCACCCCTTCCTGGACGGGAATGGGCGTGTCGGGCGTCTGTTGATTACCTTCTTCCTCATGCAGAGAGGGCGATTGTCAGAGCCCTTGCTTTACCTCTCCGCGTTCATCGACGCGCACAAGAGGGACTATTACGATCTGTTGCAGCGCGTACGTACACACGGCGACTGGGTACCGTGGATAAGATTTTTTCTCCAAGGCGTTACAGAGACCGCCACCGAAGCCGGGCAGCAGTCGAAGGAACTACACCGTTTAAGGGAGCAGTACCGAAGCCAATTACGCGACAAGCCGAACGCCCTTGGCCTGATCGACGAACTATTCGTCAATCCGTACATGACCATTGGTCGCGGAGCCAAGGTGCTCAACAAGACCCATCCCACAGCGAAAGCCGCCATCAGCGCGCTTGAAGAAAGGAAAATACTCAAGGAGATCAGCGGTCGCCAGTGGGGGCGCTTTTACGTTTGCGCTCCAGTCCTGGATGCGCTTGAGAAGCCGTTCAGCTAGGCGACACCGTGAAGCCGGTGGCAACGGCGCCGGAAAATTTGTAGAAGTCCGCGTAAACGAGAAAGCACAAACCCCGCGGGTTTCCTGGTGCCGGGAGGGGGACTCGAACCCCCACACTGTTACCAGCGGCGGATTTTGAATCCGCTGCGTCTACCGATTCCGCCATCCCGGCAGGGAAGCCGGGCGCGAACGCGGCCGGCGACAGAAGCCGCGCATTATCGCCGAATCGGCCAGCCTGCCGCAAGGCGGAAGCTATAATCGCGCCCCATGCGTGTTGCCGATTTCGATTTCGACCTCCCCGACGAACTGATTGCCCAGTTTCCGCCCGCGGTGCGCGGCGGCAGCCGGCTGCTGCACGTCGAGGCGGGCGGCACCCTGCACGACCGGGACTTTCGCGACCTGCCGACCCTGCTGCGGCCGGACGACCTGCTGGTGATGAACGACACGAGCGTGATCAAGGCGCGGCTGTTCGGCGCCAAGGATTCCGGCGGCAAGGTCGAGCTGCTGGTGGAGCGGGTCATCGGCGAATTCGAGGCGCTGGCCTTCATCCGCGCGAGCCATGCGCCCAGGCCGGGTTCGCGCATTCATCTTTCCGACGAAATCATCCTTGACGTGCTGGGACGGCAGGACGACCTGACGCAACTGCGCTTCCCGCGCCCGGTGCTGGCGGTGCTGGACCAGCTCGGCCGGCTGCCGCTGCCGCCCTACATCGAACACACGCCGACGGCGGACGACGAGGCGCGCTACCAGACGGTGTATGCCAACGAGCCCGGCGCGGTGGCGGCGCCGACGGCTGGCCTGCACTTCGACGACGCCATGCTGGAGACGCTGCAGGAGAATGGCGTCCGCACGGCGCGGGTGACCTTGCATGTCGGCGCCGGCACCTTCCAACCGGTGCGGGTGGAGACGATCGCCGAGCACAAAATGCACAGCGAGCGCTATACGATTCCGCAGGCGACCGTCGATGCCATCCTTGAAACGCGCGCCCGCGGCGGCCGCGTGGTGGCGGTGGGCACGACCAGCCTGCGCGCACTGGAGGCAGCGGCGCAGCAGGGGACGCTGCACGCTGGCTCCGGCGAAACCGATATCTTCATCACGCCCGGCTACCGCTTCCGGGTGGTCGATGCGCTCCTCACCAACTTCCATCTGCCCAGGTCCACGCTGCTGATGCTGGTCTCCGCGTTCGCCGGCGTCGACCCCATCCGCGCGGCCTACGCCCACGCCATTGCCGAGCGCTATCGCTTCTTCAGCTATGGCGACGCGATGTTTTTAGAGAAGTCTGCTCCCGCATGAAATTCGACCTCCTCACCACCGATGGCGGCGCCCGCCGCGGCCAGCTCCACCTCGCACATGGCACCGTGCAAACGCCGGTATTCATGCCGGTGGGCACGTACGGCACGGTGAAGGCGATGTCGCCCACCGAGCTCACCGAAACCGGCTTCGAGATGCTGCTGTCCAACACCTTCCACCTGTGGCTGCGCCCGGGGCTGGACGTGATCGAGCGCTTTGGCGGGCTGCACCGCTTCATGGGCTGGGACAAGCCGATCCTCACCGACTCGGGCGGCTTCCAGGTGTTCAGCCTGGGCAAGCTCAGGAAGATCACCGAGGAAGGCGTAAAGTTCGCCTCGCCGATCAACGGCGACAAGCTGTTTCTCACCCCGGAAATCTCGATGCAGATCCAGCGCACGCTGAATTCCGACATCGTGATGATCTTCGACGAATGCACGCCCTACCCCGCCACCGAGCGCGAGGCCGCCGATTCGATGCGGATGAGCCTGCGCTGGGCCGAGCGCTCCAAGGCGGCCCACGCAGGCAATCCCAATGCGCTGTATGGCATCGTGCAGGGCGGCATGTTCGAGACGCTACGCGACGAATCCGCGCGCGATCTGATCGGCATGGATTTCGACGGCTACGCCATCGGCGGGTTGAGCGTGGGCGAGCCGAAGGAGGACATGAAGCGCATCCTCGCCCACACCGCGCCGCAGCTGCCTGCCGACAAGCCGCGCTACCTGATGGGCGTCGGCACGCCGTCCGACCTGGTGGCCGCGGTGGCCCAGGGCATCGACCAGTTCGACTGCGTGCTGCCGACGCGCAACGCGCGCCACGGCATCCTGTACACCCGGCGCGGCGAAATGCGCATCCGCAACGCTCGCTGGAAAACCGACACCGCGCCGATCGACGAGGAATGCACCTGCCATACCTGCACGCATTTTTCCCGCGCCTACGTGCACCACCTGATCCGCGCCAACGAGATATTGGGTGCGCGGCTCGCCACCATCCACAACCTGCATTACTACCACCGCCTGATGGCCGGCATGCGCGCCGCCATCGAGGGCCATCGCTTTGCCGACTTTGCTGCTGGGTTTCACGAGATGCAAACGCTCGGATGGTAGAATCGCGGGGTTTATTTAATTGATCAAGCCTGACTCGGAGCCCTACCCATGATTTCTCTTGCCCACGCGCAATCCGCCGCCGCAGCCGCCCCCGGCATCACCGATTTCCTGCCGCTGATCATCATCTTCATCCTGTTCTGGTTCATGCTCATCCGCCCGCAGATGAAGCGCACCAAGGAGCAGAAGATGATGCTGTCCGAACTGGCCAAAGGCGACGAGGTCGTCACCGCCAGCGGCCAGGCCGGCAAGGTCGCCAAAATCGGCGAGCAGTTCGTGTCGCTGGAAATTGCCGATGGCGTGATCACCCACGTGCAGAAGCAGTCGATCCAGACCCTGCTGCCCAAGGGCACGATCAAGGGCCTGTAAGGCACCGTGACAAGCGGCCTGCCTCTAGCAGCCGCTTGCTTCCTTTTCCCCCTCCCTTCCTGCTCACCCCTCACGGCTAAACCATGAACCGTTTCCCGCTCTGGAAATACATCCTCATCGGCTTCACGCTGGTGATCGCCTTCCTCTACACCCTGCCCAACTTTTTTGGCGAATTGCCTGCAGTTCAGGTGTCGCCGGTGCGCACCACCGAAAAGGTCGATACTGCCCTGCTTGGGAAGGTGGAATCGCTGCTGAAGGCGGCCAACGTCGCCACCAGCGGGGTGGAACTGTCAGGCAACAGCATCAAGACACGCTTCTCCAGCACCGATGTGCAGATCAAGGCCAAGGACGTGCTGCAGAACGGGCTGGGCGAGCGCTACACCGTGGCGCTGAACCTGGTGTCGGCCTCGCCCGCCTGGCTGTCCTCCATCAGCGCACTGCCGATGTACCTCGGCCTGGACCTGCGCGGCGGCGTGCACTTCCTGCTCGAAGTCGACATGAAAGCCGCACTGGAAAAGGCCGCCATCCGTTACCAGAACGATTTCCGCACCGAGTTGCGCAGTGACAAAATCCGCTACAGCCGCATCAGCCGCGAAGGCAACGTGGTCACCGTGCATTTCGCCACCCGCGACCAGCGCGATGCCGCCATCAACAAGCTCGGCACGACATTCACCGAGCTGGCGCTCACCCCCGAAGACCAGGCCGAAGGCTTTATCCTGACCGCGCGCCTGAAGCCGCAAACCGAAACACAGGTGCAGGAATTCGCCCTGCAACAGAACATCACCACCTTGCGCAACCGCGTCAACGAGCTCGGCGTGGCCGAACCGGTGATCCAGCAACAGGGCGCCAGCCGCGTCGTGGTGCAGCTGCCCGGCGTGCAGGACACGGCCAAGGCCAAGGACATCCTCGGCCGCACCGCCACCCTGGAAATCCGCATGGTCGACGAACTGGCCGACCCGCTGGCGCTGGCACAGGGCCAGGTGCCGTTCGGCGCCGAGGTGGTCAGCAGCCGCGACGGCGGACTGATCGCGGTGAAAAAGGACGTGGTGCTGACCGGCGACTCGATCACCGACGCCTCACCCGGCTTCGACAACACCAGCGGCCAGGCCGCGGTGCACATCAACCTGGACGGCAAGGGCGCACGCATCTTCAAGGACGTGACGCGCGAGAACGTCAACAAACGCATGGCCATCCTGCTGATCGAGAAAGGCGTTGCCGAAGCGATCACCGCGCCGGTCATCCGCGAGGAAATCGGCGGCGGCCGGGTACAGATCACCGGCATGGACAGTGCACAGGAAGCCTCCGACGTGGCGCTGCTGCTGCGCGCCGGCGCGCTCGCCGCGCCCATGCAGATCATCGAGGAGCGCACCGTCGGCCCCAGCATGGGCGCCGAGAACATCGAAAAGGGCTTCCACTCCAACATCTGGGGGTTCTTCGCGGTGGTCGCCTTCATGATCATCTACTACCGCGTTTTCGGCGTGTTCTCGTCGATCGCGCTGGCCATCAACGGCTTCTTCCTGATTGCCTTGTTGTCGATGATGCAGGCCACGCTCACCCTGCCCGGCATGGCGGCAATCGCGCTCACGCTCGGCATGGCGATCGACGCCAACGTGCTTATCAACGAGCGCATCCGCGAAGAGCTGCGCAACGGCGCCACCCCGCAGGCCGCCATCCACGCCGGCTATGACCGCGCCTGGGGCACGATTCTCGACTCCAACCTCACCACGCTGATTGCCGGCATTGCGCTGTTCTGGCTAGGTTCCGGCCCGGTGCGCGGCTTCGCGGTGGTGCTGTGTCTGGGCATCCTCACTTCCATGTTCAGCGCCGTCACCGTGTCGCGCGCCATGGTCAACCTCACCTATGGCCGCCAGGCGCGTCTGGCCAAAGTCTCGATCTAAGGGCACGTCATGCTGGAATTTTTCCCGTTCAAAAGAACCATCCCCTTCATGAGTTGGGGGAAGGTCACGACAGCCATTTCGCTGCTCACTTTCCTGTTCTCGGTGTGGGCACTGTGGGACCGCGGCCTCAATCTGGGAGTCGACTTCACCGGTGGTACCGTGATCGAGATCAGCTACCCTCAGGCCGCCAACCTGACTGGAATCCGCAGCGCGCTGGAAAAGACCGGCCTGCCGGAAATCTCGGTGCAGAACTTCGGCACCAGCCACGATGTGCTGATCCGCCTGCCCAACAAGGGCGAAACCAATGCCGCGGAAACCAGCAACCGCGTGATGGCCGCGCTCACGGCAGCCGACGCCACGGTCGAACTCAAGCGCGTCGACTTCGTCGGCCCGCAGGTCGGCAAGGAGCTTTACGACAACGGCGCGCTGGCCCTGCTGGTGGTCGCCTTCGGCATCATGGCCTACCTGGCGATCCGCTTCGAATGGCGCTTCGCGGTGGCGGGCATGCTCGCCAACATGCACGACATCGTCATCATCCTCGGCGTGTTCGCCTTCTTCCAGTGGGAGTTCACCCTCACCGTGCTGGCCGGCGTGCTGGCGGTCCTAGGCTACTCGGTCAACGAGTCGGTGGTGGTGTTCGACCGAATCCGCGAAAACATCCGCAAGCTGCGCGGCGCCACCATCCCGCACATCATCGACGACGCCATCACCCGCACCATGAGCCGCACCATCATCACCCACGGCTCGACCCAGCTGATGGTGCTGTCGATGCTGTTCTTCGGAGGCGAGGCGCTGCACAACTTCGCGCTGGCCCTCACCATCGGCATCATGTTCGGCATCTATTCGTCGGTGCTGGTCGCCAGTCCCCTGCTGCTGATGTTCGGCGTCAAGCGCGAGCACTTCATCAAGCCGGTGGAGAAAAAAGAGGAAGCCGTCGTTTAACGATGACTTGTCATTGCGAGCGTCAGCGAAGCAATCCAGAATGCCTGTCGAGCGAACGCCGCTGGATCGCCACGGCTCTTCGAGCCTCGCGATGACAGCTTGAAAGCACGCGCTTAACGCTTATGCTCCACGACTTCATCACCTGGATCCTCGCCACCGTCAACGACTGGGGCTACACCGGCATCTTCATCCTGATGGCGCTGGAATCCACCGTGTTGCCGGTGCCGAGCGAACTGGTGCTGATTCCGGCGGGCTACCTTGCGCACCAGGGGCAGATGAACTTCGGGCTGATCGTGCTGGCATCGACCGTCGGCAGCCTGGTCGGCGCCTCGTTCAACTACGCTGTGTCGATATGGCTGGGGCGCCCCTTCCTCGAACGCTGGGGCCGCTACTTCTTCGTGCGCCCCGAACTGCTGCACAAGACCGACGCCTTCTTCGCCCGGCACGGTGCGGTCTCCACCTTCACCGGCCGCCTCATCCCCGGCATCCGCCACCTGATCTCCATCCCCGCCGGGCTCACGCGCATGAACCTCGGCGCCTTCATGTTCTACACCAGCCTCGGCGCGGGACTGTGGTCGCTGGTGCTCACCCTGTTCGGCTATTTTCTGGGCGGCAACGAAGCGCTCATCCGGGAATACCAGCACTTCATCACTGCCGGCGTCATCGCATTCGTTGCGCTCGTGATCGGCGGCTACTGGTGGTGGAACCACCACCGCTGAGATTGAGTTAGCGTGCGGCCTCGACCATCAGCCGCTTCATTTCCGCCACCGCGTTCTTCCATCCCACGAACACCGCCTGTGCGACGATCGCATGGCCGATGTTGAGCTCGTGGATGCCGGACAGCGCGGCGATGGGCTGGACGTTGTGGTAGGTGAGGCCGTGGCCGGCGTTGACGGTGAGGCCGAGGCTGCGACCGTAGGCGACGGCCATGCGGATGCGCTCGAATTCGGCGGTGCGGGCCTCATCGGTCTCGGCGTCGGCGTAGGCGCCGGTGTGGATTTCGACCACAGGGGCACCGGCTGCGTGCGCCGCGTCGATCTGCGCGAAATCGGGGTCGATGAAGAGCGAAACGCGGATGCCGGCCTCACGCAGCTGCTTGCAGGCATCGGTCATTTTCGGCAACTGACCCTTCACATCGAGCCCGCCCTCGGTGGTGAGCTCCTCGCGCTTTTCCGGCACCAGGCAGACGTCCTGCGGCCGCGTGGCGATGGCGATGGCGAGCATTTCCCCGGTCACCGCCATTTCCAGGTTCATCTTGGTTTTCAGCACCTGGCGCAGGATGGCGACGTCGGCGTCCTGGATGTGGCGGCGGTCTTCCCTGAGGTGCAGGGTGATCGAGTCGGCGCCGGCGGTTTCGGCCATGAGCGCGGCCTCGACCGGGCTGGGGTAGCGGGTTTTGCGTGCCTGGCGCAGGGTGGCGATGTGGTCGATATTGACGCCGAGATAAATGCTCATGGGTTCAGCCGAGTGGATTCAGTTCTGTGAGTTCGCGCAACAGCTGGCGAGTATAAAGCGGCTTCGCGCCGAGGGTGTGGTTGATGAGGGTGCGCATCAGGGCTTTGGCCTCGGCCAGCGTCGCTGGCCGTTCGAAGCGGCCGGCGGCCAGATCGATCAGGGTCTGACCCGAGACCGGGCAGCCCGGCTGGCCGATGGCACGCAGCGCGCCGCGTTCGGGCTGGAACACATAGCGGACGTCGGGCTTGATGGGCGTCCCATTGTCGGCGTCGATATCGAAGGTGGCGCCGTAGCCGATTTCGGACAGCAGGTTTTTCTCGAAGCGGCGCAGGATGCGCTCGTAATCGACGCTGGACGACTCGCCTGCCAACTGGTCAAGGGTGTCGACATAGCGGTCGTACAGCAGTTCATGCGCATCACCGCGAGCCAGCAGGCGCAGCATCAACTCGTTGAGATAGAACCCGCACATCAGCGCACGTCCCTGCGGTGCGATCAGTCCGCCCTGCCATTCGGCGCCATGCAGGGTTTTCAGTTCAGACTTGCCGAACCACGACAGCAGCAGCGGGGTGAAGGGCTGCATCAGCCCGCGCAACGCGGAGGCAGGGCGCCGCGCGCCGCGCGCGATCAGGGCCATTCGGCCATGGCCGCGGGTGAAGACTTCCGCCACCACGCTGGTTTCCTTGAAGGGATAGGTGTGGAGGATGAAGCCGGGCTCGTTGTTGATACGGGCGTCAGAAGACATTGAAAAAACCGTTATTCGCGAAGGACGCGAAGGGACGCGACGAAAAACCAGAACACAGACACAAATGTTTTATGCAGCATCACGCGGCCATGCATCCCAACTGATTCATCTTTGCGTTACTTCGCGTCCTTCGCGGAAAAAGCCTTTAATCGATTCCAAGCGATTTCAGCATGCGCACGTCGTCGGCCCAGCCGCCCTTCACTTTCACCCAGACTTCCAGGTACACCTTGCTGTCGAACGCGCGCTCCATGTCGAGGCGCGCCTGGGTGGAAATGGTCTTGAGCTTTTCGCCACCCTTGCCGATGAGAATCGGCTTGTGGCTGTCGCGGTCGACCAGGATGGTGGCGAAGATGCGGCGCAGGTTGCCTTCTTCCTCGAACTTGTCGATGGTGACGGCAACCGCGTAGGGAATTTCTTCGCCGCACAGGCGGAAGACCTTCTCGCGGATGAGTTCGGCGGCCAGCTGGCGCTCGGTCTGATCGGTGACGTCGTCTTCCTCGAACAGCGGCGCATTTTCCGGCAGGTGGGTTTGCAGGGTTTTCAGCAGCTCGTCGAGGTTGCTGCCCTGTTTGGCCGATACCGGGACGATCTCGGTGAACCCGTGTGCAGCAGAGACTTCCTGCAGATACGCCATCAGTTCGCCGCGGTCCTTGACCTGGTCGATCTTGTTCACCACCAGGATCAGCGGGCGATCCTTGGGCAGCAACTCCATCACCTGGCGATCTTCCTTCTTCAGCCGGCCGGCTTCCACCAGCATCATCACGAGGTCGGTATCCGACAGCGTTTCACGCACCCGCTTGTTCATCGCGCGGTTCATGGTGCCGGTGTAGCGCGTCTGGAATCCCGGCGTGTCGACGAACACGAACTGCGCCTCGTCGGTGGTGTGGATGCCCATCACCCGGTGGCGCGTGGTTTGCGCCTTGCGCGAGGTGATGCTGACTTTCTGCCCGACGATGCGGTTGAGCAGCGTCGATTTGCCGACGTTGGGGCGCCCGACAATGGCGATGAGGCCACACTTGAATTCGCTCATTTTTGCAATGCGGCGCACGCCTGGCGTGCGGCCTCCTGTTCAGCGGCGCGTCGGCTCTTGCCGACGCCGCGTGTACTGAGCGCGGGCCTGGCCAGCACGCACTCGACAATAAAGCTCTGATCATGCGCCTCGCCCTGGGTATCGACCAGCTGATACTCCGGTAGCGGCAGACGACGCGACTGCAATATCTCCTGCAGCTGGGTCTTGGCGTCCTTGCCCGATGCCGTCGGGTCGATTTGCGCCACCAGCGGGTCGAACAGGCCGCGCACCACGCGCGTGGCCGCGTCGAATCCGGCTTCCAGGAAAACCGCGCCGAACAGCGACTCGAGCGCATCGGCCAGAATCGAGGGACGGCGGAATCCGCCGCTCTTGAGCTCGCCCTCTCCCAGGCGCAGGCTGTCACCCAGCCTCAGCGTCACCGCAATATCAGCCAGGGTTTCCTGCCGCACCAGGTTGGCGCGCAGGCGCGACAGGCTGCCTTCCGGCAAATCGGGAAATGCATCATAAAGCGCACGAGCGACCGTGCAGTTCAGCACCGAATCGCCAAGGAACTCGAGCCGCTCATTGTTGAGCGAGCCGTAGCTGCGGTGTGTCAGCGCCTGGGCAAGAAGCTCGGGACGAACAAAGGTATAACCCAGTGCCTGCTGCAGGCGCTGGTTCAGCAAGGCATTATTCAATCTCGCGGGGGGCGGCGTTGGGATCGCTGCTGGCACTGAAATCGACCACCAGGCTGACATTGCCGACGAGTTTGGTGCGGAATTCGTAATCGACGGAAATCACAGGAATGCCCCCGCGGCGATCGATGCTGAGGTCTTCCGGCTTGACCTCCGTAACATAGCCAACGCCGGCTCGCCTCGAAAAATCACTGCGAATTTCGGAATTGCTTTTTGATCGCACTTCGGAATCCTGGCCCATCGTAGCGAGAATTTTCTTCACTGAGAAGAATTCAATATAGGCCGGCACGAGCTTCATCGCCAGCATGGCGATGGCCACCAGTACGAAGGCAACGAACAGGAAGCCGAACATGGTCAGGCCACGTTGTCTGGATTTCAAGGGGCGTAAGCAGTGCATGGTGTCTCCTTATCGAATGGTGGTGCCGATGCGGCCGAAATCGTCGAAGTTCATCCAGATGAAAAACGCCTTGCCGACGATGTTCTCGTCCGGAACGAAGCCCCAGTAGCGGCTGTCGTTGCTGGCGTCACGGTTGTCGCCCATCATGAAATACTGCCCTTCCGGAACCTTGCAGACGAAGCCTTCACCGTCGGCATTGTAGGAGCAGTTTTCACGGTTGGGGAAGTCAACCACCTGCGGCGGATAAACCGACGGTTTGCCCGGCTCGGTCATCATGCTGTGGCCGACGCCGTTGAGATGTTCGTCATACACCATGGCGGTGACGTAACTGAGGCCATTCCCGACATAGCTGTAGGTGCCGGTGCTGGCGCTTGGCACCGGCTTACCGTTGATGCTGAGCTGCTTGTTGCGGTACTCGACGACGTCGCCCGGCACACCGACCACGCGTTTGATGTAATCGAGGCCGGGGTCGGCCGGATAGCGGAACACCATGACGTCGCCGCGCTCGGGATTGTTCAGTTGCACCACTTTCTTGTTGATCACCGGCAGGCGGATGCCATAGGTGTATTTGTTGACCAGGATGAAGTCGCCGATCAGCAGGGTCGGCATCATCGAGCCGGACGGGATCTTGAACGGCTCGACCAGAAACGAGCGCAGGCCGAACACGATCAGGATGACCGGAAAGAAGCTCTTGGCGTATTCGACCAACAGCGGTTCGCGGGCATCCCTGTCGCGGTAACGTTTCAGTACCAGCAAGTCGAGCAGCCAGATGCCGCCGGTGACGGCCAGCGCGATGAAGAGGATGAGCGCAAAGTTCATGTTTACTTGTCCGAGACCTGGAGGATCGCAAGAAAGGCTTCCTGCGGGATTTCGACGTTGCCGACCTGCTTCATGCGGCGCTTGCCGGCCTTCTGTTTTTCCAGCAGCTTCTTCTTGCGCGTGATGTCGCCGCCGTAGCACTTGGCGAGCACGTTCTTGCGCAGCGCCTTGACGTTCTCGCGCGCGATGATGTTGGCGCCGATCGCAGCCTGCACCGCCACGTCGAACATCTGGCGCGGAATCAGTTCGCGCATCTTGGAGGCCAGTTCGCGACCGCGATAAACGCTGGTGGCGCGATGCACGATCAGGGACAGCGCGTCGACCTTCTCATTGTTGACCAGGATGTCGAGCTTGACCAGGTCGCCCGCGCGGTATTCCTTGAATTCGTAGTCGAGCGAGGCATAGCCGCGGCTGGTCGATTTCAGCTTGTCGAAGAAATCCATCACCACTTCGTTCATCGGCAGATCGTAGCGCAGCATCACCTGGCGGCCGTGATACTGCATGTCGAGCTGCATGCCGCGCTTCTGGTTGCACAGGGTGATCACGTTGCCGACAAATTCTTCCGGCACGAAAATCGTCGCGGTAATGATGGGCTCGCGGATTTCCTCGATCTTCGACAGCTCGGGCAGCTTGAACGGGTTCTCGACGTTGATCAGCGTGCCGTCCTTCATCAGCACTTCGTACACCACCGTCGGCGCGGTGGTGATGAGGTCCATGTCGTACTCGCGTTCCAGCCGCTCCTGCACGATGTCCATGTGCAACAGGCCGAGGAAGCCGCAGCGGAAGCCGAAGCCCAGCGCCTGCGACACCTCGGGCTCGAACTGCAGCGCTGCGTCGTTCAGCTGCAGCTTGGTCAGCGCGTCGCGCAGCGCCTCGAAGTCGTGCGACTCGACCGGATACAGCCCGGCGAACACCTGCGACTGCACCTTCTTGAAGCCCGGCAGCGGCGCGCTGGCGGGCCGATCGAGCAGGGTGATGGTGTCGCCCACCTGCGCCGACTTGAGTTCCTTGATGCCGGCGATGACGAAACCCACCTCGCCCGCAGCAAGCTGCGGCCGGTCGACCGATTTCGGGGTGAACACGCCGACGTGTTCGGTCAGGTGCTGCGCGCCGCTGGCCATGAAGCGGATCTTGTCCTTGGGTTTCAGCACGCCGTCGACCACCCGCACCAGCATGACCACGCCAACGTAGTTGTCGAACCAGGAATCGATGATCAGTGCCTTCAGCGGCGCATCCTCGTTGCCGCGCGGCGGCGGCACCTGCTTCACCACCACTTCGAGGATTTCGGGAATGCCGATGCCGGTCTTGGCCGAGGCACGCACCGCGTCGCTCGCATCCAGCCCGACGATATCCTCGATTTCTTCCGCCACCCGATCGGGGTCGGCCGCCGGCAGGTCGATCTTGTTCAGCACCGGGATCACCTCGACGCCGAGGTCGATCGCGGTATAGCAGTTGGCCACGGTCTGCGCTTCCACCCCCTGCGAGGCGTCGACCACCAGGAGCGCGCCTTCGCACGCCGAGAGCGAGCGGCTGACTTCGTAGGAAAAGTCGACGTGGCCGGGGGTGTCGATCAGGTTCAGGCGGTAGATCTGGCCGTCCTGCGCCTTGTAGGTGAGCGCCGCGGTCTGCGCCTTGATGGTGATGCCGCGTTCCTTCTCCAGGTCCATCGAATCGAGCACCTGCGCCTCCATCTCGCGCTCGGACAGACCGCCGCAAAACTGGATCAGGCGGTCGGCCAGCGTGGACTTGCCGTGGTCGATATGGGCAATGATGGAAAAATTGCGGATCAGGTTCTGGGACACAACAAAACGGGCACGCTTCCGTGCCCGGTCAGGGATTCGATAAGACCCCGAATTTTAACGGATTTCAGGGATTAAGGCGCAGCCATTCCTGAAGCGCCGGCAGATTCAGCTGATGGCGGCAGATCTCGGCGTCGCCATCGAACAGCAGCGGCACCTCCCAGCCATAACGCGCCTTGAGTTCCGGGTCGGCATCGACATCCAGAGGCAGCAGAGGGTGCCCGGTTCCCGCTACCAGCGCAGCCACTTCTGCCACCATCTCTTCGCACAGCGGGCAGTCCGCCCGCGTGTAAAGCGTAAGCGTTTTACTCACCCGAAATCTTCAGCGGAATATACAGCGAGCCTTCGCCGCGCCGCACCAGGATGGCCGCGCTCTTGCCCTTGGGGACGGTCGCAATGGCCTTGCGGAAGGCCTCGACCGTGGCGACCTTGCCGTTGTTCACCGCCAGGATCACGTCGCCGACGCGGATGCCGGCGCGCGCGGCATCGCCGGTGACTTCTTCCACCAGCAGGCCATGGTCGATCCTGAGTTCGCGCCGCTGGTCGGCCGTCAGTTCGGACAGGGCCAGCCCGCCCCGCGAATACGTCCTGCCGCTTTTACCTGCCAGCGTCTCCTCAGCCGGCAGTTCGCCCAGTTCCACCAGCACCGTCTGCGCCTTGCCGCGGCGCCACACCTGCAGCGGGATTTTCGTCCCCGGCTTGGCCATGCCGACCATGCGCGGCAGATCGCCTGAGTCTTCCACCAGTTTGCCGTCGAATGTCAGAATCACATCGGCGGCCTGCAGGCCGGCCCTGGCCGCCGGGCCATCCGCCTGCACCTGGGCAATCAGTGCGCCGCGCGGGCGATCCAGCCCGAACGACTCGGCGAGATCGGCCGTGACTTCCTGGACCACCACGCCCAGCCAGCCGCGCGAAACCTTGCCGCCACGCTTCAACTGGTCCGCAACCTCCATTGCGACGTCGATCGGAATCGCGAACGACACGCCCTGATAGCCGCCGCTGCGGCTGTAGATCTGCGAATTGATGCCGACCACTTCGCCCTTCATGTTGAACAGCGGCCCACCCGAGTTGCCGGGGTTGATCGGCACATCGGTCTGGATATAGGGCACGTAGCTTTCCGACGGCAGCGAACGTCCCTTGGCCGAGACGATGCCCGCGGTGACCGAGTTTTCGAAGCCGAACGGCGAGCCGATCGCCGCCACCGCCTCGCCGACGCGCAGTTTGGCGGGGTCGCCCAGCTTGACCGCGGGCAGGCTGCTGGCGGTAATCTTGATCACGGCGACATCGGTACGGTTGTCGGCACCGACCACCTTGGCGATGAATTTCCGCTTGTCGATCAGCTTGACCTCGACCTCGTCGGCATCACGCACCACATGGGCGTTGGTCAGGATGTAGCCATCGCTGCTGACGATGAAACCGGAGCCGGCGCCACGCGCGGGAATCTCCTGCATCGGCCCGCGCCCGCCGGGGACGCCCGGGAAAAAGCGGCGGAAGAACTCCTGCATGTCCTCCTCGTCGGGCACGGCGAAAGGCAAGCCCTCGACGCCGCGCTTCACCATTTTGGTGGTGCTGATGTTGACCACCGCAGGGCCGTGTGTCTCGACCAGATCGGCCACATCCATCACCTCCCTTGCCAAAGCGGGTGTCGACAAGGCAAACACCAGCGCAGTCGCTGCCAGAGCCTTTCTCATCATGGGTGTCCTTTCATCAGATGAAACGGGGGTTGTTTTTCACGCCTGAGCACGACCGGACGCGCCGTCCGTCCGCCTCGCCCGGCCAGCCAGCCGATCATGCCGCCCAGCAGCATGCCAAACAGCGCAGGCCCGTCGCCAGGCTGCACCGCCTGCGCCAGCAGCGCGCCCGCCAGCATCAGCCCCAATGGCATGCCGTAGGCACGCAATGCGCTCTTCAGCACGCTGCCGTCGGCGATGCCCACCACGGCGCGGTCGCCGGGCGCAAGCGACAGGTCGCAATCGACCAGAAAAAGACGGGGTTTGCGCTGGAAAAGTTCGGTTATGCGGCGGGACGCGCATCCCTGGCCGCCGCAGGTACCGCAGCCCGAGGGTTCGACCGCCCGCACCCAGATTCCATCCGGCGCGGTTTTCATGACCTCGACGGTTTGCTCCAGCATGGACAGGCCTACCTTCTTTGCGCCGAATTGCCGGTTTCGATCAATGCCTGGCTCGGCACTTCGCCCATGGTCGTCACGGTGTAGCCGTCGACCTCGCGCGCATAGGCGCCGATCGCGCCTTCGGCCGACAGGCCGCGCAGGCGTTGTACTCCGGGGTCGACGGGCTCGACGAACAGGGACAGCACGGAGAGGCCATCCGAGAAAATCAGGTGGGTCACCGGCATCTTTTTTCCCGGCAGCGGGCGAATGGCTTTCTGCACCCGCTCAAAGCCTGGGGGCGGCGTCACGCTCCAGTCAGCATCGTCCGGCATGTCGAGACTGGCTTTCTGGATGCGTTTGCCTTTCAGGTCATTGCGGAACAGCTGGCTATCGGGCGCCTTGCCGATCTGGATTTCGGAAAAAACGAACATCGACACCACGCCGCCGTTGCTGTTGACGATACGCGACTTCAGCGGCAGCCCGGTCTGCTTGTCGAGCCACAGGTTGTAGGCGTAGCGATAGCCGTCGCGCGGCTCCAGCGTCACCATCTGGCAGAGCCGTCCCGCCACGCGCTCGGTCCCGCCGAGTTTCACCTCGTAGTATTCGAGCAGGCTGGCCGGATCGGGCGGCAGCAAGGCCGGGAAGAAACGGCGCGGCGTATTGCGTTCCAGACGCACATTCTTGCCATCCTGCAGGTGGCAGTACACGTCATTATTGATGCGCAGAAACTGGCGCGGCGCGCCGTCCAGCACCTCGACCTTTTCCATTTCGCCGCTGGCATCGATGCGGTGCAGCACCCGCAGCACCTCGACATGCTCGCCCTGGTGATACACATAGACGCCACTGTAATTCTGCTGCTTGGCTGCGGCGGCGGCACGGTTGAGCCAGTCAAGAACGGCGTCGGCACGCGCCGCGCCGGACAAGACCAGCAACCCGGCCAATCCCGCGAGCAGCCAGGTCTGCCGCCAGACAGAGGCCGCCTGCATCAGCGCGGCTCCGCCACAACCGCCACCGCGCGCTGGTAGGGCGACGCCACCGCCATCGGCGCGAACTCCTGATGCGCCACCCGATAGGGCGCGAGATGGCTGTCATCGGAGGCCTGCTCAACCTCCAGCGCGGCCTGCTGGAAGCCGGGCGCCACTGCCATCGACGGGCTGGACGGCACCTCGGCCATCCAGCCGGTGATCGAGATCGCGCCCCATACCGCCAGCGAGGCAAACGACGCCACGGCGACCCGTTGCGGCCATACGCTGCGACGCGGCGCCAGCACGGTCGGCTCGATTGCGAGCTGCGCCGAGAAGCGTGCCATGAAATCGTCCGGTGCCGGCGCCACGCCGCGCATCAGGTCGCCGATGAGATGGTATTCGGACCAGTTTCGGCGCAGGGCGTCGTCGCGTTTCAGGGCGGCGACGCAGGCCTCGGTTTCGGCGCGTGCCGTTTCGCCGTCCAGCGCAGCGGACAACTGCTGCAGGATAGGATCGGCCGCTTGAATCTGGGGGAGCGTATCGGGTTTGCGAAGTGCTGACATGGTTACCACCTTTTATCCTGACTGGTGCCCAGCATCGGGCGTATCTTTTCCGCAATGGCCTCGCGCGCCCGGAAAATCCGTGAGCGCACGGTGCCGATCGGGCACTCCATCATCTGCGCGATTTCCTCGTAGCTCATGCCTTCGATTTCGCGCAGCGTGATGGCTGTCCTCAATTCTTCGGGCAGGGCATCGACTGCCTCGTTGACTGCTTTGGCGATCTGCTTGCTCTGGAGTTCCGCTTCCGGCGTCGCGATATCGCGCAACAGGTCGCCTTCCTCGTAATTTTCCGCATCTTCTGCCTGCACGTCGCTCGACACCGGCTGCCGCTTGTGCGCCACCAGGTAATTCTTGGCGGTGTTGACGGCGATGCGATACAGCCAGGTGTAGAAGGCACTCTCGCCGCGGAAACCGGGCAATGCGCGGTAGGCCTTGATAAAGGCTTCCTGCGTAATGTCTTCCACCTCAGCCGAATCGCGCACCATGCGCGACAGCAGCCGCCCGAGCTTGCGGTGATACTTGATCACCAATAGCTCGAAAGCGCGCTTGTCGCCCTGCTGGGCGCGTTCGACCAACACCTGATCCAGTTCGCGGTCCGACATATCTCCCTGCTGCTTTATGTTTATGTTGAAAGTATACGTGACCGCATCTCTCTGCGTATGTGAGCCGCCCCTGGTAAAAAAGTTCATCCCGATCCGGTTGATTCGGGCATGGCCCAAGCCTGCTATCATCCCGCGACACCATGCATAGATACGACGTCCTGATCCTCGGCAGCGGCCTTGCCGCATTGACCACCGCGCTCAAACTGGCCGACCAGCGCCGCATTGCCATCGTCACCAAACGCCTGATGACCGACGGCGCCAGCGACTGGGCGCAAGGCGGGATTGCGGCCGCGCTGGACAGCCAGGACTCGATCGAGGCCCACGTCCGCGACACCATGATCGCCGGCGGCGGGCTATGCGACGAGGCGGTCACCCGCATGGTCGCCAGCCAGGCGCGCGAGATGATCACCTGGCTGACCCAAAACGGCGTCACCTTTACGCCTGACCCGCAGGCACCCGGCGCGCTGCACCTCGCACGCGAAGGCGGCCATTCCCGGCGCCGCGTCGTACACGCCGCCGACGCCACCGGCCACGCAGTGCAGACCAGCCTGCTCGAACGGGTGCGCGCCCACCCCAATATCGACACCTTCGAGCAGCACGTCGCCATCGACCTCATCATGGGCAAGCGCGCGGGCGGCCAGGAACGGCAGATCCACGGCGCCTACGCGCTGAACAAGGGCACCGGCGAGGTCGAAACCTTCGCCGCCGGCCACACCGTGCTGGCGACCGGCGGCGCCGGCAAGGTCTACCTCTACACCACCAACCCCGATACCGCGACCGGCGACGGCATTGCGATGGCGTGGCGCGCCGGCTGCCGGGTGGCCAACCTGGAATTCGTGCAGTTCCACCCCACCTGCCTGTTCCATCCGCACGCCAAATCCTTCCTCATCAGCGAGGCGGTGCGCGGCGAAGGCGGCCACCTGCTGCTGCCGGACGGCAGCCGCTTCATGCACCTGCACGACGAGCGCGCCGAGCTCGCGCCGCGCGACGTGGTGGCCCGCGCGATCGACTTCGAGATCAAGAAGCGCGGCATCGACTGCGTCTATCTCGACATCAGCCACAAGCCGGCCGACTTCGTGCGCGAGCACTTCCCGACCATCCACCGCCGCTGCCTTGAACTTGGCATCGACATCACGAAGCAGCCGATTCCGGTGGTGCCGGCCGCGCACTACACCTGCGGCGGGGTGGTCACCGACATGAACGCGCGCACCGACCTGTGCAACCTGCATGCGGTGGGCGAAGTCACCTTCACCGGCCTGCACGGCGCCAACCGGCTGGCATCAAACTCGCTGCTGGAATGCCTGGTGTTCGGCCATGCCGCCGCCGCAGACATCCTCGCCACGCCGCCCGCCCCCGCGCTCGACCTGCCGGCCTGGGACGCCTCGCGCGTCACCGACCCCGACGAGGAGGTGGTGATATCGCACAACTGGGATGAGCTGCGCCGTTTCATGTGGGACTACGTCGGCATCGTGCGCACCAACAAGCGGCTGACGCGCGCGACCCACCGCATCCGCCTGCTGCGATCCGAAATCGACGAGTTCTACCGCAATTTCCGCGTCAGCAACGACCTGATCGAGCTACGCAATCTGGTGCAAAGCGCCGACCTCATCATCCGCTCGGCCCAACTGCGCCAGGAAAGCCGCGGCCTGCACTACAGCCGCGACTACCCCGAGACGCTGCCGATTGCCGGCAACACCGTGCTCAACCCGCGCCCGGGAACGCTGTGTCCGAGCGTGTGCGGGGTGCCCAGCGTAGCGACACCCTGAGCCGGCGCAAATCTTCAGCTTCTGCGCTGTCGGGCAGCAGCGTCAGGGTTCGCACCTTTCCTGCCATCCGATAGCGCAACACGATCAGGCCGGTCGACACGAAGCTGTCGCCCAGCACCGCGGCATCGCGCCATTCCATCGCCTCATCCAGGCATTGCAGCCGGCCGTCTGCAGCAACCCGCAGCCTTGCCCCTGGACGTGACCGCCGTTCGCCCCAGACAGCCAGCCCGATCACGATGCCCCCCAGCGTCAGCCGCACCGGTACCGGCAGGGCGGCCAGCCCGACGGCAAGCAGCGCCAGCGCCGCCATGCCCCGCAGCAACAGCCCCAGCCGGCGTGAGGGTTTGAACTCAATCTCGTGCATCAGCGTGTACACTTTTGGCCTTAATTACATTCCCTTTTGACTGGACCGCATCGTGATCGATTCCTGGAAAACTTTTCTGCAAACGCAAGGCGCGGTGATCGACCACGCCACCGTGCTGAATTATGGCGACCCTGCCGCCGAGCGCACAGCGGCTGCGGACGGCACCATTGTGGCGGATCTGTCGCAACTCGGCGTCATCGCATTCCGTGGCGAGGAAGCCGCGACCTTCCTGCAGGGCCAGCTGACCAACGACGTGCGCAGCCTGCACGCCGACGCCGCGCAGTGGAACGGCTACTGCAGCCCCAAGGGGCGCCTGCTCGGCAATTTCCTGCTATGGCGTCAGGGCGAGGATTATTGCCTGCAGCTTTCGGGCGACATCCTGCCCGGCGTGCTGAAGCGCCTGTCCATGTTTATCCTGCGCGCCAAGGCGCAGGGCCGCGACGCCAGCGACGAGACCGTGCGGCTGGTCGTCGCCGGCAAGCAGGCGGTGGCGGCTGTCGGCGCTGCGATGGGCGTGGTGCCCGACGCGGCGATGCGCTCGGCCGCCTGCGAAGCCGGCCAGGTGGTCCGCGTGGGCGAGGACAAGTTCGTTCTGTCGATCGTCCCCGACCGCACCGCTACGGTGTGGCAGGCGCTACGCCAGTCGGCGACCCCGGTCGGCGCCCCGGTGTGGGACTGGCTGCGGCTCAATGCCGGCATTCCGATGATCGTCGCCGCGACGCAGGAGCAGTTCGTGCCGCAGATGGTCAACTTCGAAGTCATCGGCGGCGTCAGCTTCCAGAAAGGCTGTTACCCCGGCCAGGAAATCGTCGCCCGCAGCCAGTATCTGGGCAAGCTCAAGCGCCGCATGTTCCTCGCGCATGTGGACGCCGAGGCCGCCCCGGGCGACAGCCTGTACAGCGCCGACATCGAGGGCCAGGCAACCGGCACCGTGGTCAATGCCGCCCCGGCGCCGGCCGGCGGCTTCGATGTGCTGGCGGTGGCGCAGGTCGAAAGCGCGAACACGCAAACCCTGCACCTGAAAGCGGCCGACGGCGCCGCACTGCGTCTGAAGCCCCTGCCCTACGCGCTGCCCGAATAGGTGACGTCCGCCTACGTCTACTACCGCATCGATCCCGCGCAGGCCCAGCTTGCCGCCACCCGGATCGATGCGCTGCTGGGCGCGATGGCGATGCACTGCGACGCGCCGCCGCGGCGGCTGAGCCGTTGTGACGATGCGACGACGTGGATGGAGGTTTACGAAGGCATTGCTGACTTTTCCGCATTTGCCACGGCCTTGGACACGGCGGCCCAGACGTTTGACTGTGCGACATTCACCCGAGGTGAACGCCATCTGGAGTGCTTTCGCGCGCCGGATCCAACGACATAAAAATAGCGGGGCATGCCCCGCTCTTTCATGTCGAGGAGACTCGCTTCAATCGGTCTCGACCACCGGCACCCGTGCCGCCAGCGCGCACAAGAGTTCATAGCTGCTGGTACCGGCGGCGGCGGCCACCGCGTCCACCGGCAGTCCCTCTCCCCATAGCACCACCGGACTGCCGACGCCTGCATCGGCATACGCGGCCAGATCCACGCACAGCATGTCCATCGACACCCGTCCCAGGGTTCGACTGGGGCGGCCATCGACCAGAACCGGGGTGCCCGTCAGCGCATGGCGCGGATAGCCGTCCGCATAACCGCAGGCGACGACCCCCACCCGCATCGCGTGATCAGCCCGGAACAGCTGGCCGTAGCCCACGCCTTCGCCCGGCTGCAGGGTCTGCACGCTGATGATTTCCGATTGCAGGGTCATCGCGGGGCGCAGTCCCAGTTGTTCAGTTGGCAACTCGGCAAAGGGCGAGGCGCCGTAGAGCATCAGCCCCGGCCGCACCCAGGCCCCCGAGGTATCCGGGTAGCGCAGCAGCGCTGCTGAATTGGCACTGCTCCAGGGCAGACCATAGCCGGCCATTTCACGCAGAAAAGGCTGCAACTGCCAGTCCACCCCTGCGGCCTCGTCTGCCTGGGCAAAGTGGGTCATCAGGGTCACCCCGGTCACCCCCGGCAGGCTTTTTGCCCGCCCAACGATCGCAGCGTGCCCGGCAAGCGGGAAACCCAGCCGGTGCATGCCACTGTCAAATTTGAGAAAGATGTGAATGGGACGTGCGGGGGGGCGCTGTTCGAGCCAGTCGAGCTGCGCTGCATGGTGCAGCACCGGCCACAGATCGAGTTCGGCGCAGGCGGCGATTTCATCGGCACCGAAGATCCCTTCCAGCAGCAGGATGGGCTGATCCACGCCCATCTGCCGCAGGTTGGCGGCCTCTTCCAGCGTCAGCACGGCAAAGCCATCCGCGGCCGCCAGTGCGCGTCGCGCGCGCGACAGACCGTGGCCGTAGGCATTGGCCTTGACCACGGCAAACACGCGCGCCGCACCGGCATGGCTGCGCGCCACGCGCAGGTTGTGCGCCATCGCGCCAATGGATATCCGGGCCTGGATGGGCCGCATTCGCTTAGTACGAGCCCGGCTGTGCCAGGGATTCGAAGCGCGTGTATTCGCCGATGAAGGCCAGTCGCACGGTGCCGATGGGGCCGTTACGCTGCTTGCTGATGATGATTTCCGCCGTGCCCTTGTCCTGCGTGTCGGGGTTGTAGACCTCGTCACGGTAGATGAACAGGATGACGTCGGCATCCTGCTCGATGGCGCCCGATTCGCGCAGGTCGGACATCACCGGGCGCTTGTTGGGGCGCTGTTCCAGGCCGCGGTTCAACTGCGACAGCGCGACCACCGGCACGTGCAGTTCCTTGGCCAGGCCCTTCAAGGCCCGCGAGATTTCCGAGATTTCGGTGGCGCGGTTCTCGCCCGAGCTGCTGGCCGACATCAACTGGATGTAGTCGATCACGATGAGGCCCAGCTTGCCGCACTGGCGCATCAGCCGGCGCGCCCGTGCGCGCAGTTCCAGCACGTTGAGCCCCGGCGTCTCGTCGATGAAGACCGGCGCATCGTTGAGCTTGCCCAGTGCGTAGGTCAGTCGCTGCCAGTCGTCCTCGCCCAGCTTGCCGGTGCGCAGGCGGTGCTGATCGAGCTTGCCGACCGAACCGATCATCCGCATCACCAACTGGGCGCCACCCATTTCCATCGAGAACACGGCCACCGGCAGGCCGGTATCGAGCGCGACGTTTTCGGCCATGTTGAGCGAAAAAGCGGTCTTGCCCATGGAAGGCCGGCCGGCGACGATGACGAGGTCTCCCGGCTGCAGGCCCGAGGTCTTCTGGTCGAGGTCGTGGAAACCGGTGGGCACGCCGGTGATGCCGGAATCGTTATCGCGGTGGTAGAGCTCGTCGATGCGCTCGACCACTTCCTTCAGGAGCGGCTTGATTTCGGTGAAGCCCGCCTGCCCGCGGCTGCCGGATTCGGCGATCTCGAACACCTTGGCTTCGGCCTCGTCGAGCAGCTGCGAGGCGCTGCGCCCGGCCGGCGAATAGGCCGTGTCGGCGATCCCGGTCGCCACTTCGGCCAGGCGGCGCATCACCGAGCGCTCGCGCACGATCTCGGCATAGCGACGGATGTTGGCCGCCGACGGCGTGTTGCTCGCCAGCGCGACGATATACGCCAGGCCGCCGACGCTTTCGATCTGGCCCATCGACTGCAGCGCTTCGGACACCGTCACCGCGTCGGCCGGCCGGTTTTCGGCAATCTGCCGCACGATCGCGCGCAGGATCTGGCGATGATCCTGGCGGTAGAAATCGCTTTCCGACACCACGTCGCCGATGCGGTCCCAGGCGCTGTTGTCCAGCAGCAGGCCGCCCAGCACGGCCTGCTCCGCCTCGAGCGAGTGCGGCGGCAGGCGCATCTGCGTCAGTTGGGGATCGGAATTTGCAGTCAGCGAATGAATGGCGGCCATGTCAGGATTCTAGTCTCGTGCCCTACTCCCACCAAGGGATAAGCTTGTGGATAAAGCGTGAACAATCAGGAATAAAAAAGGGAGCCCGCGGCCCCCTTTTTGGATGTTTCCGGCGGAATTACTGTTCGCCGGCCACAGTCACCGTGATGTTGGCAACCACATCGTGATGCAGACCCACAACCACGGGGTATTCACCGATGGCCTTAAACGGGCCTTCGGGAAGACGGACTTCCGCCTTGGCCACTTCATGGCCCTGCGCCTTCAGTGCGTCGGCGATGTCGGCATTGGTGATCGAGCCAAACAGACGGCCATCGACGCCAGCCTTCTGGCGGATCGTCACGCGCGTACCTTCCAGCTTTTCGGCGCGACGCTGGGAATCGGCCAGCTTCTCGGCGGCGACGCGTTCCAGTTCGGCTTTCTGCGCGGCAAACGCTTCCATGTTGGCTTGCGTGGCGCGACGCGCACGGCCGGTGGGAATCAGAAAGTTGCGGGCATAGCCGTCTTTCACCTTGACCACGTCACCCAGATTGCCCAGGTTGACGACTTTGTCCATCAGGATAATTTGCATGGTCGTCTCCTTTTAATGCAGGTCGGTGTAGGGCATGAGCGCCAGGAAGCGCGCGCGCTTGATCGCGGTGCCCAGCTGACGCTGGTAATGCGCCTTGGTGCCGGTGATGCGGGCCGGAATGATGCGGCCGTTTTCGGCGATGAATTCCTTCAGCACTTCGATGTCCTTGTAGTCGACTTCAACCACCTTGTCGACGGTGAAGCGGCAGAACTTGCGACGCTTGAAGAGACCACGATTGCCGCTGTCGCGGCCGCCTTTTTTGGCGAACTTGCCGCCGGATTTACCACCCATGGGACGTGCCATGATTTATTCCTTTTCGATTCGATTCAATATCAATATCAATTGCCGGCTGTTCACGCTGCGTCGATTCAACGCGCCTTCCAGTTTGACCTGCGTTCCGGTGGTCAATTGAGCCAACTGGGCAGCGAGCGATCCGCTTGCCTGCACTGTCAACTCGCATTCCACCTGCCGGGCTTGCGTGGCCACTGTCTGACTGCTGCGATGATGAATCACCGCTTCTGCAATCGGCACGCCTGCCGGGCTGTAACGCACAGGATCAACCTGGATGAGGGCTCCGCTGATGAGCAGCCTGTTCACTCATTCAACCCGGCACTCACTCAGGCTGCGGCAGGCTGTTCGGCTGCTGCTTCCGGCTTGGCGCCTTCGGCCTTGGCGCTGTCCAGCACGTCGCGCGACTTCTCTTCCTTCATCATCGGCGAGGCCGTGGTGACGGCGTCGTCGCGCTTGATGGTCAGATGGCGCAGAACGGCATCGTTGAACTTGAAGCCGTGCTCGAGTTCTTCCAGGGTTTCCTGGTCGCACTCGATGTTCATCAGCACGTAATGGGCCTTGTGGACCTTCTGGATCGGGTAGGCCATCTGGCGACGGCCCCAGTCTTCCAGGCGATGGACGCTGCCGCCGCGCGTGGTGATATTGCTCTTGTAACGCTCGATCATGGCGGGCACCTGCTCGCTCTGATCGGGATGGACGATAAATACGATTTCGTAATGCCGCATCTTGTTCCTTTCGGTTCAGCCCCCCGCTGCGGTGCGGTAGAGCAAGGTAAAAAAGCAAAGTAAAAAACAATCCCCGGCAAACCGGGGACTGCAAATCATACGCTTTTTGCCTGACAAATCAAGCCGGTCGCCGTGCCCGGCGGCAGGCTCAGATGACGCAGTCGACGTAATACGTAGCCTTGCCGTCGGCGGCCACGTCTTCGACCAGTCCGTGCACATCGGTCTCGAAGCCGGGGAATTTCACGTTGAAGTCGCGGGTGAACTGCAGATAGCGCACGATGGTGCTGTTGAAGCGTTCGCCCGGAATCAGCAAGGGAATGCCCGGCGGGTAGGGCGTTACCAGCATGGCGGTGATGCGTCCTTCAAGCTTGTCGATCTCGACCCGCTCGATCTCGCGGTGCGCCATTTTGGCGAACGCATCGGCCGGTTTCATTGCCGGCGCCATTTCCGACAGGTACATCTCGGTGGTCAGGCGCGCCACATCGTTCGCCTTGTAGATGGTGTGGATCTGGTCGCACAGGTCCTTGAGCCCGGTTTTCTCGTAGCGTGGATGCTTCTCGATGAATTCGGGCAGCACGCGCCACAGCGGCTGGTTTTCGTCGTAGTCGGCCTTGAACTGCTGCAGCGCGGTCACCAGCGTATTCCAGCGGCCCTTGGTGATGCCGATGGTGAACATGATGAAGAAGGAATACAGCCCGGTCTTCTCCACGATGACGCCGTGCTCGGCCAGGTATTTGGTGACGATCGCCGCCGGGATGCCCCAGTCGGCGAAGGCGCCGTCCATGTCCAGGCCGGGCGTGATGACGGTGGCCTTGATCGGGTCGAGCAGGTTGAAACCGGACGCGAGGTTGCCGAACTCGTGCCAGCGCTCGCCGGCTTTCAGCATCCAGTCCTCGCGGTCGCCCACGCCTTCGTCGGCCAGCTTCTCGGGTCCCCACACCTTGAACCACCAGGAATCGCCGAACTCCGCGTCGACCTTGCGCATGGCGCGGCGGAAATCGAGCGCTTCCTTGATCGACTCCTCCACCAGCGCGGGGCCGCCGGGCGGTTCCATCATCGCCGCCGCCACGTCGCACGAGGCGATGATGGCGTACTGCGGCGAAGTCGAGGTGTGCATCAGGTAGGCTTCGTTGAAGCGGGTGAAGTCGAGCTTGCGCGTCTCCGAGTCCTGCACCAGGATCTGCGAGGCCTGCGAGAGGCCGGCCAGCAGCTTGTGGGTGGACTGGGTGGCGAACACCAGCGCATCCTTGGCACGCGGGCGGTCCCTGCCGATGGCGTGCATGCCGCGATAGAAGTCGTGGAAGGTCGCGTGCGGCAGCCAGGCCTCGTCGAAGTGCAGGGTGTCGATGTAGTCGCCGAGCAGTTCCTTGATCATGTCGACGTTGTAGAGGATGCCGTCGTAGGTCGACTGGGTGATGGTGAGGATGCGCGGCTTGCGCTTCACGTCCTTGGCGAACGGATGCGCGGCGATTTTCTTCTGGATGTTCTCCGGGCGGAACTCGTCCAGCGGGATCGGCCCGATGATGCCGTAGTGGTTGCGCGTGGGCGTCAGGAAAATCGGAATCGCGCCGCACATGATGATCGCGTGCAGGATGGACTTGTGGCAGTTGCGGTCGACCACGACGATGTCGCCCGGCGCCACGGTGGCGTGCCACACCATCTTATTCGACGACGAGGTGCCGTTGGTGACGAAGAACAGGTGATCGCAGTTGAAGATGCGCGCCGCATTGCGCTCCGACGCCCCCACCGGACCGGTGTGGTCGAGCAGCTGGCCGAGTTCGTCCACTGCGTTGCAGACGTCGGCACGCAGCAGGTTCTCGCCGAAGAACTGGTGGAACATCTGGCCGATCGGCGACTTCAGGAATGCCACCCCGCCGGAGTGGCCGGGGCAGTGCCAGGAATACGAGCCGTCCGCCGCGTAATGGGTCAGCGCGCGGAAGAACGGCGGCACCAGCGAATCGAGGTAGGCACGCGCCTCGCGACCGATATAGCGGGCGAGAAATTCCGGCGTGTCTTCCAGCATGTGGATGAAGCCGTTCAACTCGCGCAGGATGTCGTTGGGAATGTGGCGCGCGGTGCGCGTTTCGCCGTGCAGGAAAATCGGGATTTCGGCATTGCGGAAGCGCACTTCCTCGACGAAAGCGCGCAGCTTTTGCAGCGCGTTTTTCGTATCCTCGTCACTGCCTGCGAGTTCCTCGTCGTCGATCGACAGCACGAAAGCCGAGGCGCGCGCCTGCTGCTGGGCGAACGAGGTCAGGTCGCCGTAATTGGTGACGCCGAGCACTTCCATGCCTTCCTTCTCGATGGCTTCGGCAAGCGTACGGATGCCGAGTCCCGAGGCGTTTTCGGAGCGAAAGTCTTCGTCAATGATGACAACGGGAAAGCGGAAACGCATGGCGGCCCCTGAGTCTGAGCGTGGGAAAAACGCGGATTGTACGTCGACCGGGAGACGGTGGCGTTAAATTTTGGGCAGGGTCACGCCGACCTGACCCTGGTACTTGCCACCGCGGTCGCGGTACGAGATTTCGCACACTTCGTCGGACTCGAGGAACAGCATCTGCGCCACGCCCTCGTTGGCGTAGATGCGCGCGGGCAGAGGCGTGGTGTTGGAAAACTCTAGCGTCACGTGGCCTTCCCATTCGGGCTCGAGCGGCGTCACGTTGACAATGATGCCGCAACGCGCATAGGTACTTTTTCCGAGGCAAATGGTCAGCACGTTGCGTGGAATGCGGAAATATTCCACCGTGCGCGCCAGTGCAAAGGAATTGGGCGGAATGATGCAGGAATCGCCCTTCACCTCGACGAAGGAGTTCGGATCGAACGCCTTGGGATCGACGATGGTGGAATTGATGTTGGTGAACAGCTTGAATTCGTTGGCACAGCGCACGTCGTAGCCGTAGCTCGACGTGCCGTACGACACGATGGGGCGGCCATTGGCCTGTTTGATCTGCCCCGGTTCGAACGGTTCGATCATGTTCTGCTCAGCCGCCATGCGGCGGATCCATCGGTCGGACTTGATGCTCATCAGGTATTGGAAATAACGATGTTGGGGAACTTGGCGGAGTGATCCACCGCGGTTTCGCCGATTTTAACCGCAACGCGGCGCGCGATCTTCTTGTAGATTTCGGTCACGCGGCCGTCCGGATCGGACACCACCGACGGCTTGCCGGAATCGGTGTCGGCGCGGATGGCGCCATCGAGCGGCAGCGCGCCGAGGAATTCGACGTTGTAATCCTTGCACATGCGCTCGCCGCCGCCTTCGCCGAAGATGCGCTCTTCGTGGCCGCAGTTCGAGCAGATGTGCAGGCTCATGTTCTCGACCACGCCGATGATGGGGATGCCGACCTTCTCGAACATCTTCAGGCCCTTGCGCGCGTCGATCAGCGCGATGTCCTGCGGCGTGGTGACGATCACTGCGCCGGTCACCGGCACGCGCTGCGCCAGCGTCAGCTGGATGTCGCCGGTACCCGGCGGCAGGTCGACCACCAGGTAGTCGAGCTCGCTCCAGTTGGTGTTGTTGAGCAACTGCTCCAGCGCCTGCGTCACCATCGGACCGCGCCACACCATGGGCGTTTCGACGTCGATCAGGAAGCCGATCGACATCGCCTGGATGCCGTGGCCGATCAGCGGCTCGAGGTTCTTGCCGTCGGTCGATTCGGGCTTGTCGGTGATGCCGAGCATGGTCGGCTGCGACGGGCCATAGATGTCGGCGTCCAGCATGCCGACGCGCGCGCCTTCGGCGGCCAGCGCCAGCGCCAGGTTGACGGCGGTGGTCGACTTGCCGACGCCGCCCTTGCCGGAGGCCACGGCGATGATGTTCTTGACGTTGGGGATCAGCTTCACGCCGCGCTGCACGCTGTGCGAAACGATCTTGAAGCTGACGTTGGCGGTGGCTGTGGTCACGCCGTCGATGCCCTTGAGCTTGTCTTCGACCTGCTGCTTGATGGTGGCCAACTGGCTCTGCGCCGGGTAGCTCAGCAGGATATCGACCGAGACAGCACCGCCGTCGATCTTGATGTTGCGAGCGGATTTGGTCGAGACGTAATCCTTGTGCGTGTTGGGATCAACCAACTCTTTCAGTGCGGTTTGCACCTGAAGTTCAGAAACGGCCATGTTTGCTCCAGCGGGTTAATTAGCAAACGCTCATTTTAACGATTTCCGCCGCTTTGGGTGAACGGAAACGCAGAAAGGACGCGGGTTTCCCTAGCATTTGCAGGGATATTCAGGACCGTCCGGCCACATCGAAAGCCCTGCAAAATGAGGCCCGGACTGCAGCCGGCGGAGCGCTGGAACGCGCTTAACGGGGGTCGGCGTAGTGCCCCACCAGCACCGCCTCGGGCACGCGCAACCGGATCGCGGCGACCAGTTCGCTGATCGCCCCCGGCCGCGGGCGCAGCGACACCCACAGCAGGTTCAGCTTCAGGTTGAGGTCGGCAAACACGACATCCTGATGCAGCGCCAGCACCGCCTGAATGTCGCGCGAGGCGCGCTCGATCTCGGCGCGCGGCCGGCTGCGCAGGCGTGGAATCAGCATCATGAAATCGGTCAGACGCAGCCCGGATGGGTCGCGGGTGGGAACCAGCTGCCACAAGGGCAAGCCCGGGAGGGGTTCCGTGTCGGCCGTCAGCGAATTCGAAGTGACAATCCTGATCTTCATCACGCCTCCGCCGACCCGAACTCAGGGCTTCAACAGCAGATCCAGTTCCGCGCCGCGGCGGTCGCACAGGCGACGCGCGCGTTGCCGCAAAAAACGCACGTCCTTGTGCAGATAGCGCTCCAGTTCCTCAAGCGCCAGGCGGTAGACATCGCGCTTGAAGTCGACCACCGCCTCCATCGACACCCAGTACTCGTTCCAGCGCCAGGCATCGAATTCGGGGTGGCCGCTGGCACGCAGCGAGACGTCGCAATCACGTCCGGTCAGGCGCAGCAAAAACCAGATCTGCTTCTGACCGCGATAGAGGCCGCGACTGTCGCGCCGCGTCCAGTGCGCAGGCACGTCGTAGCGCAGCCACTCGCGCGTGCGTCCGAGGATGCGAACATGCTCGGGCTGCAGGCCGACTTCTTCTTCCAGTTCCCGGAACATGGCCTGTTCCGGCGTTTCCCCTGCGTTGATGCCGCCCTGGGGGAATTGCCAGGCGTGCTGGTTGACGCGCTTGCCCCAGAAAACCTGGTTCTGCGCGTTGCACAATATAATGCCTACGTTCGGGCGGTACCCTTCTCGGTCAATCATGGCCGCCACCATTCATCAATTCAATTAACTGCATTCTTTCACACCCGCCAGAAATTGCAAACCCGCCATAGCCAAAAACATGACGTTAATCCTTGTTTTTATTCATTTTTTGTCAGGGTGTTCAAACCTGATGACGGCCGATCCCCCGGATCAGGTGCTGGCAGGGATACATGAATTCGGCACCACCGCGCTTAGCTACTCAATTAATGGACAACAGTTCATCAGCGGTGGTTTCCGTGGCGACATCCGGATTTGGGATGCCGCGACACGACGGCCCCGCGGCGAGGCGCGCGCCCACGACCGTCCGGTGCGCGCGATCCTGCCGTTGGCCGGCGGAGCCTTTGTCAGCGGAGGGACGATGGCCGCCTGATCCTGTGGCACGGGCAGCGGATCAAGGGGCAGGTGAAAGGCACGGGCGTAACCGCCCTGGCCCTGTTTCAGGGCCAAGCGGTCAGCGGCCATGCTGATGGGCGGGTGCGCGTCTGGTCCGCCGACACCCTGCGCGACATCCCGCTGGACGAGAAAGTGACGGCGCTCAGCGCACACGGGAATCAACTGGCGGTCGGGCTTCATCACCGCATCCTGGTGCTGGGTGCGGATTTCACTCCGCGCGCCATCCTGGCCATGGAAGGCGCCCCGCACGATCTGCAATTCAGCCCGGACGGCCGCATGCTGGCTGCAGGCAGCTGGTTCCGCCTGCACGTATGGGATCTGGCGAGCGGCACGATGCGTTCCATCCCGACCGAGCACAACGGCTTGCTGGCCTCAGTCGCTTTCAGCCCGGACGGCCGTTATCTGTCCACACTGGGGCACCATACCGACTCCGCGATCCGTCTCCTCGACACCACCGACTTCAGGGTGGTGAAGCGCTACCAGACACACGAACTGTGCGGCGCAATCCTCCGCTTCAGCCCCGATGGACGCACACTGGCATCCGGCTCGGACGATGAAAGCGTGCGCCTGCATCGTCTGGACAAGACGCCTTACTTGAGCAGCGGCGCAATGCCCTCCGCCCACTGAAAATCTCGCGCGAAGCCGCGCAAATCGAGTCCCCAGCGTTTCGACAAATCGGCCAGTTGCGGCCCCACTGCATCGAGCCTGGCCGGCGCACCCGGCTCGGCAAATGCGAACACGATGACGTTGGTCTTGTTCTGCACCGAAATCCAGCCGACCTCGCCGTCGAACGCCCGCGTCAGACGCGCGAAATATTCGGCAAAATCGCCGTCGCGCCCCCACAGGTTCACCACCAGCACGCCGCCCGGCCTCAGCACGCGGCGGCAGGCGGCATAAAAGGTCTGCGTCGCCAGCGCCTCGACCTGATTGCCGGCGTCGAAGCCGTCCAGCAATATGACGTCGGCACTGGCAGGATGCTGGCGCACATACAGCGCGCCGTCAGCCTCGATCACGCTCAGCGTGTCGTCGTCCGGCGGCAACTCGAAGTGCGTGCGCGCGGCGGCAATCACCTGCGGATCGATCTCCACCGCGGTAATGCGCGTCTGCGGGCGCTGCTTGCGGATGAACTTGGCGAGCGAGCCGCCGCCCAGGCCGATCATCAGCACGTCCTGCGGTATCGGGTTGAACATCAAAAAACCCATCATCGCGCGGGTATAGGCGAGTTCCAGGTCCCACGGCCGGCTCACCCGCATCGCGCTCTGGATCGCGCGGCTGCCCAGATGCAGCACGCGCATGCCGCGTTCCTCGGTCACTTCCAGCCCGTCATCCTTTGCCCGGTTTTTACCAAACTTCAAGCGCATTGCTGTCCTGCCCCCCTAATCGAGCGCGAAAGATTACCCGTCCGCACGCTAAAATGCGCGTTTTCGTCCTGATTATTCCACCATGCGCGCCACCCGGTTCTTCATTTCCACCACCAAGGAAGCCCCCTCCGAAGCCGAACTCGTCAGCCACAAGCTGATGCTGCGCGCCGGCCTCATCAAGCGACTGGGGTCGGGGCTGTACACCTGGATGCCGCTGGGGCTGCGCGTGCTGCGCCGGGTCGAGGCGGTGGTGCGCGAGGAGATGAACCGCGCGGGGGCGATCGAACTCCTGATGCCTGCGGTGCAGCCGGCCGAGCTGTGGGAGGAAACCGGACGCTGGGCGGTGTTCGGCCCGCAGATGCTGAAGATCAAGGACCGCCACCAGCGCGACTTCTGCTTCGGCCCCACCCACGAGGAGGTCATCACCGACGTCGCGCGCCGCGAAATCAAGAGCTACCGCCAGCTGCCGCTGAATTTCTACCAGATCCAGATGAAGTTCCGCGACGAGATCCGGCCGCGCTTTGGCGTCATGCGCGCGCGCGAGTTCCTGATGAAGGACGCCTATTCCTTCCACGCCAGCCGTGACAGCCTCGCCGAAACCTACCAGACCATGTATGACGCCTACACGCGAATTTTCAGCCGGCTGGGGCTGACCTTCCGCCCGGTGGCCGCCGACACCGGCGCCATCGGCGGCTCGGCCTCGCACGAATTCCACGTGCTGGCGGAATCCGGCGAGGACCTGATCGCGTATTGCCCGGATTCCGACTACGCCGCCAACGTCGAGCTCGCGGAGGCGCTCGCGCCTGCGGCGCCCCGCTCCGCGCCGCAGGAAGCGCTGCGCGAGGTGGATACGCCGAAGCAGACCACCTGCGAGGACGTCGCCGCCCTGCTCGACATCCCGCTCGCCCGCACCGTGAAGCTCATCGCCGTCATGGCCAGCGACGAGATGGTCGTCCTGCTGCTGCGCGGCGATCACATGCTGAACGAAGTCAAGCTCGGCAAGCACCCAGGCATGGCGGATTTCCGCCTGGCGAACGAAGCCGAGATCCGGGCGACCTTCGACTGCCCGCCCGGTTTTCTGGGGCCGGTCGGGGTCGACCGCACCAAAATCCGGGTCATCGCCGACCGCGCTGTCTCCGTGATGAGCGACTTTGTCTGCGGTGCGAACAAGCCGAAATTCCACCTCGCCGGCGTCAATTTCGGCCGTGACCTGCAGGAACCGGATGTTGTGGCCGATATAAGGAATGTCATGCCCGGCGATCCCAGCCCAGACGGCCAAGGCAGCTTGCAACTGTGCCGCGGCATCGAGGTCGGCCACGTGTTCCAGCTCGGCAGCAAGTATTCGCAGGCGATGAACGCGACCTATCTGGACGAGGCGGGCAAGTCTCAGGCGATGGAAATGGGCTGCTATGGCATCGGCGTGTCGCGCATCGTGGCCTCGGCCATCGAGCAGCACCACGACGAGAAAGGCATCATCTGGCCGACGACCATGGCACCGTTCTTGCTAGTGATTGTGGCCATCGGCTACGGCAAGAGCGAGATGGTTAAAGCTGCTGCCGATACGTTCTATGATGAACTGACGGCCGCCGGCTTTGACGTGTTGCTGGATGACCGCGACGAACGCCCCGGCGTGATGTTTGCCGATGCCGAGCTGATCGGCATCCCGCACCGCGTGACGATAGGCGAGCGCGGGCTGAAGGACGGCATGATCGAATACCAGCCGCGCCGGCCGGAGGCAGGACAAAGCGGCGAAGCGCAAAAAATCGCGCTTGCCGATGCGACGAAATTGTTGAAAGGATTGCTGGAAAGCTGACATGAACAAGACCACGCACATCGGCCTCTTGATCGCCGCCCTGCTGCTTGCCCTGCCCGCACAGGCGGGCGGGCAGCGCGAGGAGGCGATGTCGGCCAATGTGCGCGCCTCGCTGCAGCGTGCGCTGGCCGACACCGCGGTGACCCGCACCGCGTTTCGCAACGTCTCCGACGAAACGGCCTGGCTGAAGGAAATGTCGCGCCGGCTCGCCAGGCGCATACCGGACGAAGCCGAGCGGATGGAATTCCTGACCACCCTGCACTGGGAGGCCTCGCGCGCCGGGGTCGACCCGCAGCTGATGCTGGGGCTGATCCAGGTCGAAAGCGGCTTCCGCAAATATGCGGTGTCGCCGGTGGGGGCGCGCGGCTACACGCAGGTGATGCCGTTCTGGGCCAAGACCATCGGCAGCTCCGACCACAACCTGTTCCAACTGCGCACCAACCTGAGATACGGCGCGCTGATCCTGCGCCACTACATCGACATCGAACGCGGCGACCTGTTCCGCGCGCTGGGCCGCTACAACGGCAGCCTGGGCCGCCCGGAATACCCCAACCTCGTCGTCGGCGCCTGGAAGCGCCATTGGGATTACACCCCCAGCACCAAATCGGCCGACGCATCCGCCGCATCACGCAACTTGAATTGAGTCGGCCCCAGGCCAGCCAAACCCCGCCGGAACCCTTTCGGCTCTTCCATCCGCGCAATTTTCAGCGATCCCCCGCAGTTATTTCCGCAGCCTGTCGCCACCCTGGAAAGGCGCTTGTGCAGGCTTGCGGCCACGCGCCGGGGCTGGAGCGGGGCAACCACGTGTGGGTGTCATGGCGGCGCTGGCAGGAAAGCCGCTCCCGAAATGCGGCGGGCCTATCCGGCCAACTGATCAGGGCTGAGAACTGAGGATGACCAGCGTTTTCGGCTGGCAATCCGCCGTCACCACGGTGCCCGGCCCGCCCGGCACCGAACTGACCACACCGCTGAAAGGCGCCTTGAGTTCGGCGTCGCCGAGGTTCTTTTTCGCAATCATGAGGCGCGCATTGGCGCCCGAAAGGGCGGCTTTCGCCCGTACATGACGCAGCGTGGCCGCTTCGAGTTCGCTGGCCGACGACACGGTACGGTTGAACAGTTCCTCCGCCCGCTCCAGTTCGCGCCTGGCGTCCGCCTCATCGGCATCCGCGCGCGCCTGCTCTGCCGTTGCCTCGTCAAGACGTGCCTGCAGCACGGTCCTGTCGAGACGCAGCAGCACCGCGCCCTTTTTCACGCGCTGCCCGGGCTTCACCAGGACCGCCTCGACCACACCGGACACGCGGGTGGTGAGTTCCACCTTGTCCGCTGCCCAGAGTGAACTCGCGCCCCCAAGACACAACCCGGCCAGTGCAATGGCCACAATGCGCTGCTTCATTACCGTGCTCCCTCAACAGGCGGCAGGCTGCCGCCGGACAATGCTTCCAGCCGGGCGAGCGCCAGCGCCAGGCGATATTCCATCTGTTTGCGCCGCAGCTGCGCCGCCTGGGTTTCAGCCATGCTGTTCCCCAGATTGGTTTTCAGTTCGAGTTCATACTCGGCCCGCGCGCGCTCCAGCACCCAGTCGCGATATTCCACCTGCTTCTCGGCGGCGCCGATGCCGCTGCCGCGCAGCCACTCGATCTCCTGCAGGGTGGCGAGAAGCGAGTCCGAAAGATCGAGCTTGAGTTTTTCGAGTTCGGCGGCGCGGCGCTCTTTCTGCGCCAGCTCGCGCGCCACGCGCGCATCCACGCGTCCGCCCTGATACAGGGGAATATTGAATACCAGCCCGGCACTCACTTCATCGCGCGTGCTCGAGTCACGGCTATAGCCGGCACCAAACACTTCGGCATCCAGCATCGGATTGCGTTCGGCGCGAATCGCGGCAAGCCGCGCATCAGACGCCGCGAGTTGCGCCTGCAAGGCCTGCACGCGCGGGTTCTTCTGCATCACCCAGGTCAGCAGCGAATCGTAGTCGGGCACCGGCCGGGCATTGTCTTTCAAAGCCGGTTCCGCAAGCGTTGTCGGAAGCTGGTTCGGACGATACATGGCATGCGCGAGCTTCTGCCGGGCGCTGCGCATGCGCTGCAGGCTGGCATTGCGGCGCTCGCGCCAGTCCTGATAGAAGGCTTCCAGACGCAGCAGGTCGGGGCGGTTGCCGATTCCCAGTTCAAAGCGCTCACGGGCCTTGTCCCAGTCGAGATAGGCCACCGTCATGAACTCGTTGTCCGCGACGTACTGCTGATCGGCCAGCAGCACATCGAAGTAACGCGCCATGATGTCGATGCGCCGCAGGCTTTCGATATTGAGCAGGTCGGCCTGGCGCGCGGCGATTTCCTGATCGGCTGCAGCGACAGCCTGGCCGGTTCGGCCGAAATCCAGCAAAGGCTTGCGCGCAACAATGCGGCCGATATTGTCCGGCTGCCAGTCTCCTTCCGGTTGCTTTCCCCGACGCAGGCTGCCGTCCAGAAACAGGCTGAAATCCTGCCGGCTGGCCGCCTGGTCGCGGTCGGCGCGCGACAGCGCAAGATCGCTCTCGGCCATGCGCCGGTCGGGATGGGCAGCACCCACGGATGCCAACGCTTCATCCAGTGTCAGGCGCTCCGCCAGTGCCGTGCCGGACAATATGCACGCCAGCACCACACTCCAGGCAGCGCGCTTCATTTGCCTTGCTTGTACTTGGTGAAATGCTGCGTCGCGTAGGCGCCTTCGCTGACATAGCGCCCCAGCAGCAGGAATTCGTCCTTGTCCTTGACCGGGCCGGTATGGCGCGCCATCAGCTTGCCATCGAGATCGATGAACATCAGCACCGGCGTGGCGCGCACGCGCAGGCCAAAGGCGAACGCCTTTTCGGTGGTGGCATTGCCCTGAAAATCTGTGAGTTCGGTATCGCCGTTGACGTCGATCGGATACAGCAGGAATTTGGCGCGATAGTCATCCTGCACTTCGGACTGGTTGAGGATGGTGGTTTTCATGCGCTCGCAGAATGGACAGTCGTCCATTTCGAAAAACAGGAATATGCCCTTCTTTCCCTGCTTTTTGGCTTCCTGCAAATCGGCCTGCAGGTCCCCGAACTTGGGCTGGAAGAAATGGTTGGCCGGATCGCGTGTTTCCGCCCAGGCAGGCGCGGCAAACAGCAGGAAAAAAGCGATTAGCAGTTGGCGCATGGCATCACCTCTATTGCACTCAGAATCATTTTTTCGGTCGGGCAGGCTTGGTGGCAATGTAGCTTTCCACCGCCGCGCGGGTGATCAGTCCCACTTGCTGGGCGACCATTTTACCCTCAGGGTTGAATAGATAGGTGGTCGGCAAACCCTGAACCGGGCCGATCTGCCTCACGATTTCGGGCGTACCCAGCACGATCGGGTAATCGACCAGCAGGCCGTCGGCAAAATCGGTCACCTGCTTGGCGCTGCGGTAATCCATGGCGACGCCGATGACCACAAGATTGTTTTTCTTGTCTTCGTTCAGCGCGATCAGGTCGGGGATTTCCTCCAGGCAGGGCGGGCACCAGGTTGCCCAGTAATTCACCAGCACCCACTTGCCCTTGTAGCCGGACAGCGTGTGGGTCTTGCCGTGGGTGTCGGTCACCTTGAAATCTGCCGCCTGTGCCCATGTCGCCGTCAACGCCAGCAGCAGCCCGGCCAGCCACATCGGATAAAATCGCGTTCTTTGTATCGTTTGCATTATTTTTCCATCATGAATGAATTCCGCACCGAGAAAGACTCGCTTGGCGAGGTCCAGGTTCCCGAAGCCGCCTGGTATGGCGCACAAACCGCGCGCGCCGTGGCGAATTTTCCCATTTCGGGCCGTCTTCCGGATATGGATTTCGTACTAGCGCACGTGCGCATCAAGCTCGCCGCCGCGCGCGCCAACTGCCAGCCCGGCTGGCTGCCCGAAGAAAAGCGCGATGCCATCGCAGCGGCCTGCGAGAAAATTCTCGCAGGCGAGTATAGCGACCAATTCGTGGTCGACCGCTTCCAGGCCGGCGCCGGCACCAGCCACAACATGAACAGCAACGAAGTCATCGCCAACCTCGCCAACGCGGCGCTGGGCGGCGAAAGGGGTGCCTACAAGCCGGTCAATCCCAACGACGACGTCAACATGGGGCAGTCGACCAACGACACCATCCCGACCGCGATCCGCCTCGCCGTGCTGGCCAAGCTGCCGCGCCTGACCTCTGCGGTGCACGCGATGGCGGCGGAATTCAGCCGCCTGGCCGAACGCGAAAAGGACACCGTGAAGTCCTGCCGCACCCATCTACAGGACGCCGTGCCGACCACGCTGGGCCAGGAATTCGCCGGCTACGCCTGGACGCTCACGCGTTGTGCGTCGAGTCTCGACGCAGTGCGCCCGGCGCTGTGCGAAATCGGGCTGGGCGGCTCGGCCGCCGGCACCGGCCTCAACACCTCACCCGATTACCCGGCGCGCGCCGCCGCCGAACTGGCCACACTCACCGGCGAGCCGATCCGCGTCGGCCAACTGGTCGCGCAGATGCAGTCGATGAACGACCTGGCACGGCTGTCGGGCGAAATCCGCAACCTGGCGCTGGAACTCACCCGCATCTCCAACGACCTGCGCCTCTTGGCGTCCGGCCCGCGCACGGGCTTGGGCGAAATCCAGCTGCCGCCGGTGCAGCCGGGGTCTTCCATCATGCCGGGCAAGGTCAACCCGGTGATGTTCGAGATGCTGAACCAGGTCTGCTTCCAGGTGCTGGGGCAGGACGCCGCCGTCTCCTACATGGTGCAGGCCGGGCAGATGGAACTCAACGTGATGATGCCGGCGCTCGGCTCCGCGCTGTTCGACGCCATGGACTGGCTGACCAACGCGATGAACGCCGCCACCGAGAAGAACCTCAAGGGCATCGTCGTCAACCGCGAGCGCTGCGCCTTCTTCATCCACCAGAGCGTCGCGCTCGCTACTCTCCTCAACACCCGGATCGGCTACAACCAGGCCGCCGAAGTCGCCAAGGAATCGGAAAAATCCGGCCGCCCGGTGCGCGACATCGTCGCCGAGCGTGGGCTGATGAGCGCGGCCGACTTCGATGCGCTGGTGCTGGCCGCAGCGCACGGCGTGGGCAGCGGCGGCGGTGCCGGCTAAACCCGGACGAGCGGGATTTATCCCGGAAGCGGCCGTTTCCGGGATAATCGCGTCCCTTTCCTGAGACCCACACCCCATGGCGATCCAGTGGTTCCCCGGTCACATGACCACCGCGCGCAAGAAAGCCGCGGAGACGATGGCGCAGATCGACGTGGTGGTCGAGGTGCTCGACGCGCGCCTGCCGGAAGCGGGCAGCAACCCGATGATCCACGAACTGCGCACCCATCGGCAGCGGGCCTGCCTCAAGCTCCTGAACAAGGCCGATCTCGCCGATCCCGAGGCGACGCGCGCCTGGATCGATTACTTCAACAAGCAGCCCGGCGTGCTGGCGGTGGCGATTTCCGCCAAGAAAGCATCCGACGTGGCCAAGCTGCCGGCGCTGGCGCAAAAGCTGGCGCCGCACCGCGACGACACCTTCAAGCCATTGCGGCTGATGATCATGGGCATCCCCAACGTCGGCAAGTCGACGCTGATGAACACCTGGGTGAAGCGCCGCGTCGCGGCGGTGGGCGACGAGCCCGCGGTGACCAAGTCGCAGCAGCGCATCAACCTGTCGCCGCGCCTGATCCTGGTCGACACGCCCGGGATGACCTGGCCGAAGATCGAGCACGACTCGGACGGCTTCATGCTGGCGGCGAGCCACGCGATCGGCCGCAACGCGGTGATCGACGAGGAGGTGGCGATATTCCTGGCGGGCATCCTGCTCGAGCGTTATCCGGCTCTGCTGAAGGCACGCTATGGTTTTTCGCTGGAAGGACTCGACGCCACCGGCGTGCTGGAAGCGGTGGCGAAAAAGCGCGGCTGCATCCTCAAGGGGCGCGGCGGCGAACTCGACCTGGAAAAGGCCGCGATGGTCCTGCTGACCGATTACCGCAGCGGCACGCTCGGCCGCATCAGTCTTGAAACGCCGGCAACGCGCCAGGCGATGCTGGCGGCGGACAAACAATTCAGGAAAGCACCCGCTCCGGAACCCGAGCCGGGCGCCTGATCAGGCGTCTCCAGGCCAAGCCGCGGCATCCAGCCATGCGACGGTTTCAGCTTTCCCCCGCAGCCCCGACACCGGCAAGGCCTCGCCGTTCCGCCAGCGCTGCAGCGCTTCACGCTTGCCTGAACCGGTGATTACAAACCACAAATGCCGACTGCGATTCAACCGCGCCGCTGACAGGCTCACCCGTTCGGGCGGCGGCTTCGGCGCGGCATGGACTGCCAGCACATCCGGACTGCCCGGCGCGCCGCCCCAGTCGCGTCCCGGAAACAGGCTCGCGGTGTGGCCGTCCCCGCCCATGCCGAGCAGGACGACATCGAAATCTCCCACGCCTGTCAGCCAATCACCATACAAGCCTGCGGCCTCGCGCGCGCCGAGTTCGGCCGGGATTAAACGTCGGTTTTCGGACGGGATGCTTGACGCCGCAAGCCAGGCCGCCTCACTCATCACGCTGTTGCGCTCGGGATGGTCGGCCGGCAGACATCGCTCGTCGCCGTACCAGACCTGCCAGCGTTCATCGCCTGCATGCCTGTCAGCCAGCGCGCGATAGAGTTCACGCGGCGTGCAGCCGCCCGCCAGCACAAGATGGAACACGCCTCGTGTCGCGATGGCAGCCTCGGCCTCGGCGCACAGTGCATCGGCCAGTGCGGATACCAGCGCGTTGGCGTCGGCAAACACCCGCCATTCGGGCTGCGTCATAACTCGGCTAATTTCAATTTGGCAACTCTCTTAAAGTTCGTTACGCCAGACCTGGTCGTCGTTGTCGAACAGGCGGTTGGCATCCGCCGAACCCCAGCTGCCGGCAGGATAGGTCGGGATGTATTCGCGTTCGACCGCCCAGTGCTTGAGGATGGGATCGACCACCCGCCACGCCCATTCGATTTCGTCAAAGCGCAGGAACAGCGAACGGTCGCCCTCGATGACGTCGAGCAGCAGGGTTTCGTAGGCGTCGAGCGTCTGCTCATCGGTTTTCAGGAAACTCGCGTTCATCTGCATCAGCCGGGTATCCATGTCGAGCCCGGGCTGCTTGACGTGGATTTCCATGCGCATCGATTCGTCCGGCTGGATCGACAGCAGTATCCAGTTGGGATCGACCGATTCGAGCGGGGTTTCGCGGAAAAGCTGCTGCGGCGGATGGCGGAAGCGGATCGCGATCATCGAGGTCTGGTGCGGCATGCGCTTGCCGGTGCGCAGATAGAACGGCACGCCGCGCCAGCGCCAGTTGTCGATGTAGAACTTGGCGGCGACGAAGGTTTCGGTGATGGAATTCGGCTCGACGTTTTCTTCCTGCTGGTAGCCCACCACCGGTTTGCCGTCGATCTTGCCGCGTGTGTATTGCGCACGCAGCGCATGCGCGTGCACCGCGCGCTTGGCGATCGGACGGATCGAGCGCAGCACCTTTACTTTTTCATCCTGCAGCGCATCGGCTTCGAGCGCGGCGGGCGGCTCCATCGCGACGACAGTGAGCAACTGCATCAGGTGGTTTTGCAGCATGTCGCGCAGCGCGCCGGCACGATCGTAGTAATCGGCACGGTTCTCGATGCCGATCGACTCGGCCACCGTGATCTGCACATGGTCGATGAAATTGCGGTTCCACAGGGGCTCGATCAGCGTGTTGGCAAAACGGAAGACGAGCAGGTTCTGCACCGTCTCCTTGCCGAGAAAGTGATCGATGCGGTAGACCTGCTCTTCGTCGAAATGCTGGTGCAGCAGGCGATTGAGCATCTGCGCCGATTCGAGATCTTCACCGAAGGGCTTTTCGATCACCACGCGGTTCAGGCCGCGCGGCTTGTTGAGCCCTGCGGCCTCGAGGTTCTGGATCACCGCGCCGAACTCCGCCGGCTTGATGGCGAGATAGAACACCGCGCTCGAACACGCCGATTCGGGGGGCATCCGATCGGCCAGCGCGCGGTAGGAAGCCGCGTCGTTGAGATCGCCCTTGAAATAGCTGAAGCGCGCAACGAAGCGTTCGAACACCGGCGTGTCGAGCGAACCCTTGATCTTGTCCCTGAGCGTTTCGCGCATGTGCTCGCGCCAGGTTTCCGTGGTCCAGTCACGCCGTGCAAACGCGATGATCGTGAGCGACTCCGCCAGCCGCGCGGCGGCCTCCAGGTGATACAGCGCCGGCAGGAGCTTGTTCGACGCGAGGTTGCCGGTCGCCCCGAAAATCACGAACGAACACGGCAGATTGTCGGCCGGAGCATTTTTGCCCAGGTTCATCTCAGCCCTCCTTGACGGCGTGGCCACCGAAGCCCTGACGCATTTTCGCCAGCATTTTCGCCGCGTAATCGTTCCTGCCCTGGGTGGCGAAGCGCATCATCAGTGCGAGCGTCATCACCGGCGTCGGCACGCCCTGCTCGACCGATGCGAGCGCGGTCCAGCGGCCCTCGCCGGAATCCGACACGAAGGGCTCGATGGCTTCGAGCGTCTGGTCGCCTGCGAGAAAATCCGTCGTCAAATCCAGCAGCCACGAGCGCACCACGCTGCCGTGCCGCCACAGTTCTGAAATCGCTGCCAGGTCGAGGTCGAAATCGGGCTTGGACTGCATCAGGGCGAAGCCTTCGGCGAAGGCCTGCATCATTCCGTACTCGATGCCGTTGTGAACCATCTTGACGTAATGCCCCGAGCCCACCGGGCCGGTGTGCAGCCAGCCGGTGGTCGGCGTGGGAGCAAACGCTTCCATGTACGGTTTAAGCCGGGAAGCCGCGGCATCGCTGCCACCGAACATGATGCAGTAGCCGTTGTCGAGCCCCCATACGCCGCCGGAGACGCCGGCGTCGGCAAATTCGACGCCGTATTCGGCGCAACGCAAAGCGCGCGGCGCATCGTCCTTGAAGTGCGCATTCGCACCATCGACCACCAGATCGCCCGGCGACAGCATCGGCAGCAGCGCATTGAGCGCGGCCTCGGTCGCCTCGCCCGCCGGCAGCATCAGCCAGACAATGCGCGGCGCCTGCAGTGCGGCGACCATGTCCTGCAGGGTGGCGCTGGCCTGATGGCCCGTTTCCGCCGCGATGGCCTCGCTCACCTCATGACTGCGGTTGTGGACTGCAATTTTGATGCCTTTGCGCGCCAGGCGCCGTGCCATGTTGCCGCCCATGCGGCCCAGTCCGACGATGCCGAATTCCATGCTTGACTCCTTTGAGGTTTATGCCTGTATGGCGCAGCAATCGTGCCCGCAGTGAACACATGATAGATCGAGGGAATGACGGGCAAGTTGCGCAGGGCATGCGCCGTATCGGTGCGCGATGCACCTGATCAGGCCATCAAACCCGGGAACAGCTTGACCAGGCCGCCCGCGATCATCTCGATTGAAATCGCCGCGATGATCAGGCCCATCAGACGCGTGACGACGTGAATCCCGGTTTTGCCGAGCCGCCGTGCAATCATCGGCGCGGCACGAAACGCCAGCCACACCGACAGGGCCACCAGCGTTACCGGGACCAGCAGCAGGCCTTGATGCAGCACATCGCCCTGCGCCGCCCCCGACGCCACGATCACATGGGTGATTGCACCCGGTCCGGCCAGCAGCGGCACCCCCAGCGGCACCACGCCGACCGAGTCCTTCTCTTCCGCCTCCTGCGCCTCATCCTCGGTCTGCCGCTGCGGACTGACTTGCGCTCCCACCATCGACAGCGCCAGCAACAGCAGCAGCAAGCCGCCCGCCACCGAGAAGGCCGCAAGACGGATGCCGAAAAAAGCCAGCAGGGGCTCGCCGGCAAACGTGAACAGCGTCAGCACCCCCAGCACCGTCAGCGCCGCGATGCGCGCCGCGGCATGGCTCTGCTCCAGCGTGTAGCCCCGGGTGGCAAGCAGAAAAATCGGGATGACGCCGACGGGGTCGACGATGGCAAACAGCGCGAATGCGGATTTGACGAGGGCGAAAATGTCCATGCCTGCATCATAGCCGCATGGCGGCGTGGCTTTTAAATTCGGCGGAACACCAGATCCCACACCCCGTGCCCGAGTCGGATGCCGCGCTGCTCGAACTTGGTGAGCGGGCGGGTATCGGGGCGCGGCGCGTAATCCGCTACGGTGTTTTGCAAAGCCGGCTCGGCGGAGAGCACGGCGAGCATCTGCTCGGCGTAGTCCTGCCAGTCGGTGGCGAGATGAATATAGCCGCCGGGCGCAAGGCGGCTGGCCAGCAGGCTCACCAGCGGCGGCTGGATCAGGCGGCGCTTGTGGTGGCGCTTCTTGTGCCAGGGATCGGGGAAGAAGATGTGGATGCCCGCAAGGCTCTCCGGTTTGAGCATCTGCGTCAGCACCTCGACGGCGTCGTGCTGGATGACGCGCACGTTAGTGAGTCCACGCTCGCCGAGCTGCTTCAGCAGTGCGCCGACACCCGGCGTGTGGACCTCGACGCCGAGGTAGTCGTTTACGGGATGGGCGGCGGCAATCTCGGCCAGCCCCTCGCCCATGCCGAAGCCGATCTCCAGGATGCGGGGTGCGCTGCGGCCGAAAACGGCTTCGAGGTCAAGCACGGCAGGCTGGTAAGGCAGCATGAACTGCGGCCCGAGTTCGGCCAGCGCACGTGCCTGGCCGGAACCGACGCGGCCGGCGCGCAGCACGTAGGAACGGATGCGCGGATGCGCGCCGGTATCGGTCGTCATGCTTATTTGCTGCCCGCGCTTTTATTTTCAGCGATGAGGCCGCTGGTGGGCGAGCTCGGGCTGGCCTTGTAGATCTTCTTCGGCATGCGGCCGGCGAGGAAAGCCTCGCGGCCGGCCTCCACCGCCTTTTTCATCGCCGAGGCCATCAGCACCGGATTGCCGGCGCCTGCGATCGCGGTGTTCATCAGCACGGCGTCGCAGCCGAGCTCCATCGCGATGGTGGCGTCGCTCGCGGTGCCGACGCCGGCGTCGACGATCACCGGCACGCTCAGGCGGTCGATGATGATCTGCAGGTTCCACGGATTGAGGATGCCCATGCCGGAGCCGATCAGGCTCGCCAGCGGCATCACCGCGACGCAGCCGATGTCTTCCAGCTGCTTGGCGGCGATGGGATCGTCGGACGTGTAGACCATGACCTGGAAGCCGTCCTTCACCAGCACCTCGGCGGCCTTGATGGTTTCGGCCACGTTGGGATACAGCGACTCGGCATCGCCCAGCACTTCGAGCTTGACCAGCGAATGGCCGTCGAGCAGTTCGCGCGCCAGGCGCAGGGTGCGGATCGCGTCGTCCGCCGTGTAGCAGCCGGCGGTGTTGGGCAGGTAGGTGTATTTCGACGGCGGCAGCGCATCCAGCAGACTGGGCTGGCCGGCATCCTGGCCGATGTTGGTGCGGCGGATGGCAACAGTGACGATTTCCGCGCCCGAGGCTTCGACCGCAAGGCGGGTCTGTTCGAAATCCTGGTATTTGCCGGTGCCGACCAGCAGGCGGGAAGCATAGGATTTTCCGGCGATGACGAGAGGGTTCATAAATTCAGCTAGGCGTAAGGGATTAAGGGTAATGCACGGGGAGTGCGGGACGATGGGTCAAGGCCGGGGCTTCGTGCTTCACCCCGGCGCCGTACCCCATCAGCCGCCGCCGACCGCAACCACGATTTCCAGCCGGTCGCCGCTGGCAAGCGGGGTGGTGGCGTGCAGGCTGCGCGGGACGATTTCACCGTTCTTTTCGATGGCGATGCGCTTTCCCACCAGATCCAGCGACTCGATCAGTTGGGCAAGTGAGAGCGGCGCAGGGAAGGTGCGGGGTTCGCCGTTGATGACCAGTTCAATCACAACTTCTTTCCGGACATGAGTTTCAGTATGATGCCGAATTCTACCTGAAGCCCCCTGCAGGGCATGAGGGCACTTGCCCCCCAAGGGCACAACACACGCGGGCGTCGTATAGTGGCATTACCTGAGCTTCCCAAGCTCATGAGGAGGGTTCGATTCCCTTCGCCCGCTCCAAATACTGCATGCAGGCCCGAAATTCCGGCTGAACCGGAAAGACAGGGGCTGCGGACGCGCCAGGTTTCGCTGGATGTGAAGGGCCGCGCTGCCGCGCCCCCCCATTGATTCCAGTAAGCAGTCACTTACCGCAAGACCCCTGAAAAACAAGAAGGAAGATGCGCACCCTCGCCCGGCTTCAGGATTTTTGGCCTGGGCGCTTAAAGTTTTTTACGCCGCTGCCGATAAATCAGCTATGCGGCCAAGTGTCAATTTTTTGACACTTGTGCCGACCACCGAACAGGGCAAACCCGCCGCGAGGCGGGGACGCAAAGTTTCCGGTCTCGATATTTGTGCCCAAGGGGCTTTCGAGACAGCGGGGCCGCCGGTCATCTCATCTCCGGTCATGCGCCTCCCCCCACGTTCTCTGGTCGGCCAGCTGCCGATACCGTGAGGTGATTCCAATGGAGCGCGAGATGCCAGACAAATCAGTCGTTGTTAACCTCAACCAGTTTGAGCGCACGCGCCGTTCGCAAGTTTCCGCCGAAACCTTGAGCATCCTGCATGGCAGCCGCGATCTGCTGATCGAGGGCGCGGCACGCGCACTGACACGGCAAACCGAGGCTATGGAAAATGCCCTGCTGGCGATGGCCGATCGCGCGCCTTTGCTGGAAACGCGCAACAGCTATTACGACGCCCAGGGCATCCTCAACAGACAGACGAACGAGTTGCTGAGCGCTTGCAAGGATGCCTATTGCAGCACCTTCAACAACTTCGTTCAGGGTCAGGACAAATCCAGCACGCTCGATCTATCCGAGCTGTCGCTGATGGACGACGACGATTTCGAAATCACGCTTGCGCTCGACAAGGCCACTGCACGCATGCACTTTAATTGCGCGGAGGAACTGGTTGCCCTGGATGCCCGCCTGGCCAAATTGCTGGGCAAATCCGAGTTGTCTGAAAAGGACAATCCCCTTGGCCCCCGCTTGCTGTGCCAAGCGCTGCTGGATGGCATGACCAGCCTTAAACTGAGCCAGAACATACAGGTCGTGTTGCTGAACCAGTTCGACCTCGTCCTGACCACCGAACTTGCGCAGATTTATCAAACGATCAACCGTCATCTGGTCGACAGGGGGATCCTGCCCGATCTCAAGGCCGGGACGAAAAGCCATACACGCAATTCTGCCTCCGCATCCGACAGCGCGCCCGACGCCAAATCGGTTGGCAACGACATGTTCAACCTGTTTGAGCAGCTTGCGGGTGGCCGCGCAGGGCCAGGCGGCATGACCGCTTCAGGAATTTCCGGATTCAATTTGCTCGAATCACTCGGCCAGTTGCAAGCCGGCTCCGCCATGATGCTGCCGGGCGGGGCGCGATTTGAATTGCCCCTGCTGGAAGCCAGCGCCATCCATAATGTGCTGCGCAGCCTGCAGCAAAGCCCGGCCATGCAGGCTGCAAGCCCGCTTGATGCCGTGCTGGTGGATGCGGTGGCGATGCTGTTCGACGTGGTGTTCGACGAAACCAGCATCCCCGACCGCCTCAAGGCGCAAATTGCGCGCCTGCAGATTCCCGTGCTGAAGGCGGCGATGCTGGACCGCAATTTCTTCTCGCAGTCGAGACATCCGGTGCGCCGCATGCTGGACGCGACCGCCAAGCTTGCCGTTCACCTGCCCGACAACGATGCGGGCAATGCCCGGCTGGAAGCCGTTTCGAAGGTGGTGAGCCGGGTACTCGACAGCTTCGAGAAGGACATCGCCATTTTCGATGCCGCAGCCCAGGAACTGGAGGCCATGGGTGCCCAACTCGAAGACAAGCTGGAAGCAACCTCGGACGCCAGCCTGCAGCAGGACATCGCCCAGATCAGGCAGGCCGAGCGGGCAGAACTTGCACCCGTAATCGTTCATGACTTCATCAACCGGGCACTTACGGACCAGCCGGTGGAAGAAGTCGTACGTGAGTTCCTGCGCCGCGACTGGGCCCGGCTGCTGACCCTGGACTACATCAGGGAGGGCGAGGAAGGCGCGCATTTCAACAGCCACGTCGAAACCATGCGTGAGCTTGTTTGGAGCGTGCAGCCCAAAGCCGACATGGATGCAAGGCTGATGCTGGTGCGCATTCTGCCCGGATTGTTGAAACGGCTGCGCGAAGGCACGGCAGAAATCGAACTGCCGCAAAAGCTCGCCGACCGATTCTTTGCCACGCTGGTGATCCTGCACGCCAACGCTGTGCGCCCCACGACGCAACCGGTGCCCTTGCCCGACATCACGCCCGAGGAAATCGAGGAAATTGCGGCACAACCCGATGCGGAAGCGACCGCCGCCATGTTTGTTCCGGAAATGCCAGCCGAACCCGCCGTACCCGAATACGAGGACGAGCACACCCTGCGCGCCCGCGGGCTGGAAAAGGGCGACTGGGTCGAGTTCCACTATGACGACGGCACTTTCCGCTGGGCACGTCTGGGATGGGTCAGCGGTGTCAGGAACACCTATCTGTTCTCGGATCAGGATGGCATGAACAGTTTCTCCATCAACCTGCATCGTCTGGCCGACAAGCTGCGCCGTGGCGAAGCGGTGCTGGTGGAGCGCAAGTCCATCACCGAATCGGCATTCGGCAAGCTGATGAACCTGTTCCGCCAGAAGCTCGGCCACGGCTGAAAGCGGGTTCCCGGCCACGCGGCCGCGCCATTGATTCACCCCTTCACCCCGGTTACCCTGCCGGGGTGAATTCATTTGCTTCCCGCATCGTCCGCTGGCATCAGCGCCACGGCCGCCATGCCTTGCCCTGGCAGGGCACGCACGACCCCTACCGCATCTGGCTGTCGGAAATCATGCTGCAGCAGACCCAGGTCGCCACCGTCATTCCCTACTTCGAGCGCTTTGTCGCGCGCTTTCCCCATCTGCCGAGCCTGGCTGCCGCGCACGAGGACGATGTGCTCGCGTTATGGAGCGGGCTCGGCTACTACAGCCGCGCGCGCAACCTGCATGCCGCCGCGCGCACCCTCCTGGCCTCGCATGACGGAATGTTTCCTGCCAGCCCCGACCAGATCGCGCAACTGCCCGGAATCGGACGTTCGACCGCCGCCGCCATTGCCGCACTGGCGTTCGGCCAGCGCGCCGCCATTCTCGACGGCAACGTCAAGCGCGTGCTGGCGCGCCACGGCGGGATAGCTGGCTGGCCAGGCGACAAGAAAGTCGAAACCGAACTGTGGCATCTGGCGGAATCGCATCTGCCGCACACCGCCATCGAGTCCTACACCCAGGGCATGATGGACCTCGGCGCGCTCGTCTGCACCCGCAGCCAGCCGGCCTGTTCCACCTGCCCGGTCAGCACCGACTGCATGGCCAATGCGCAGCAGCGAACCGCCGAGTTGCCCACGCCGCGCCCCAGGAAGACACTGCCCGAAAGGCGGGTCCAGATGCTGCTGCTGCTCGACCGCGGCGAACTGATGCTGGAAAAACGTCCGGCGCGCGGCGTGTGGGGCGGCATGTGGAGCCTGCCCGAACTCGGCCTCGACGCCGACCCCGCCAACCATTGCCGCGACCGCTTCGGCTTCACCGCGCAGTCGCAGCAGGCATGGCCCCAGCTCAGCCACAGCTTCACCCATTTCAGGCTACACATCCTGCCCGTCCAGATGGAGCTCGCACCGCGTCGTGCCACCTTGCCCGGGCAGATCTGGCTGCCGCCGGCCGACGCGCTCGATGCCGCCCTGCCGGCGCCGGTACGCAAGCTGGTGGGCCGGCTCGGAAGCGCCGACCTGCGCAATGGCGAAGCGGGCTGACGATCGAAGCATCCAGCTTTAAAGCCAGGTCTGGCCGATTCCGGATGGGGTACTATACCTACCCTTACCGAAGCTTTCCAGGAGCCAGCCATGAACATGCCAGGCACCGCCATCTTCGACCCGGACGGCTTTCTGGTCGACCCGGCCATGTGGAGCGAGAGTCTTGCCGAGCAGGTCGCTCGGAACGACGGATTGGGCCAGCTCAGCGAACTGCAGCTGGCCCTGCTGCACGCCCTGCGGCGCGAGTTTGCCAGGCACGGCAGCGTCACCGCACTGAGCCATGTCTGCCATCTGACCGGGCAAAGCGCCGACTGCATGCAGCACCTGTTTCCGGGGGCGCGTGAAGCGTGGCGGGTTGCCGGTCTGCCCAATCCGGGCGAGGAAGCCAAGGCGTATCTGTAAGCCGGCCGGCAATGCGACAATAACGGGATGAATCCAGCCATCTCCGTCGCCGACGCCAACGTCTGCCTGCTGCACGAACCCATCGTGGGCGCCTTCGGGCTGCCCGCCGACACCCCATTTGTCAGCATCAAGGGTGATCCCAGCCTGCGCGAAACCGTTCCCCTGCGCCCGCGCCAGCAGTCGCGGCTCGACCAGATCGCCGGCGAGGTGCTGCAAGCTTGCGCCGCACTGTTGCGCGACACCGGGGTGTACGCGATCTACATCGGTTTCAACAGCTCTGAAGTGCGCACCGAATCGGTTTTCAATCCTTTCGCCTACGAGGTGCACGATGCCGAGGACCTGGTGAAGCCGGGCTACACCGCACGGCATTTCGTTGCGGTGCCGTATGAGGAAAAAATCCGCACCATCGCCGGGGTGCGCGCAATGATCCAGAGCGGCCCGCTGCGCCATTACCTGCCTGCCCACTGGCTCAAGCTGATGGACGAGGAGCGCATCACCTGGAAACCGCTTGCGGCCGAGCACATCGATGAAATCGTGCAGAGCTTCAACGTGCTGCGCAGCATCGAGGGCTATTACCTGCGCAATGCCGCGATCTCGCTGTCGGAGGGCATCGTGCGCGCGTCTTACAACTGCGACGGCACCTACATCGTGCGGGCGGATTACTTCCCCGAATTCGTTCGCATCAACACGCCCTGATCGCCATCAATCCAGCGGCGTATCGACGTAGGCCCTGCCCTGCGGACACCCCGAGTTGTAATGCCTGGCGCCCGCACGGGTGAACGCGAGCGGTCGCCCCGGCGCGCCGGTTGCCGGATCCCGCTCGAAATAAATCCGCACCTCGCGCAGCATGGGCCGGCGCTTGGCGGAGTCGGGCGTGCGCGGTGTCCGGCAGTCAAAGGCCACGGCATCCCTCAGCGCCGGGTTGGCCCTGGACAGCGCTTCGCGCAGATAGTCGAGGCTGACTTCGCGGCCCATGTGGCGCACAATCTCGCCGCCGATCGCGCGGTTGACGCGTTCGGCGAGCGCGGCCGAGGCGGCAAAATACTCGCCCTCGGCGAGCCCCGAACAGCTGCCGTGCTTGGCCCACTGGTAGCGGTCCAGGCAATCGGCTGCCGCCGGCATTGCCCGGTCCAGTTTCACGCGCGTGTCCGCCGGCAGCCTGAGCGGCGGCAGACTGCAGAACGCGCCGCCAGCCTCGCCCCCGCACCAGGCCGGATGCTTGCGGTCGCGGCGGTTCGGCCACAGCCCGTGCAGGGTCAGCGGCATCGCCGTGAAGCCGGCCTCGGACAGCGCCTGGCATTGCGCGTAAGTCCGCTTGCGCTGCGGCTCGTCCTCGCAGAAAGCCGGCGCCACGGCGAGCGCCAGCAGGTAATAGTCGAAACGCGGCGGCGCGGCGCAACTTGCAAGCGGCGCCAGCAGCAGCGCGAACAGCATTCTTTCCCAACGCATATCCAGTCCCCCGTGCGGCCACATCGTGCCATAAACCGGTCGCCTCGCCGCCCCCGGATTCCGGTAAAATCGGCGTTTTCCATTCGCTGAGAGATTTTTCACCATGTCCATGGCCGACCGCGATGGCGTCATCTGGTACGACGGCAAACTCGTACCCTGGCGCGACGCCACCACCCACGTCCTCACCCATACCCTGCACTACGGCATGGGCGTCTTCGAGGGCGTGCGCGCCTACAAGGCCGAACAGGGCACGGCAATCTTCCGCTTGAAGGAACACACCGACCGGCTGTTCCGCTCCGCCCATATCCTCGGCATGAAACTGCCGTTCGACAAGGCGACGATTTCAGAAGCGCAGCGCACCGTGGTGCGCGAAAACAAGCTCGAATCCGGTTACCTGCGTCCGATGGCCTTCTACGGTGCGGAAGCGATGGGCATCTCGGCGAAGAACCTTTCGGTGCACGTCATCGTCGCCGCCTGGCCGTGGGGCGCGTATCTGGGGCAGGAAGCGCTGGACAACGGCATTCGCGTCAAGACCAGCTCGTTCTCGCGCCATCACGTGAACATCACCATGTGCAAAGCCAAGGCCAACGGCAACTACATGAACTCCATCCTCGCGCACAAGGAAGCCGAGATGGACGGCTACGACGAAGCGCTGCTGCTCGACGTCGACGGCTTCGTTGCCGAAGGTTCGGGCGAAAACGTCTTCATCATCAGGAACGGCAAGCTCTACACGCCGGACCTCACGTCCGCGCTGGAAGGCATCACCCGCGACACGATCATCCAGTTGGCCGCCGAAATCGGCCTGCCGCTGGTTGAAAAGCGCATCACGCGGGATGAGGTCTACAGCGCCGACGAAGCCTTCTTCACCGGCACCGCTGCCGAAGTCACGCCGATCCGCGAGCTCGACAACCGGGCCATCGGCGAAGGCACGCGCGGCCCCATCACGGCCCGGCTGCAGGCGATGTATTTCGACTGCGTGCACGGCCGCGCGGCAGCCCACACCGACTGGCTCACGCCGGTCAAATAAGCGAGTTCAACCATGAGCGAACTGCACCGCACGGCACCGAAAGGCGACAACACCCGGCGCGACATCGAGGTCACCGAAAGCGACCTGCCCCTGCACTGCCCGATGCCGCAGCACGCCGACTGGAATGCCCACCCGCGCGTTTATCTTCCCATCGAGGCGAGCGGCGAAGCGCTGTGCCCCTATTGCGGCACGCTCTATCGGCTGAAAGGCCGTCCCAGCGGCGGTCATCACTGATATCACAGCCCCGACCGGGCTGACTTGACAGAAAACTCCGCCCGCCCCGCCGAAAATGCGGGGCACCCCAGGCAAACGGAGCGCCATGCCCGACCCCGCTTTCCCCACTCCAGAAGCTGCCGAATCGGCGTTCTACGCCGCCTTCGAGGCGCGCTCGCTCGACGCCATGATGGCGGTGTGGGGCAGCGATGACAGCATCGCCTGCATCCACCCGCTGGCCGCGCCGCTGAACGGACGCGCCGCGGTGGCGGCCGGCTGGCGCAGCATGTTCGAGGCGGCCGGCCAGTTCCGCGTGCAGATCGAGACCGTGCACGAAATGCGCGCGGCAGCCCAGGTCATCCGCATCGTGCGCGAATATCTCATCATCGGCCAGGAAACCGAGCCGCGCCCGCCCATCCTGGCGACCAACGTCTACCGCAGGGAAAATGACAGCTGGCGCATGGTGCTGCACCATGCCTCGCCGCTCCACGTCGGCGGCACCCCGCCCGCGCGCACCCCGCCGGTCGTCCTGCACTAGGATCCGGCGCGAACCCGCGCTTGGCTCAACGGCCCATGCACTCCCCGCACGCTTCCCCCTATCGGGCCCCAGTCTGGCTGCCCGGCGGCCACCTGCAGACCATCTATGCCAACCTCTTCATCCGCGTCCCGTCGGTCGTCTACCGGCGAGAGCGGCTGGAATTGCCGGACGGTGATTTCCTCGACTTCGCCTGGGTGGACGGCCAGCCTGGCACCCCAGTCGTGGTGCTGATCCACGGCCTCGAAGGCAGTGCGGACAGCCACTACGCGCGCGACCTCATGGTCCATGTCCGGGCGCAGGGCTGGCATGGCGTGGTGGCGCATTTCCGCGGCTGCTCCGGCGAAGACAACCGGCTGCCGCGCGCCTATTTCGCCGGAGACAGCGAAGACATCGAACGCATGCTGCGTCACGTCAAAACCCGCCAGCCGGACGCGCCGGTTTACGCCGTCGGCGTCTCGCTCGGCGGCAACGCGCTGCTGAAATGGCTGGGCGAAGCGGGTGATTCGGCAAAGGCGCTGGTCGAACGCGCGGCCGGCGTATCCGCGCCGCTCGATCTGACGGCGGCCAGCCACACGCTCGACCATGGCTTCAATCGCCGCGTCTACACCGCGCGTTTTCTGACGACCCTCAAGGCCAAGGCCTTGCGCAAGGCCACACGCTTCCCCGGGGTGCTGAATGCGAAGGCCATTGCAGAGGCCACCACCTTTCGTGAATTCGACACTCTGGTCACCGCCCTTCTGCATGGATTCCGCGATGCCGAGGACTACTGGTTCCGCGTGTCGTCCAAGCCTTTTCTCAAGTCCATCGCCGTACCCACCCTGGTCATCAACGCGAAAAACGATCCTTTTCTGCCGGCGTGGGCGTTGCCGGTGGCGGCCGACATCTCGCTTGCCGTCACCCTGGAGCAGCCCGACACGGGCGGGCACGTCGCCTTTCCGTCCGGCCCCTTCCCCGGCCGCCTCGACTGGCTGGCGCAGCGCCTGATGCAGCATTTCGATAGCAGGGCGTGGTAGCACTCATTTCACGCCCTGACAGGTAGAATCGACGCATTGCCAATCAGGGAGTGCGTTGTGGAATACCCCAAGGAAATATTCAAGGCCTACGACATCCGCGGCATCGTCGGCAAATCCTTCACGGCCGAGATCGTCGAGGCCATCGGCCACGCCATCGGCTCCGAAGCCGTGGCACGCAAGCAGACCGAAATCTGCATCGGCCGCGACGGCCGCCTGTCGGGTCCCGACATGGCCGCCGCACTCGCGCGCGGCATCCGCAAAGCCGGCATCGGCGTGGTCGACCTCGGCATGGTCGCCACGCCCATGACCTATTACGCGGCGTATCAACTGAACACGAACAGCGCGGTGATGGTTACCGGCAGCCACAACCCCCCCGACTACAACGGCCTGAAAATGGTGCTCGGCGGCGAAACCCTGTCCGGCGACACCATCCAGAAGCTGCGCGAGCGACTGCTGAACAACGACCTGGCACATGGCGCCGGCAGCTACCGCGAATACGACATCGCCGGCGAATACCTCACGCGCATCGTCTCCGACGTGAAACTCGCGCGGCCGATGAAGATCATCGTCGACTGCGGCAACGGCGTGCCCGGCGCGTTCGCCCCCAGGCTCTACCGCGACATGGGCTGCCAGGTGGAAGAACTGTTCTGCGAGGTCGACGGCAACTTCCCCAACCACCATCCCGATCCCTCGCAGCCGAAGAACCTGCAGGACCTGATCGCCGCGCTGAAGACCAGCGACGCCGAAATCGGCCTCGCCTTCGACGGCGACGGCGACCGCCTCGGCGTGGTCACCAAGGACGGCAGCATCATCTTCCCCGACCGCCAGTTGATGCTGTTTGCCGACGACGTGCTCTCCCGCAACCCCGGCGCCGAAATCATTTTCGACGTCAAGTCGACGCGCAAGCTGTTCGGCTGGATTCGCGAGCGCGGCGGGCGGCCACTGCTGTGGAAGACCGGCCACAGCTTCATCAAGGCGAAGATGAAGGAAACCGGCGCGCTGCTGGCCGGCGAGATGTCCGGCCACGTGTTCTTCAAGGAGCGCTGGTTCGGCTTCGACGACGGCATGTATGCGGGCGCACGCCTGCTCGAATACCTCTCCAAGCAGGCCGACATCAACGCCACCCTGCATGGCCTGCCCGATACGCTGAACACGCCCGAACTCAACATCAAGATGGCCGAGGGCGAGCATTACGCGCTGATGGATCGGCTGCAGAAGACTGCGAGCTTTCCCGACGCCCAGGAAATCATCACGCTCGACGGCCTGCGCGTCGAATACGCCGACGGCTTCGGCCTCGCGCGCCCGTCCAACACCACCCCGGTGATCGTGCTGCGCTTCGAGGCCGACAACGCGGAGGCGCTGGAACGGATCCAGGCCGACTTCCGCCGCGTGATCCACCAGGCCGAGCCCAGCCTCGCGCTGCCGTTCTGACTGGCCCCGCCGGCGGGCAGCCGGCAAAGCAGGATCAGTCCACCGGCAGCAGCGCCGGCCGGTGCAGCAGGAAGCCCTGAACGAAATCGACGCCCATGGTTTTCAGGCAGGTCAGTTCCGCTTCGGTTTCGACCTGTTCGGCGATGGTCAGCTTGCCCAGTTCATGCCCCAGCGTGTGCATGGCCTTGACGATGGCAAGCTTTTCGCGGTCATGATCCATCCCGCGCACGAAATCGCCATCGATCTTGAGGGCGGTCACCGGCAGGCGTTTCAGGTAACCGAACGAAGACTGCCCCTTGCCGAAATCGTCCAGTGCAAACTGGATGCCGCGTGACTGCAGCGTCAGGATCAGGCGCTCGCAGGCATCCAGGCTGTCGATAGCGGCGGTTTCGGTGACTTCGAAGCTGATCCGCGCGGGATCGAAGTGGTACTGGCCGATTTCATCGAGAATGAATTCGGCCGTACCGGGATCGCTGAGGCTGCGGCCCGACAGATTGATCGCATAGCTGGCCTCATCCTCGGGATGGGTGTCGAGATAGGCGAAGAAATTGCGGATCACCCAGCGGTCGAAGCTGGGCGCCAGCCCATAACGCTCGGCGGCCGGCAGGAACTCGCCCGGCTCGATGATCGCGCCATCATCGCCGCGCAGGCGCAGCAGGATTTCGTAATGCTGCGTCGTGATTGCCGGCGACAGGGCCACCTTCTGCTGGCGATAGAGAACGAAGCGGTGAGCTTCGAACGCCTTGGTGATCGCGCCCACCCACTGCATTTCATCATTGATTTTACGCAGCGCCGGGTGGGTTTTTTCATACACCTGGATGGCGCTTCCGCCCAGCGATTTGGCGTGGTAACAGGCCGTGTCGGCCTGCGCCAGAATTTCGCCGATGTCGGTCATGGCACCGTTCAGCTCGGTCACCCCCAGGCTCACGCCCAGGCGAAACACCTTGTCGTCCCACTCGAAACGGAAGCGGCTGATTTCGTCGCGCAGGCCCTGAATGTAATCCAGGGCCTCCGGCAGTCCGGTATCCACGAACAGCAGGCCGAATTCGTCGCCGCCCAGACGCGCCAGAAAATGATTCCTGCCTTCCACGCGTCGCGCCATGATGGCGGTCAAACGCTGCAGCAGGGCGTCCCCCGCACGGTGTCCGCAGGTGTCGTTGACCAGCTTGAACCGATCAAGATCGATGTAGCAGAAAATGAATTTCCGCGCCTCGTGCTGCACGCTGTGCAGCGCTGCGGCGAGCTTGCTTTCCATGGCACGGCGGTTCAGCAAGCCGGTCAGATGGTCGCGTTCAGCCTGCCAGGCCAGGCGCTGCATCAGGCTGCGCCGCTCGCTTTCATCCTGGAACACCAGCACGCCACCCTGCACCTTGCCATCGCTGGAGCGAATCGGCGCGGCCGTGTCGCTGATCGCAATGGTCACGCCATCCTGGCGGCGAATCACCGTATGGTTATCCAGTTCGACAATTCTATTGTGCCGCAGCGCCAATTCCAGGGGGCCGGTGACGGGCGCACCGCTCTGCTCATTGAACAGCGGCAATACGGCGGACACCTGCCGCCCCCGCGCTTCGTCGCTGCTGTAACCGGTCAGTTCTTCCGCCTTGGGATTGAGGAACTCGATCAGGCCGTCCGCATCGGTGACCATCACGGCATCGCCGATCGATTCGATCGTCACCCGCAGGCGTTCCTTTTCGACCAGCAGTTCGCCATGTTCGCGCTCCAGCGCGGCCACCAGACGGCTGACATGATCGGCCATGTGGTTGAACGCCAGCTTGGTCTCGCGCACCTCGGGCGGAGAACTGTAGGCCAGGCTGACGCGCGCGCCGAAATCCCCGCTCTCAATGGCCCGTGCCGCCGTGCGCAGGGCATACAAGCCGCGCAGGTTGACCTGGAGGTGCCAGCGCAGCAACAGCATGATGCCGATCAGGCTGCCCATCGCCAGCAGGGTAAAACGCACCGCCAACACCCACAGGCCCTGAACCGATGGCGCGGCGTCCAGCGCGACCGCTAGCGTGCCATAGGAGGTTCCCCCCATCACCAGTTCGGACTGCGCAAGGGGCGCGCGAATATCCAGGATCGCTGCGAACCAGGCCGGATAGCGCCGCGTCTCCGGTGGCGAGCCGGTCTCGAATGCGATCTTCGGAGAGACGAAGCGCACGCTCAGGATGGAGGAACCGTGCGCACGCGCCCTGATCGCCTGTTCGACCGCGGGATAATCGCGCAGCAGCACATGGTCCTGAATCGCCGCCATCATCGCGCCGAGTTCGCGTTCGGCTCCGACATCGAGATTCTGCTGTGCGCGTTCCTTGAGCGGCAGGCCCAGCACCGTCAGCGTCGCCAGGTACATCGCCAGCACCAGCACGAATACCGCGCCCAGAATGCGGGCCTGCAGGCTGAAACGCGTGCCGGGCGCCGCCGGCCGCTCACTCATTCACCGGCACCAGGGTGTGCTTGAAAAAATTCCGGTAGTTGCGGTAATCGCGGTCGTCCGCAGCGACGAAGCCGCGCGCCTTGGTTTGCTCCAGCGATTGCGCCGCAAGCTGCAGCACGCGCAGCCCTTCCGGGTCGCGCGTCATGCTGACAAATGCCTCGCGGACCTTTTCACCATCGGCCTGGCTCACCCGCGGCGACGCCATCACGGCCAGATCGTAATACGGTTCCGATTCAGCCAGCACCCGGTACTTCATCTGGCGACGCTGGGCGAAACTTGCCATCACCTGATGATTCACGCCGGCAGCGGCCACCTCGCCCGACAGAAGCTGGCCCATCGCCGCCTCCTGGTTGCCGGAAAACAGCGGTATGACCTTGACCCCCGCGCGCAGCAGGGCATCCATCGGCACGTAATACCCGGTGAAGCCGTAGGGATTGGCAAAAGCCACAGTCTTGTCGGCCAGTCCCTGCAGCGTCTTGATCGGGGAACTGTCGAGCACCACCACCTGCCCGCGAATCCCCTCCGAATCCTGCCTGGCCAGCACGCGCCAGCCCAGCTGATCGCGCTTCGGCGTAAACAGGTGGTTGGTATAGGCAAAATCCAGTTGACCGGCCACGACGCGATCGGTGGTTTCGTTGGCGGTGCGTCCGATATGCAGTTCCAGCGGCACGCCGGAACGGGCCGACACATAATTCAGGATCGGATTCCAGTAAGCGGCGGTCGCCTGCAGGCTGCGGTGGTTGAGCACGCCGAAGGCGTAGGGAATTTGTGGCGCGGCCTGACACACTGTGCACAGCATCAAGGCCAACCCTGCCCATATTCCCCTCATGTTGTCTCCCTTTACGTGTAAATCGACGGCAATTTTGATGTGCCGAGAGTGTAGCGCGCAGCCGTGCAAGCGCTCAAATTAACGGGGCCGTTGCACGGCTGCACTGCAATAACGGACAAAAGGGCTTCCCTATTGAATTCCCGTGTAATCGGCCTCAACACGCTCTAGAATCACCACACTTATCTCATCGCTGCCGGAGTTCATCATCGACTGCCTGCTCTTCCACGATTCCAAAGTCCAAACGATTGCTTTTGACGACATCAGCGAGCATGTCGGCCGGCCGGATCGATTCATATGGATCGAACTCAAATCGCCCGACAGCCAGACCATCACCCGTCTGGGCAACGAGCTTGGCCTGCATGCGCTGGCGCTGGAGGATGCGATTTCCACCCATCAGCGCACAAAACTCGAGGAATACGGAGAGCATCTGTTCATCGCCGTGCGGACCGTGCAGTTGTGGGATGAACGCATCGAGATCGGGGAGACGCACCTGTTTGCTGGCAGTAATTTTGTCATCGCCATCCGCCACGGCGCAGGCAGCGGCTATTCACGCGTGGCCGAGCGCCTGCAGGCGGCAAAAAACGGCATCCAGCCGGGCGCGCCCTACGCCCTGTATCTGGTGCTCGACTTTATCGTCGACCAGTTCAAGCCCCTCATGGACGGCCTGCACGAACGTTTCCAGTCGCTGGAAAGCCTGCTCATTGGCCGCAGCGAACTGGGACGCGCTAATCTCGAGCGTCTGTATGCCCTAAAGCGTGAACTCACCCTGCTGCAAGATACCGCCGAGCCGATCCAGGACATCACGCAGGATCTGATACGTCTGCACCCGGAATTTGTCGTGCGCGAACTCAAGGCCTATTACCGCGACGTGCACGACCATGCGGTGCGGGTATCCACCGCCATCGGGCACCTGCGCAACTCCACCTCCGACGCGATGCAATTCCACCTCGCCTCGTTGTCGCTGAAGCAGAACGAATCGGTGCAGAAACTGGCGGGCTGGGGGGCGCTGCTGGCGCTGCCCACGGTGGTGTTCAGCCTCTACGGCATGAACTTTGACATGCCCGAACTGAAATGGCCGTGGGCGTATCCGGCCCTGCTACTGGCGACCGGTGCGGCGGTGGTCGTGCTGTACCGGCGGCTGAAGCGGCGCGGCTGGATCTAGTATCCAGCACAATCACTTCCGCTCGGCACGCGCATAGCGGATGCGCGTGCCGGCCGCCTCATCGCGGTCCAGCCACACCACATTCAAGGCCCCTGAGGCATCCAGCGTTGCCACCGGATCGGACTGACCGCCCGGCCCGTGCGCCGCAGGAACCACCGCATCCTCGCTGAACGCATCGCCCTCCCATTCGGACAGCCACACGTCGGGCGTGCCGTCGCGCGCATCGTCCCACAGCGACACCAGACGGCCGGCGCCATCGCCGACGATCAGCGCGTGCCACTGCGCCATGTTGTCGCCGAAGCTGTCCTGCACCTTGAGGTTGCGGCCGAACGTCCGCGTCCCCGGATCGAACGCGGCGTACACGTCATAGCCCGACAGGAAATCGCGCTTGTCGAGCCAGGCGGCGACCACGCCCTGTTCGCCCCAGGCGGTGAGCGTCGGCCGCATGGCGCCCATGCCGGCACCCAGGCCATCCACTCTGCCGCTCTTGCGGTCGATCAGGCGCGCGGGCGGGGCAAAGCTTTTGCCATCGCGGCTGTGGCTCACCATCGGCACCGTGTGGTGATGGCGGCGGTCTTCCCAGGCCACCGTCAGGCTGCCATCGCCGGCCACCGCAAGCGCGGGCCAGCCCTGTTCGTCAGCCGGCATCGCCGCTTCGACCGGTTGCACCGATTTCACGCTCAGCGTGCCGCCCTTCAGCGCCAGACGGGCGACGGCGATGCGCTTGAAGCGTCCGGTCTGCTCGGCCCACGCCGCATAAAGTGAATCGCCGCCGCGCGCCAGCGTGACCTGCGCCGCCTCGGTCTTCGAAAGCTGCAGCGTCTTGCCGCCTGGCAGCACCCGCGCATGCACCTTGCCGGCTTCTTCCCAGGCAGTCACAAAACGGCCCGCGCCCAGGGCCAGCACCACGGGTTCGTAGCATTCGTTCTTGCTCAGCTGGACTTCCGGCTGGAACGCCACGGCGGCGGCGGGTTTGGTCGCCAGATAGCACCGCGGGCTGCCGCTGCGGTTGTCCTCCCACACCACGCCCACGGTGCCGCCCGACACCGCGATGCCCTGGCGGTTGGCCGATTCAATATGCGGAAAAATCGCCGCGCCCTGAACCGAATTGACCGTAAGCGGCTCGTCCCACGTCCACGCGGCATACGCCGGCCATGACAGCAGCGCCAGCAGCAGCGCGGCCACCCTCACGACTTGCTGCCCAGGAATTCGAGCAGGGTTTTCTGCTTGTAGTGCCCGCCGCGCACGTAGCGATCGTAGTCCTGGAAATCCTGCACCGTCTTGAAGCCGGGCACCTGCATGATCTTGTCGCCCTGCGGCGTCATGTAGACGAACAGCGGGGTGGCGAAGGCCTGCAGGCGTGCGCCCAGTTCGGCCTCGGTGATGCGCTCGCCGCTGGACAGCGTCAGCCGCTTGCCAGATTCGGCGTCGACATAGACCAGCGCATAGTTCTCGCTGTAGAGTTTTTTCAGGCCGGCGTCGGAGAAGGTTTTCTTGTTGGTATGGTCGCACCACGCGCAGCCGTAGCGCCCGAAGTACACGAAGATCGGCTTGCCGCTCGCTTTCGCCGCCTTGAGACCGGCGTCGAAATCGACGAAGGGGTAGTCCTTGGGCGGGTCGGCCAGCGCGGTGCCCGCCCACAGGCAGCCTGCCGCCAGCACCATTTTGATCAGCTTCATTGCGTTCTCCTGTAATCGCATCCCGCCATTCTGATAAATTCGGCCATTCGTGCAACCCATATTCTGACCCCATGACCCACGATTCCGTTCGCATCGGCCTGATTTCCATCAGCGACCGCGCCAGCCAGGGCGTCTACGAGGACCAGGGCCTGCCCGCGCTGCAGGCCTGGTTCGGTAAGGTGCTGGTTAATCCCGCGGAATTCGTCACCCGGCTGATTCCCGACGAGCAGGCGCTGATCGAGGCGACGCTGGTCGAACTCGCCGACGTCGAGCAGTGTTCGCTCATCCTCACCACCGGCGGCACCGGCCCGGCGCCGCGCGACGTCACCCCCGAGGCGACGCTGGCGGTGGCGCACAAGGTGCTGCCCGGCTTCGGCGAGGCGATGCGCGCGGTGTCGCTGAAGTATGTGCCGACTGCGATCCTGTCGCGCCAGGTCGGCGTCACCCGCGGCGCCAGCCTGATCCTCAACCTGCCGGGGCAGCCCAAGGCGATCAAGGAAACGCTCGACGGCATCTTCGCCGCGGTGCCCTACTGCATCGACCTGATCGGCGGGCCGTATCTGGAAGCGCGGCCGGACACGATCGCCGTGTTCCGCCCCAAATCCGCGCTGCGGTCGCCCGGCTAGCCGATCAGTTTCCGCCCGCCTGGAAGCGCCGCTTGAACCCTGCGTCGAAGTTGATCTCGTGGGCGGTCATCGCCCCGATTACGCACTGCTCGAGGCTGAGCGGCATCACCAGCCGGCCAGCGGCATTCACCAGCCGGCCGGCCATGATTTCGGCCTCGCGGCGCGGCAAGTGCGGCGGCAGTTCGGATTCGGCATAGCCCTGCGGGTAAACCGGCCGGCCCTCGGCATCGTATTTGTCCGTTGCCCCCAGCGTGTGCAGCAGTTCATGCGCGATGACGATATTGTTCTGCTGCGTCTGACGGGGATCGGCAAAGGCATGCACCACGCCGATCAGACCCTTCTGCAGCCCCAGAGAATGCTCCAGCGCCACACCGTCCAGCGGCTTGTGATACAGCACGAACAGCTTGACCATGCCCAGTTGCGGCAGCCATTCGCCCGACTGCCGGTACACCCACCAACGCAGCTGCAAACTCCAGAAAATGGTTTTCAGCACGCTGCCATCGCGCGGAGGCGCGGGCGGCTGCTCATCCAGGGCCGGCAGCAGCGTGACCTGCATGGCCGGCGACAGCTTCAGTCCGTAGCGCGCCGACTCGCGTTCCAGAAAGGCGTTGATCTCGTCGAAATCGCTCACCTTCAGCGCATGGATCACTTCGCCCGCCTCGGACGATCCATCGCCATTGATCGGAACCACAGCCACCTCCAGCGGCGCCCGCCAGCCGCGCACCATGGACTGCTCCAGCCAGGTCAGGCTCGCCGCCGCGGCCAGCACGCCCAGCAGGATCAGAATGCGAAACCGGCGAAACGTCATGTGGATATTGCCCGCGCCGGTACCCGGCGTTTGACGGGGTGGGCCCACCCGGTTTGTTGACGCTTCATGGCGCGACGGCAGCCGGCACAGGCTCGGCTGGCGGAGCGGATTCGGCAGCGGGTTGTTTGCCCGCCCTCAGACTCATTTTGCTGCCTACCAGTTTGTCCTTGGCTGGCTGTTTAACCGGCGCCCCGATGCTGACGCGGCTGCTTTCCAGACCGAGTTTGAGGAGGGCTTCGTGCATGGCCTGGCCGCGCGCCTCGGCGAGTTTGACGAGGGCGCTGTCATCGATTGTCGTCTGTTGGGTCAAGCGCTCAAGCAGTTCGGCGTGGAAGGCAGAAGCGGGGCCTTCGTCGCGGGTCTTGAAACGGCGGGTAAGCCGCTCGACCATTTCGCTTTCCAATACGCGCGCGGCGGCGCCGGCATCCTTGTCCTTGAAGCTGGCGCGCAGCTTCTGGTATTCGGCCTTGCCGACACGTTCGGCGTAGCGGTCTTCGAGCCAGGTCTGGATCTTGTAATTGTTGACGTCCACCGGGCCGGGCGCTTCGCCGGCGGCCAGCTTGATGCCTGCCGCAGCGGCAGCCCCACGGCGCATGGCCAGTTCCTGCAGGGCGCGCCGGTCGGACTCCGGGTCGTAGCCGGGCTTTACCGTCAGGGCCAGCGCGGGCCGCTTGGCCAGGGCCTCGGCAAGGGTCTTCAGTTTCTCCTGCTCGGGTGGCAGGAGCGTACTGCTGCCAGGATCGAAGTCGACGGATTCGAGCTTTTCCGAACTCACCCCAAGCAGCTTGCCCAGTGCGCGGAAGGGCGCGGTCACCAGCTTGGTCAGCACGTTGACGATGGCTTTCCAGATGATCTTGCCGTAGCTGAATTGCGGATCGTCGAGGCTGCCTGAAACGGGCAGGTCGAGGTCGATGATGCCGTTGCTGTCTTCCAGCAAGGCAATGGCGAGGTCGAGCGGCAGCTTCATCGCATCGGGGCTATCGACCCGTTCGCCGAGCTTGAGCTTGTTGACGATGAATTTGTTTTCACCCGCCAGCTGGCGCTGCTTGATCTTGTATTCGAGATCGACCGACAGCTTGCCGGAATCGATCTTGCGCCCGGCAAACTTGCCCGAATACGGCGTCATCGCAGTCATTTCCAGGTTGCGGAACGTCAGTTTGAGATCGGTGAATTCGGTCGCACGGAACGGCTGGATCGAACCGCGCACGCGCGCCGAACCGAAATCGTCGACCTTGCCGTCGAGTTCCACCTGCGCCGTCGTGGTCGGGTCGGTCGAGAGTCCGGTAACCACGCCCGCGAGACCGTGCATGCGGGTCCCGAACTGCGGCGTCAGCGAGAGATCGGCGAATTCCGCATTGCCGTCGATGATGCGCAGGCGCTCGATGGCCAGCGGGAATGCAGCAGGCTGATCGGCGGCCTTGGGCTTGGCCACCTCCCTGGTGCCCGGTTTGTCCGACGGCTGGGTGCGCAGGACGCGCTGCAGATTGATCGATTTGTCCTCGAAAATGATCACCTTGCCGAAGGGGTTCAGCGCCACCAGTTCGTTCATGCGCAGTCGATTGGGACCGAGCCTGAGCGACAGGCTGTCGGACGACAGCTTTTTCCAGCCGAGGAAGGCCTCCTCGGTTTCCTCTTCGGTGATGGCCAGGTCGTCGACCGCGAAGCCGCCCTTGAAATCCAGCTTCATCCCAGACTTCGCCTGCTCGAACGTCAGCTTGCCGCGCGTCGATGCCGTACCCGAATGCAGGTTGAGGCGGGCGAACTGGTTGACGTAGGGGGCGAAGGGTTTCAGCGCCAGCCCCACGAGCTTGAGATCGAGCCTGCCCGACGCCTGTCCCGGGATGACCGTGCCGCTGGCATCGAGACGGCCGCCCTGCTTGAGCGCAAAGCCGGCTTCCAGCGGAACCGCCTTGTTCATGTCCAGACTCAGGTCTTTCAGCGTGACGAAGCCCTTGGCGACATGGACCCTGACCGGCTTGGGAGGAGACTGGTCGACGATGTCGACTTCGAGGCCATTGAGGCTGAGGCGCGCGAGCTGAACGTCCAGTGGCGAAGCCGTTGCTGTGTCTGCCCGGGCCGGGGCAGCGGCAGGTGCACCGGGCGCCTTTTGCAGGATATCGGCCCAGTTGAGCTGTTTTTTCTTGTCCAGCGTGATGGTGGTTTTGGCGTCATTCAGTTCCAGCGCCTCGATATCGAGCCGGTTTTCCGCCAGCCTCATTCCCGCGTTGACCAGTGCTGCGTGCTGCAACTCCGCCACCTGCTGCGACCCCGACAGCACCCGGAGCGGGCCCAGCGCTGCGTTCACCGGGCCGACGTCGATGGCGGTCGTAGTACCCACTTCGCCGGTCAGCGCCGCGGTCAGGCCGAAGCCCTCTGCCGTGAGGCCAAGCGGCGTGGCATAGCCCTGATCGGTGAAACGCGCCACCCACTCGGCCAGTTTGATTTCGCGCACGCCGATTTTCCAGGGCGCGTCGAGCGTCGCATTGGCCTGCGCTGCCTTCGCCGACGCCGGCGGTGCTCCATTGCCGGCCACGGCGAAGAGGGTCTGCCAGTCGAGCATGCCCTTGACGTCGCGCGTCGCCGCGAACTTGCCGCCGATCAGGCTTACGCCCGCCACGTCGACCTGACGCTTTGCCAGATCGAAGTTCGCATTGCTGATGCGTGCTTCGGCGAGTTCGAGCACCGGTGCGCCGCCGCCGCGCGGCGCCAGCGCCAGGTTCTTCACGATGAGATTGGCGCCGTTGACTTGCAGCCAGGGCACATCCTCGCCGGCTTTATCCCGCACCAAGGCGAAGCGGTAGCGCAACCCGGCGGCGAGCGTGCCGGACGGCAATTCGAAATTGCGCGGGCTCTTGATCGCGCGCAGCAGATTGGTCAGCCGCACACCTTCGAGGCCAAGTTCGCCGCTCGATGCCACGGGATTGAGGCCGACGTCGCCCTTCCATTTGAGGGTGCCGCCCTGCTCCGGCAGCTTGGCCGCGATCAGGTAATCGCCGCGATCCTCGGGCAGGGTCGAGAGTCCGTCGAGTTCGATGCCAAGGGGTGCCAAGCTGACCTTGAACGGCTCGCCCACCCGGTTGGCGTCGGTGTAGTCGATGTCGCCGTTGTCGATCTTGATGTGTTCGATCAGCACCCGCGCAACCGTGTCGGACGGCGGCTTCTTGTCCTCGTTGAGCCTGGCGATCAGCGCGCCCCAGTTGAGCGCGCCGCCGGGCCGGACTTCAAGCGTCGCGCGCGGACGGTCGATCTGGATGCTCCGGATGCGCCAGGCCCAGCGGAACAGGCCGGTGGTTTCGAGATTGACGTAGAGCCGGTCGAAGCTCACCAGCGGCGCGCCGCTCGTCTCGGTCAGCTTCAGTCCGCTTAGCGTCGCTTCCAATGTCAGCGGATTGAACGTGAACTCGTCGGCGCTCAGCCGGCTGGCGAGCGTGTTCTCGCCGACCCAGGGCAGCAGCTTCTGCGCCAGCGGATTGACCAGGAAAAACCCGAACACCAGATACAGGCCGAACAGGCCGGCCGCAATCAGGAACGGCAGGCTCAAAGCGACTTTGGCGACACGTCCCCACATGCGGCTTCTCCCGATTCAAACCCCTTTTATCCGCGAAGTGCGCGAAGGGACGCGAAGCACACCCTTCAAGACTTTTC
>JBAVWB010000064.1:0-2673 GCA_049697615.1 Thiobacillus sp. | reverse complement strand
GGCGTGGTGCTCGACGCCGGCGCGGTGCGCGCGCTGCGCGAGGACGGCAAGAGCCTGCTGCCGGTCGGCGTCAAGGGCATCACCGGTGAATTCGAGCGCGGCGAAGTGGTGGCTGTGGTCGACACCGACGGCTGCGAAATCGCCCGCGGCCTCATCAACTACAGCGCAAGCGAGGCCCGCCGCATCGCCGGCAAGCCGAGCAGCGCGATCGAGGCCGAACTGGGCTACATGGACGAGCCGGAGCTGATCCACCGCGACAACCTGGTGCTGCTGGCGTGACCACGACCGTCGATCTGATGCGCCACGGCGAGCCCGTCGGCGGGCGCCGCTATCGCGGCCAGGTCGACGACCCGCTGTCGGAAAAGGGCTGGGCGCAGATGCACGCGGCGGTGGGCGACTCGGTGCCGTGGACGCGCATCGTGTCGTCGCCCTTGCTGCGCTGCCGCGCGTTCGCCGAAACGCTGGCCGACCGCCACGGCCTGCCGCTGGCACTGGACGACCGTCTGAAGGAAGTCGGCTTCGGCGCATGGGAGGGCAAGTCGGCCGCCGAGATCGAGCTGGACGCGCCCGGCACGCTGGCGCGTTTCAAGGCCGATCCGGTCCATGCGCGACCGCAAGGCGCCGAGCCGCTCGCGGACTTCCATGCGCGCGTGGCTGCCGCGCTCGACGATCTTTTGGGGCGACACGCCGACCAGAACGTGCTGCTGGTGGGGCACGCCGGGGTGATGCGCATGGCGCTGGCCTGGGCGCTGCAGATTCCGCTGCAACACGCCTACCGCATCGAAGTGGCGACCGCCTCGCTGACGCGCCTGCGCTTCGACGCCGGTCGCGCCAGCCTGATTTTCCACGGCAGCCCGCGCGTCGATCGGTGATTCGCCGCCTCGTTTTTTGCCTGTGTCTGTTGCTGGCGGCACCCGCACAGGCCGCTGCCATCCGCCTGGTCGACGACGCCGGACAGACGCTTGAATTCACCCGGCCGCCGCAGCGCATCATTTCCCTCTCGCCCCATCTCACCGAACTCCTGTTCGCCGTCGGCGCGGGCGCGCAGCTGGTGGGCGTGGACAGCGCCAGCGACTACCCCGCAGCGGCGAAAACCTTGCCGCGCATCGGCGACTACAGCCGCATCCACTTCGAGCGCATCCTGGCGCTAAAGCCCGATCTGGTCATTGTCTGGGTGGGCGGCAACCGCGCGGCGGACATCCACGGCCTGAAGCAGATGGGCGTGCCCGTATTGCATACGCAAGCGACGCGGCTCGACGACGTGGCGCGCCTGCTGCGGCTGATCGGGCAGGCGAGCGGCCATGCCGATGAAGGCGAGGCGGCCGCGCGGGATGTTTCCGCACGGCTGGCCGCGTTGCAGGTGCGCGATGCTCGGAAACCGCCGCTGAGCGTGTTCTACCAGGTCTGGGATCGGCCGCTGATGACGGTGGGCGGCGGCCACTGGATCAGCGATGCGCTGGCGCTGTGCGGTGCGCGCAACGTGTTTGCCGATCTGCGCGGACTTTCCCCGGTGGTGTCGCGCGAGGCGGTGCTGAGCCGTGCGCCGGAACTGATCGTGGGGGGCAGCGACGCGCCCGCCCTGCGGCGTTCATGGCAGCGTTTTGCCAGCCTGCCGGCGGTCAGAAATGATGCGTTTGTGCGGGTGGATGCGGATTTGCTGCATCGGCCCACGCCACGGCTGGTCGCGGGCGTGGCCGGGCTGTGCGAGGCGGTGGCGGCTTATGCGCGCTGACGCGCGCCGTTGGACTTGCGGTTGGGGCAGTTTTCCTTGATGCAGTCGGCGTAGATCTGCAGCGAATGGTCGTGGATGGCAAACCCCCGTTCCTTGGCGATGCGGGCCTGGCGTTTTTCGATTTCGGCGTCGAAGAATTCCTCGACCTTGCCGCACTGCAGGCAGACCAGATGGTCGTGGTGGTCGCCCTGGTTGAGTTCGAACACCGCCTTGTCGCTGTCGAAATGGTGGCGGATCAACAGCCCGGCCTGTTCGAACTGGGTGAGCACGCGGTAGACCGTGGCGAGGCCGATGTCCTGGCCTTCATCCGATAGAAGCCGGTAAATCTCTTCTGCAGTCATGTGCCGCTTGTTGCTCTGTTCGAACAGATCGAGGATTTTCAGGCGCGGCAGCGTGGCTTTGAGACCGATGCTCTTGAGATCGGATGGATTGCTCAATGGGGTCTCCAGAATGGGAACACGAATACGTTATGATACGTTTTTTTACACCCGCCCCAACCCTTCCGGTTTCCTGACCATGCGTCATTTCCTGATTTCCGCCCTGCTTCTGAGCCTGGTAGCCGGGTGTTCCAGCGTCAATATCGGGCCCCACCGCATCGATGTGCAACAGGGCAATGCCCTCGACCAGGAAAACGTCGCTCGCCTGAAGCCCGGCCTCAACCGTTCACAGGTCCGCTTCCTGCTCGGGACGCCGCTGGTGGTCGACCCCTTCCGGACCGATCGCTGGGACTATGTGTACGTGTTCTACAAGGCCGGCAAACTGGCCGAGCAAAAGCGCATCTCGCTGTTTTTCGACGGCGATACGCTGGTGCGCATCGAAGGCGATCTGCCGGAACCGGCGCCGCAGCCCCCGGCGGTCGAGAACCGAAACGAACCGGCACCCGCACCAGTGCCTGTACCTCAACCGGCGCCGCAGCCTGTGCCTGCACCGCAGACCGCACC
>JBAVWB010000063.1:0-13581 GCA_049697615.1 Thiobacillus sp. | reverse complement strand
TGGCGGGAGAGGGCGGAGACGCCCAGGCCGGCGAGGATGGCCTGCTTGATGGCTTCGTTGCTGCCCAGTTCCAGGCGCGGATGAATGGCGATGCCGTGCTCAAAGAAGCGGCGTTCGATGGCGATGCGGGTGCCGGAGCCTTTTTCGCGCATCAGCCAGGGTTCCCGGGCCAGGCGTTCCAGGGTGATCTTCTTTTTATGCGCCAGCGGGTGGTCGGGCGCGGCCAGCACGACGATGGGGTTGTCCATGATGGGGGTGGCGACGACGTCAATGTCTTCCGGCGGCTGACCCAGGAAGTAAAGGTCGTCCAGGTTGTCGGCGATGCTGGCCAGCACCTGCTCCTTGTTGGTGACGCGCAAGGACACGTCGATGCCGGGATAGAGCTTGACGAATTCGCCCAGAAGGCGCGGGGCGAAGTAGGAGGCGGTGGTGATCGCCATCAGGCTCAGCTTGCCCTGCTTGAGTCCGCGCCGCTCGTCCACCGACATGGTGTAGTGGTCGAGGATGCTGAAGATTTCGCGGGTGGCCTGCGCCAGTTCCTGGCCGTCCGGGGTGAGGCGGATTTTCTTGCCGTGCTGTTCCACCAGCGGCGCGCCAACCATCTCGGCCAGCTTTTTCATCTGCATGGAAACGGTGGGCTGGGTGAGGAACAACTCTTCGGAGGCGCGGGTGAAGCTGCCGAGGCGGGCGATGGCCTCGAAGATTTCCAGTTGGCGGAAGGTGGTGTGGTGGCGCATTGGGATGAGGGGAGAAGGGTGAGGGGAAAGGGGTGAGGGGAAAGGGGTGAGGAGTGAGGGGGGTTCCGTTCACTCGGCCATTAATCATAGACAAAAGTCTATCCTGGTGAGCGTAGCGACGGCCGAAACTAAAAGCCACCTTAGACGGCACTAACCAGTAATTTTTTGCTGTTTGAATCGAGGGAACCATGAGCCCCCTCCCCAAACGGGGGCGCATGCGGGCGCTCAACGTCGGAATTCGCCAAAGCACTCAGGCTGATGAATCAGCCCCTGCCATCTGCGTTTCGCAACGGCACACCCGGTTGCGCCCGCCCTGCTTGGCGGCGTAGAGTGCATCGTCCGCGGCCTTGACGAGCGCCTCCAGCGAGTCCACCTGTTGCGGATACGTCGCCACGCCAATACTCACGGTGATGCTGATCGTCTTCCCGCCATTGATGTCGAAGGGCTGACATCCCACCGCCGCGAGCAGGCGCTCGGCAATCTGCATGGCCATGGCCGCATCCGTCTCCGGCAAAATCACCATGAATTCCTCGCCACCGTAGCGGCACACGCGGTCGACGGCGCGCGCCCGTTTCAGCAAGAGTGCGCTAAGCTCCTTGAGGATGACATCGCCGGCCTGATGCCCGTAGGTATCGTTGACGTGTTTGAAGTGGTCGATGTCGAGCATCAGCAACGACACCGGACGCTTGAAACGCTGGGTACGGGCAATTTCGTCTTTCAGCAGTAAATAGAACGTGCGGTGGTTGTACAGATTGGTGAGGCCGTCACGGCTCGCCAGTTCCTCCGCTTGTTCCGCACGCTTGCGCTCGGTGATGTCGCGTGCCACGGCCAATACGCCCGCCACCTCGCCCTTCTCGTTGCGGTACACGCTGGCGTTGTAGAGCACCTCCGTCAGCTTCCCTGACACATGCCTCATGGTCAGCGGATAGTTCCTGACATATCCCTTGGTGAATGCTTCCTGATAAGCCGCGTGCGCCTTGTCAGGCTCGGTGAAATACGCCGAGAAGTCGCTGCCTGTCAGCAGTTCGCGCGGCGCGCCCGTCGCCTGCACCGCCATCTCGTTCGCATCCATGATCTTGCCCGCCACGCTGATCGTCACCAGCGGATCCAGGCCGGCCTTGATCAGGCTGCGCGCATACAACGATGCCGCGCGCATTTGTTCTTCCGCCTGCTTGCGCTCGGTGATGTCCCTGAAGACGCCGACAAGACTGGCTACTCCATTAATCGTCATTACACCGGCATTGATGTCCGCATAGAAGACGGTGCCATCTTTTCGCTTCACCGGCAGCGTTACGAGGCTGATTTCGCCTCTTCGTTGCCGGTCAAATTGCCGAGCGACGTTGGGGAGATCTTCCTTGGGATGAATGTCCTCCACCCCCAGATTGAGCAACTCATCACGGCTGTATCCAAGCATGCCGCAGATCGAGTCATTGACCATTCTGAACCGCCGGGTTTCGGCATCCGCCAGGACGATCCCGTCCAGCACGGAGTCGAAGACGCCCCTGAGCAGCGCTTCGGATTCCGACAACGCCTGCTGCGCCTGCCGACGCTCGGTGGTGTCCCTGAAAACGCCGACAAGACAGGCTACGCCGTTGAACATCATCGGGCCGCTGTTGACGTCCACATAGAAGACGGTGCCGTCCTTTCTCTTCATCGGCAGATCAGGCGCCATACCAATTTCGCCCTTGGCCAGTCGCTCGAACTGGCTAAGGACGTAGGGGAGGCTTTCCTCGGGATGAATTCCCCTCACCCCCACATTGAGCAACTCGTCGGGGCTGTATCCGAGCATGTGGCAGATCGAGGCATTGACCATTCTGAACCGCTGGCTTTGGGCCTCCGCCAGGATGATGCCGTCCTGCACGGAGTCAAAGATGGTCCTGAGCAGCGCTTCGGATTCCGACAATGCCTGCTGCGCCTGCTTGCTCTCGGCAACATAGGCCTCGAGTTCTTCCCCAAGGATATTGACGCCGGCCATGATGCCGTCCAGGGCGTCGTCTTTTCCGGAAAGCCTTCCCCTGGCCGTCAGGTCGCCCGCGGCATACTTGAAGATGACATCGAGCATCGCCGCGAGCCTCGGGTCTTCATGGTTACCGGGCGACTGGCTCACTCGATATATCCCTTCAGCCACGTCAGCGCCTCGTCTTCCGAGGAAAAGAGCCGGCTCGGCAGGTGCGGATTGCTGAGGCCGATGTAGAAGTTCCCCAATACCCGGCTGACGGGCGTGCCGACGATGATGGCGGCTGCGCTGGCGACCTCCGCGGCCTCTCCTCCCGAATAGTATTGGCGGGTTTCCCGGGTCATGGACTTCATCGTTTTGGTATCGATAAAAAGCGGCCGCCGCTTGCCCTGGTTTATTTTCAGGTAGGCCGCCATGGTCTCCTTGGCGTCCTCCAGCGTCACTTCCGCGCCGGGAACGTGGATGATGCGGACGATGCCATCCTCGCCCAGCCATAATCTGGCGACCCTGCTGGTCTGTTCGTTTTCCATGGCCGCGCAAATCTCCGTCAGAATCTGTACGCGGCAGTCAAACCGACCAGATGCTGGTTGATGTTGTACTGGCCGTTATAGCCGTAGACATTGGCCGAAGCATTGGCTTCACGCGTGACGGCATAGTGGTAGGCGAGATCGATCCTCCAGGCGCCCGTGGTCTTGCCTATGCCCAGGCCTATTTCCTGGCCGTCCGCATCCGGCTGGGCAGGAATGATGTGGGTCTTGGGAAAGGCGCCCTGGGAATAGGCGTATCCGGCCCTCGCGGCCCAGCCCGCCGGCAGCCGGTATTCAGCGCCGATCCGGATATCCCAACTGTCTCGCGCATGCAGTTGGGTGATGGAATCGGGCCATGCATCCGTCCTTGTCGTCACCTGATCCATCGAGCTCCACCCGGTCCAGTTCGCATCCAGGGCAAGGGTCAGGTTTTCCGATGGGCTGAGCGCGATGCCGAGGCCGAGCGATGCCGGGTAGCGTACTTCCGCCCGTGCGTTGCTTCTGGTCGGTACGCCCCCGGCCACGTGGGTCCTGTCGCCGTCGTGATCGACGGACATTTCGGTTCTATACGTGACGCCAGCTTTCAGATGGGCATTGACTTTCCACAAGAGCCCGACGATGCCCCCGAACCCCACGCCATCCATTTTGTCGTTTATCCTCAAGCTTGCGCCTGCCGGGATCGACCGATCCACCTGGCTATATCCGACTACCAGTCCGCCCCCGATGGAAAAAGCATCGCTCGCCTGATAGGAAACGACGCCGCTGAGGTCCGTTCTCACCATCTTCGATCTTAGGGAAGCAAACCCGTTGGCGAGGTCATCCGGAAATTCCGCGTCCCTGGCGTAGGGCGCGTATAGCCCAAGACCGGCACTGAACTTGTCCGTAAAGCGGCGAGTCACGAAGAGCGACGGGGCGAAAGCGTGTTTTGTGCTGGTCTCTGTTGCACCGCCCGGCGTGGTATAGCGCAGCTCCGGAGAGAGAAAGGCCAGCCCGCCCTCAATCGAGGTGCCATCGATCTGGCTGATCCCCGCCGGATTGTAGAAGACAGCCGATCCGTCGTCCGCCACGGCCGTAAAAGCCCCTGCCATGCTCAAGGCGCGCGCACCCTGGCCCGGCGTGGACAGCCCGCCTGCAAAAACAGGCCCGCCCCATAAGAGAAAAGCGAGCAGCGGAACAGGGCCTGCGATTTCAAACAATTTCATTGCCTGCTCCTTTTTATATCTTCAGTGCGGGCGCAGCCAGGAATCTGGCTTCGAAGATGTCGCCCAGCACCGGTTTGCTGAATAGAAATCCCTGCATTTCGTCGCAGTCCAGCGAGCGGAGCAGGCGCGATTGCTCCTCGGTTTCGACGCCCTCCGCCACCACCTTGAGCTTCAGCGCATGCGCCATATTGATGATGGAGGACACCAGCGCCAGCCCATCCGACCCGTCCGCCCCATCCGCCCCATCCGCCCCGTCCGTCATGCCGATCACGAACGAGCGGTCGATTTTCAGCGTGTCTACCGGCAGTCTGGCGAGGTAGCCAAGGGAAGAGAAACCGGTGCCGAAGTCGTCGATGGCAATGCTTACGCCCAGGGCGCGGATCGCTTGCAGGGTGGAGATGCTGAGCGGGATGTTTTCCATGATCAGGCTTTCGGTGATCTCCAGTTCCAGGCCAGCCGCCGCATGGGGGGCGATACCGATTGCCTGCTCGATCTCGGCGATGAAGCCGTGATGGCGCAGTTGCATGGGCGACACGTTCACCGCGATACGCACGGCAGGCAGGCCCGCGCTGTGCCAGCGCAGGTAGGCGTCGATGGCTTGGCGCAATGCCCAGCGCCCGACTTCATGGATCAATCCGGTTTCTTCCAGGATCGGGATGAACCGGTCCGGCGGCACCAGGCCCGTGCGCGGATCGTTCCACCGGATCAGCGCCTCGGCGCCGGTGAGCTTGCCGCTCACGAGGTTTACCTTGGGCTGGTAATAAAGCACGAATTCGTTTTGCTCCAGCGCCTGGCGCAGCTGATTTTCCAGGGCAAGATTTTCGGCGACGCGCGCGTTCATTTTCTGGTTGTAGAACAGATAGCGCTCGTTGCTCGCCTTGGCTTTCTTGAGCGCGGCTTCGGCATTTCTGAACAGCGTGTCCGCGTCTGCGCCGTCAGCGGGGAACAATGCGATTCCGAACCGGGCGGCGACCCTTAGGTTCGAGTCGCCGACGCGGAAGTGCGAGTCGAAGATTGTTCCGAGCTGATGTTCGATCAGGCGGGCCAGTTCTACCTCGGTCTGAAATTCCGGAACCATGATTGCAAAGTGATCGGCGTCAATTCGGCCCACCCGACCGGCGTCCACCGCATACCTTGACAGGCGCGCGGCTACATCCTTGAGCAGAACATCGCCCGCCGCCCGGCCGAGCGTGTCGTTGATGGCCTTGAATCGTTCGATATCCATGAGCACGAGCGCAAGTTTGTACCCCACCTCTTTTGCACTAACTACGCTTTGCCCCAGACGTTCGTGGAACAAGGCGCGGTTTGCGAGGCCGGTAAGCACATCGTAATAGGCGAGGTAGTCGAGCCGCGCCTGCTTGTCGAGGTGGTCGATCGCGAACGCGATATCGGCAGCCAGTTCCGCCAACAGCTTCAACTTTTCAGCATGGAAGAAGTTGCGCTCGCTCGCGTATAGCGCGAGCGAGCCTACGGCTTCATCCGAGATGATCAGCGGCGAAATGATCATCGAGTGGACCCCGGCTTCGGCATATTTCTTTCCGAATAAAATCTGGGGATCGTTTTGCAAATCGTTGGAGACGATGGGTTTTTTCGCTCTGATCGCCCGTGCGGCTATGCTGTTTGAAGCAAGATCACCGCACGACAAGTCGCTTTTGATGGCGCTGACGAGCGCCTCGTCCATGCCCGCCGAGGCCACCGGGACGATCTTCATCGCATCCCGATCCACGATGCTGATCATGGCCATGTGGAATCCGCCTGCTTCGACCGCAACCTGGCACGCCTCCCTGAACAACTCGTCGCGGTCGTGCACGCGCACGATCAGCGCATTGATACCGCTCAGCACTGCGTGTACGCGGTTGAGGTAGGCAACCCGGCTTTCCGCTGCCTTGCGCTCGGTGATGTCCAGGTGCATGACGACCACGCCCAGATGGTCTGCATCCATGGGCGTCACGGTCATCAGGAACCAGCATTGTTCCGTGGGTGAATGACAGGGATGTTCGAGCGAAAAGCGCTTTACCGTGCCGTCCAGCACCGAACGAATGCCCGCGGCGGCCTGGCGTGCCTGGGTTGCATCATCACCGCGTACGCTGTTGCAAACCTCAAGGTAGTTGACGCCTATCCCATAACCCGGCCCCAGGATGGCATTGGCGTGGCCAAATTTCTGCCACGCTTCGTTCACCGAGAGGATGATGCCCTGGCTATCGAGCAAAGCGATATGCGCGGGCAGGGCGTTGAGGATGGCGGCCTGCTTGGCGGCTTCGATGTGACGTAATTGGTCCTGGGCGTGCCGCAACATGATCGTCCGGCCGCTACGGTTGGTCACCGTATCGACCTCGCCTGCCGTCAGTTCATGCAGGTGTTTTTCGGTCTGGTGCAGGGTCTCGATCAAGGCGGAAAGCTCCTCGGTCGAGCCCCCCGGAGGGGGTGGCTTTCTCGGGCTCATGCAGCGATGGCCGCCGCCAGCCCCAAGGCAAGCAACACGGCCGGTGTCTGGCTGAGTGTGCCGACAATGCTTTGAGCGGGCGACGGCGTGAGCTTGACCAGCGTCGGCGTCATGAAGATGCCGTCTGCCAGCGCGCGCTCCGGTTCCAGAAATACATCCACGACGTCGATCTCGTGCCGGCCCGGCAGGTGTGTGTGGCAAAGCGCGGTCAGGTTGGCGTGCGCCTGTGCGGAATTCGGCGCGTCGCCCGCGACATATAGCCGGAACTTGAATCTGGCCGGCGCGGTGGGTCGTTTTGTGCTCATGGTGCGCTCACTTCCGTCCCGGCTTGGCCGTATCGGCCCCACGCAACTCACGCATCTGGGTGCGGCCTCGCGACAACTCGCCTTCGCGGTTCTGCTTGGTGCGGGTCAGCAAATCCTTCTCTACCTGCTTTGCCACCAGTTCCACCTGGAGCGATTTCAATCGCACCTCGAGTTCGGCTTCCTCGGCATCGAGCTTGACGCGCTTGAGCTTTGCGGCGGCTTCGATACTTTCCTGTGCGGCAAGCTCGGCGCGTTCCTTTTCCCAGCGCATCGTGCCCATCAGCACTTCGCCGCCTGCGGTGTAGGCGTCGGCCAGCGTCACGCCCGTGTCACTCAGGATCAGCTCGCGCACCTGGTTGGAATGGGCTGTGCCGCGGGACTTGATGACGGACAAGCCCCGATTGCGTTCCCCGGCCTGCACCAGGTAGTTGAGGTGAATCCAGGTGTCCGCAAGCGCCGAGATTTGAAGTGGCGTGCCACCCACCACCCGGTCGCTCATTTCGTCGATCAGGTTGGTGATGGCCAGGGTGATGCCGCCTGCCTTGGACCAGTCGATCAGGCGGTCCGCCACGCTGTAAGCGGTCAAGTCATTACCGGCTTTGGCCCAGGCGGACACCGGATCGAGCACCACGCAGCGGGCGCCATGCTCCCGCGCGAGGGCCTTGATGCGCACTACGTAGGTTTCCGCACTGCCGGCGATGGTGCGGGCCGAGATCATGCGCAAGAGCCCGTTCTTCACGTAACGCCCCAGCTGTATGTTTACCGAGGAAAGGTTGCGGATCACCTCGCTGGCTTTCGTATCGAAACAGACGAACAGGGTGCGCTCGCCGCGCCGGCAGGCCGCTTCTGCGAACGCACCGCTCAGGGTCGTCTTGGCCGTGCCGGAGAAGCCGGTGATCAGGACGCTGGCGCCGCGGAAGTAGCCGCCGCCCAGCATGGTGTCGAGCCGCTGCACGCCGCTTGAAACCCGTTCGTTGCTTACCTTGGTGTCCACGCCGCTCAACGTGTGTGCGAGGGCGACCTCGAATCCGCTGTTTCCGATCAGGAACGGTGACTCATTCTCGTCAAAGCTGGAGCCGCGATATTTCTGCACGCGCAGGCTGCGTTGCGACACGCCTTGCGCCATGCCATGGTTGAGGATCACGACGCAATCCACCATGAATTGCATGAAGCAGAACGACTGCGGGCCGGCGAGGTTTGCCTCATCTCCGCTGGCTTTCAAACTGATGATGCCTGTCAGCTCGTGCGCCAACAGCCACTCGTGCAGCCGGTATATCTCACGCTTTTTCGCCGCATGGTCGGGCAGTAGCTCCAACACGATATCCAGGGCATCGAACACGATGCGCCGTGCCCCCAGTTCCGCGATTTTGGCTTCCAGTGCCGCCAACATTCCGCTGAGATCGAAATCGCCCGACTGGAGCAGGTCGGGTTTCGGCTGTGCATCCATGAAATACAATTTCTTTGGCTGCAGGGCCGCGAGTTCCCAGCCAAAGCTTTCGGCATTGGCCATAACTCGCTTCGAGCTCTCTTCAAATGCGACAAAGATGCCCGGCTCCTTGCGGTCTTGTGCGCCATGCACCAGAAATTGCAGCGCGAGCACAGTCTTGCCGGAACCTGGCCCGCCCACCAGCAGCGTGGTGCGGCCGCGCGGCAAGCCGCCACCGGTGATTTCATCCAAACCGGTGATGCCGGTCGGCACCTTGATGGGTAACTTTACGCGGGGTGGTCGGGTGGATTTCATAGGGTTTCCACAGAAAACGGGTTGGGCCGGCAACATGGCGGCTTCCCCAACGGGCAGGCTAGGCCTGTTCATTACGGATGTATGTGCGTCAGCGAACATATTCCGCCGTTGCGCGCCCGTGCCGGTGGCGGTAAGCGCAAGGCGATAGTCGGGATTTGCGCGATTCGGGCAGCGTATCTGCAACGGCCGATCTATCGACCCCTCTGCAATGCATGGCCGTTGCGCATGACAGCAAGCGCACTTCGAAACGCCTTGAGGGAACACGGGCAAAGCACCGCACTTCCAATTGCGTTTGGAGCAATCGTCGTACCCGAATTCCGTGATCCCGCCCTTTATCCGGCTGGCTGAACCCCATTTCCCGGGGCGTCCGTATCCCACCACTGCAGCGGGGGCCAACCTTGTTTTTATATAGCCTATTGGCGCCGTTGCGTCAGGGTCGCGCGATGACTAACCCCGGCGACAGGACCGGAAATGGATGGCCTGCTTGACGGCTTCGTTGCTGCCCAGTTCCAGGCGCGGGTGAAGGGTGATGCCGTGTTCTCGGCCAGATTGCGTCTGAAGCCGTTACCACGGCCTGGCTTTTGCGGAGGCATCCCGAGATGGATTGTAGGAAGCCCGCCCCCGGGCCGATGCCGTGGTGTTCGCGGCGGTGCGAAATCGCGGCGAGGGCGCCGCGCCTACAAATTCAAGCTTCACTTAGGGAAATCTATCATAGACAAAAGACTATCTTATAAATAGAAAATATCGACTGTTATTGATGATTCGACTCCTGCAAGATGCATCCCATCGTGTCAGGCCGCTGGGGCGTTGCACGGAAACCCGACCCCTTTCTGTAGGAGGAAATCATGGCTGTTAAAACCTATAACGCCGGTGTGAAGGAATACCGGCAGACTTACTGGACCCCGGAATACACCCCGCTGGACACCGACATTCTGGCCTGCTTCAAGATCACCCCGCAGCCGGGCGTGGATCGCGAAGAAGTCGCCGCTGCCGTGGCCGCCGAGTCGTCGACCGGCACCTGGACCACGGTGTGGACCGACCTGCTGACCGACCTGGACTACTACAAGGGCCGCGCCTACCGCATCGAAGACGTGCCCGGCGATGACACCTGCTTCTACGCTTTCGTGGCTTACCCGATCGACCTGTTCGAAGAAGGTTCGGTCGTCAACGTGCTGACCTCGCTGGTCGGCAACGTGTTCGGCTTCAAGGCGCTGCGCGCCCTGCGTCTGGAAGACATCCGCTTCCCGATCGCCTACGTCAAAACCTGCGGCGGCCCGCCCGCCGGCATCCAGGTCGAACGTGACCGCATGAACAAGTACGGCCGTCCGCTGCTGGGCTGCACCATCAAGCCGAAGCTGGGCCTGTCGGCCAAGAACTACGGCCGCGCCGTGTACGAATGCCTGCGCGGCGGTCTGGACTTCACCAAGGACGACGAGAACGTCAACAGCCAGCCCTTCATGCGTTGGCGCGACCGTTTCACCTTCGTTCACGAAGCGACCCTGAAGGCCGAACGCGAGACCGGCGAGCGCAAGGGCCACTACCTGAACGTGACCGCACCGACCCCGGAAGAGATGTACAAGCGCGCCGAGTATGCCAAGGAAATCGGCGCACCGATCATCATGCACGACTACCTGACCGGCGGCCTGACGGCCAACACGGGCCTGGCCAACTGGTGTCGCGACAACGGCATGCTGCTGCACATCCACCGCGCCATGCACGCCGTGCTCGACCGCAACCCGCACCACGGTATCCACTTCCGCGTGCTGACCAAGGTGCTGCGCCTGTCGGGTGGTGACCACCTGCACTCCGGCACCGTCGTCGGCAAGCTGGAAGGCGACCGCGAAGCGACCCTGGGCTGGATCGACACCATGCGCGACAAGTTCATCAAGGAAGACCGTTCGCGCGGCCTGTTCTTCGATCAGGACTGGGGTTCCATGCCCGGCGTGATCCCGGTTGCGTCCGGCGGCATCCACGTGTGGCACATGCCCGCGCTGGTCTCCATATTCGGAGACGATTCCGTGCTGCAGTTCGGTGGCGGCACGCTCGGCCACCCCTGGGGCAACGCCGCCGGCGCCGCCGCCAACCGCGTCGCGCTGGAAGCCTGTGTGGAAGCCCGCAACCAGGGCCGCCAGATCGAGAAGGAAGGCAAGGACATCCTGACCGCTGCTGCCGCGCACAGCCCCGAACTGAAGATCGCCATGGAAACGTGGAAAGAGATCAAGTTCGAGTTCGACACCGTCGACAAGCTGGACGTTGCGCATAAGTAATCGCGTAGCTGTCATGTAGGTTGGGCTGAGCAAAAGCGAAGCCCAACAAAATAATGCGAGATGTTGGGCTACGGCTGCGCCTAGCCCAACCTACACCTGTAAGGAAATGAAATGTCTGAAGTAATGGATTACAAAAGCCGCCTGAGCGATCCTGCCAGCCGCAAATTCGAGACCTTCTCCTACCTGCCCGAGATGACCGCGGACAACATCAAGAAGCAGGTCGAGTATCTGGTGAAAAAAGGCTGGAACCCGGCCATCGAGCACACCGAACCCGAGCACCTGATGGACTCGTACTGGTACATGTGGAAACTGCCGATGTTCGGCGAGACCGACGTGGACCGCGTGCTGGCCGAAGCCGAAGCCTGCCGCAAGGCCAACCCCAACAACCACATTCGCCTGATTGGCTACAACAACTTCAACCAGTCGCAAGGGGCGTCGATGGTGATTTTCCGCGGCAAGACTGTTTAAGTCGCGACGGGTGACCGTACAAGCCCCCGTCGCCCGCAGGGCGCGGGGGCTTTTTGTTTGTCTTGTTTATCCGCGAAGGACGCGAAGAAACCCCATCGGATTGTTGGCTGCAATCAGATGATTGCCGGGTTGCTTCAAGCAGCGCTCGCGTTTTGATGATTTTCCTTCGCGTCTCTTCGCGTCCTTCGCGGATGAATAAATTAAGGAGTCCACATGAGCAACATCGTCGACCAGTACCGCATCACCACCGAACCCTACTACCGTCCCGTCGCCGACGAGGTCGAGCTGTACGAAGCCGCCTATTCGGTGCGCATGCCGATGATGCTTAAAGGACCGACCGGCTGCGGCAAGACGCGCTTCGTCGAATACATGGCCTGGAAGCTGGGCAAGCCGCTGATCACGGTGGCATGCAACGAGGACATGACGGCGTCCGATCTGTTCGGCCGCTTCCTGCTGTCCGCGTCCGGCACAGAATGGCAGGACGGCCCGCTGGCCATCGCCGCGCGCCACGGTGCGATCTGCTACCTGGACGAAGTGGTGGAAGCGCGCCAGGACACCACCGTGGTGATTCACCCGCTGACCGACAACCGCCGCGTGCTGCCGCTGGAAAAGAAAGGCGAACTGGTCCACGCCCACCCGGATTTCCAGATTGTGATTTCCTACAACCCGGGCTACCAGAGCCTGATGAAGGATCTGAAGCAGTCGACCAAGCAGCGTTTCGGCGGGCTGGACTTCACCTATCCCGAGCACGCCATCGAGACCGAGATCGTCACCCATGAATCGGGCGTCACCGCCGACATCGCCGGCAAGCTGGTGTCGATCGCCGAGCGCAGCCGCAACCTCAAGGGCCACGGTCTCGACGAAGGCCTCTCGACCCGCATGCTGATCTACGCGGGCTCGCTGATCGCCAAGGGCGTCGCCCCGCTGGCCGCCTGCCGTGTCGCGCTGGTGCGCCCGATCACCGACGACCCCGACATGCGCGACGCGCTGGATGCGGCGGTGTCGACGTTCTTCTAAAACCTTTTATCCGCGAAGGACGCGAAGAAGCGCGAAGTAAACCCGATGTGTTCTTCCTTCGCGACCCTTCGCGTCCTTCGCGGATAAAAAATGAGTCGTGCGCTATTTGGTATGCACAACCCATTCTGCTTTTGAGGACAAGCCGCCATGTCGATCAAACTCGAAGACTACGCTGAACTGCTGGAAGACCTGTCGCCGCACAGCCGGGAAGCCCTCGAGGCCAACTGGCACGAGGCCACCAAGGTGTTCTCGCCGCGCGGGCTCGACAACTACCTGAAGGGCGTGTCGGCTATCCGCGGGCTGGGGCGCGGCGATACCCTGGTCGAAACCTGGATCGAGCAGGCGCCGCAGGTGGCCAAGGAAGTGGGCGAGGATGTGGTGGCCGATCTGGCGACCGCCTCGCTGATGCTGGCCTCGAAAACCTCGGGCGCGGTGATCGAACTGCTGCTCGCCAGCGCGCCGACCGCGGCCAACCGTCTGGGTGACGCCGAGCTGTTCCTCAAGTACCTGCAGTTCGTGAACACCTTGATCGCGCAGGCGCCGCGTGGCGTGCGGCCGATGCTGGACAAGCTGGAAGTGCTGTTCCAGCATTTGACGCTGGGCGGCTTGCGGCGCTGGGCGCTGTGGGGCGCGCACGCCCACCGCACCCACTACGAAGAGCAGATCAAGTACTTCGGCCTCGAATCGAAAGAGTCGCTGGCGATGCTGCAGAAGGAGCGCAAGGGCACGCTGCTGGTCGACGTGCAGCGCCGCATCAACATGTATCTGCGGGCCTTGTGGGCGCGCGACTTTTTCATGCGCCCGACCTCGGGCGACTTCGAGTCGCGCGAGGGCTACCGTCCCTATATCGCCGACTACCTGCTGCACGTGCCGGACGCCTTCGACGATTTTGTTTTACCCCCCTCTCCCCCCGGGAG
>JBAVWB010000062.1:0-13029 GCA_049697615.1 Thiobacillus sp. | reverse complement strand
GGCCCGGCCAGCAGACCCAGCGCCAGCAGCAGCGCGCCCGACGCGCCGGGGGTGACGACGACGCGCGCGGGATCGACTGCGGCCTGCCAGCGCGTTGCATAAAATCCGGCGATGGCTTCGCGCAGCGCGGGCAGACCCAGCGCGCCGGTGTAGTGCGTGTGGCCGGCGCGCAGCGCGGCAACGCCTGCCTCGACGATCGGGGTGGGCGTGGCAAAGTCGGGTTCGCCGATTTCGAGGTGGATGATGTCGCGCCCCGCAGCTTCCAGCGCCTGTGTGCGCGCCAGGATGTCCATCACATGGAAGGGTGCGATGCCCGCCATGCGCGCGGCGATATGGGACTTAGGCGTGCCCATGCGACTCCAGCCTTGCCAGCGGATGCTGGCGGTAGAACTGCTGCAACTGCCGGTAAATGGCCGGGTATACGGCGTGGAGGAGGTGCGGCGTCTCGAAGAACACCTCGGTCAGCACCGCAAAAAACTCGGCGGGGTCGGTGGTGGCGTAGGGATCGATGGTCGTGTCCTCGTCTGCATCGACGCGCGCGCACAAGTCTTCATAGGCCGAAGTGAAATCACGTGCCCAGGCAGCGGTATCCATGCCGTGATGCAGTGGCGGGAACCCGTTGGCATCGCCGTTCAGCATGTCGAGCTTGTGGGCAAACTCGTGCAGCACGACGTTGAAGCCATCGGCCAGGCCGCTCGCCGCCACATCGGCGATCGACAGCACCAGGGGGCCACCATGCCACGATTCTCCCGCAAGAATGTCGCGCGAGTGATGCACGACGCCGGCCTCGTCCGTTTCCTCGTGATGACGCAGGAATTCGTCGGGATAGAGAATGATTTCATTCCAGCCGCGGTAGCTGTCTTCTGAAAGATTGAGCGTCAGCAGACTGGCTTGCAGGGCGATCAGGTGTTGGGTGATGTCGTCGACGTCAGCGCCGCCAGCGGCGGAAAAGGTCTTGTCGTGGATGAACAGGCTGGCGGCTTCGCGCAGTCGCGCCAGTTCGTCTGACGAAAGTCCGTGCAGGATGGGCAGCCGCTCGACCGCAGTCCGGAAAGCGTCGGGCGGAATGGCATGTTTATCAAGAATGCGGGCGCGTCGCCAGCGACCGAACCAGCTCATGCGCTCCGGCTCACTCGTCGATGTCGAGCAGACGTGCGCTGGCCGCATCCGGATGTTCGAGCTCGACCCGTTCGATCTGCTGGAAGCGGCGGCTGATCTTGTCGCTGGAGATGCGGACTTCGCCCACATCCTTGCTGGCCTGCTCGATGTGGCTGGCGAGTTTTTTCATGCGATCGTCGAAGCGCGCAAAATCCTTTGCCAGCTTGCCGAGCTCATCCTTGATCACGTGCGCCATGCGCCGCGTTTCCGAATCGCGGATCACTGCGCGCGCGGTGTTCAGCACCGCCATCAGCGTGGTCGGCGAGGTGAGCCACACCCGCTTTTTCTGCGCGTGCTCGACCAGGTCCGGATGATAGGCATGGATCTCGGCAAACACCGCTTCGGCCGGCAGAAACATCACCGCGCCGTCCGAGGTTTCGCCCTCGACGATGTATTTGGCGGCGATGTCGTCGACATGCTTTTTGACGTCCGTCTTGAACTGCCGCTTGGCCGCATCGCGCTCGGCCATCGGCAGGCTGTCGTCGAACATGCGGCTGTAGTTTTCCAGCGGGAACTTGGAATCGACACATACCGTGCCGGTCGGCTCGGGCAGGACCAGCACGCAGTCGGCACGCGCGCCGCTCTTCAGGGTGTGCTGGAATGCATAGGCGTCGGGCGGCAGGCTGTTCCTCACCAGCGCCTCCAGTTGCACTTCACCGAAGGCACCGCGCGAGCGTTTGTCGCCCAATATCTCCTGCAGCGACACGACGTTGGACGCCAGTCCCTCGATTTTCTTCTGCGCCTCGTCGATCACAGCCAGCCGCGACATCACCGAGGTGAAGGTTTCATTGGTTTTCTTGAAGCCCTCGTCGAGCCGCTCGGCCACCTTGCCTGAGATTTCATTCAAGCGACCGTCGACCGTCTGCGACAACTGCTGCACGCGGTCATTGAAGTGCGCGGTCATGCCTTTCAGCGTGTCCTGCAGCAGGCTTTGCTCGGCGCGTCCCTGCTCGATCAGCTTTTCCAGCATCGCGGTCTGGAACTGGCTGAATTGTCCTGTCACGGTTTCACGCGTTTCCGCCAGCCGTTCGGTCTGAGCAATCTGCAGGGAAGCCAGCTGGCCCTGCATGCGGTCGGACTGCTGCGCCAGCCCCGCATGCAGGTCGGTCAGCACGGCGCGGTGGCGCGCATCCATGTCCTGCGTCAGCAGCGCGGGCAATCCGGTTTGTTCGCGCCGTAGCGCAGCGAGGCGCAGCAGCAGCAAAACAGCCAGAAGGATGAGGACGGCAAGGCCGATGAAAAGGGCGATTTCGACTGGATGCATGGCACCGATTTTACCCGTGACCCACGTAAAAAAGCCCGGCCTTACGCCGGGCTTTTTTTAACGCAGCCCCGGCGCAAGGCCGGGTGGGGTTCAAGCCGCTGCGCGCGAGGCTTTTTTGCGATCGTGCTCCTGCAGGTGGCGCTTGCGGATGCGGATCGACTTCGGCGTGATCTCGACCAGCTCGTCGTCGTCGATGAATTCCACCGCCGATTCCAGCGTCAGCTTGATCGGCGTGGTCAGACGCACCGCCTCGTCGGTACCCGAGGAGCGCACGTTGGTGAGCTGCTTGCCCTTGATCGGGTTGACCACCAGATCGTTGTCGCGGGTGTGGATGCCGATGATCATGCCTTCGTACAGCTTGTCGCCGGGCGAGACGAACATGCGGCCGCGGTCTTCCAGTTTCCACAAGGCATAGGCCACGGCCTCGCCGTTGTCCTGCGACACCAGCACGCCATTGTGGCGGCCGGGCAGGTCGGCCTTCACCGGACCGTAGTCGTCGAACACGTGGCTCATCAGACCGGTGCCGCGCGTCATCGTCATGAAGTCGCTCTGGAAGCCGATCAGGCCGCGCGCGGGAATGTGGTATTCCAGCCGGGTGCGGCCCTTGCCGTCGGATTCCATGTTGGTGAGCTCGCCGCGGCGGCGGCCGATTTCTTCCATCACGCCGCCCTGGTGTTCATCTTCCAGATCGATGGTGAGGTTTTCATACGGCTCGCACTTCTCGCCGTTGATTTCCTTGTACACCACGCGCGGTTTGCCGACGGCCAGCTCGAAGCCTTCGCGGCGCATGTTTTCCAGCAGGATGGTGAGGTGCAGTTCGCCACGACCGGAGACGCGGAACACGTCGGCGTCGCCGGTTTCATCGACGCGCAGGGCGACGTTGACCAGCAGTTCCTTGGCCAGGCGGTCGCGGATCTGGCGGCTGGTGACGAACTTACCTTCGGTGCCGGCCAGCGGCGAGGCGTTGACCATGAAGTCCATGTTCAGCGTGGGTTCGTCCACCGGCAGCACCGGCAGGCCGACCGGGTTTTCGCGGTCGCAGATGGTGACGCCGATGCCGATGGTATCCAGCCCGGAAATGATGATGATGTCGCCGGCTTCGGCTTCTTCCACCGGCACGCGGTCCAGACCCTTGAAGCCGAGCACCTGGTTGATGCGGCCGGTGGAAACCTGTTCTTCGTGGTTCATCACCACCACCGACATGCCGGGCTTGATGCGGCCGTTGAGCACGCGGCCAACGCCGAGGCGGCCGGTGTAGGTCGAATAATCGAGCGCGGCGATCTGCATCTGCAGCGGCGCGTCAGGCGAGCCGGGCGGGGTGGGAACGTGGGTCAGCACGGTGTCGAACAGCGGCACCATGTCGGCAGCGGTTCCGCCGTGCGACGGCGCGTCCTTCAGGTCCATGCAGGCCCAGCCGTTCAGGCCGGAAGCGTAGATGATCGGGAAGTCGAGCTGCTCATCGGTCGCGCCGAGCTTGTCGAACAGGTCGAAGGTCTGGTCGACGACCCAGTCCGGACGGGAACCGGGGCGGTCGACCTTGTTGATCACGACGATGGGCTTGAGTCCCAGCGCCAGGGCCTTCTTGGTGACGAAGCGCGTCTGCGGCATCGGGCCTTCGACCGCGTCGACCAGCAGCACCACGCCGTTGACCATGCCGAGCACGCGCTCGACCTCGCCGCCGAAGTCGGCGTGGCCGGGGGTGTCGACGATGTTGATGTGGTAGTCGCCGTACATGATGGCGGTGTTCTTCGCCAGGATGGTGATCCCGCGCTCCTTTTCCAGGTCGTTGGAGTCCATCACCCGTTCGTCAACCGCCTGGTTGTCGCGGAAGGTGCCGGACTGTTTGAGGAGCTGGTCGACCAGCGTGGTTTTGCCATGGTCGACGTGCGCGATGATGGCGATGTTACGGAGCTTGCGGGACATAATAGGTGCCGGATTGCGGGAAACCCAGCATTATAGCAGGGTTTATTGACTATCTATTGCGCAAGCGAATGCGCGGCCAGCCGGGCATCGATGCGGTCGATCAGCCGCTGGTAGCGGGGGCTGCCGATCGGTCCGAAGCGGCGATCGAATTCGGCCTGGGGCATGAATTCAGGCAGGTCGCGAAAATCCGGCAGCAGGTCGGCGTCATGGCGGGCGGCGGCCAGACGCTGCTGCACCTGCGCCGCCGCTTCGCTGGTGGCGCGTTCGCCCAGTTTGACCCCGGCGCGGTTGGCCGCCAGATCGGTGAAGCTGAAGCCTGAGCCCTTGTGGGCATCCTCTTCCTCCTTGATCAGGCCGATGGCGTTGGCCAGCCTGCTGCCACCATTGACGGTGATCGCGGCCGAAATCACGAAGTGTTCGGCAAAATCGCGTCGCCCATGCAGCGACAGCAGCACGCGTGGCGCCCGGCGGATCGAATGACTGTCGCCTTCGAGCAGCCTGGGCAGGCTGATGCCGGACAGATAGGCCGCCAGCGCGGTGAGCGCGGCGCGGTTCTCCTCGGCTTCGTCGCCATCGATTGTTTGCGCGAAGCCAAACAGGGGTGCGCTGACTTCAACCAGCGGGACGGTGCTGCCACGGCGATAGGGTTTCAGCAGGGCGTCCAGTTGCGCTGCATAGACCAGCATGCGGACCTGATCTTCCGGCGCAATCAGCAGATCGGCGCTTTTGCGCTCCAGTTGGGTGAGCAGGATGGGGTGCCAGCGGTAATCCAGGGTGGCCTGGTTCTCGTCGAAATTCACCTGGGAAAAGGCATCGGCAAGCGAAGCGTAAGTCTCGTCATGGCGCAGCCAGTTGTGCGCCAGGCGCGCCATGGCGTCGGCCACCGCGCCCGGCACGGGCAGGCTGCCCAGTTGCAGGCTTTGTATGCGGATACCGCCGGGCACCTCGGCCACTTCGGCGCTGATATTGAGATAGCGGCCAAACGGGTTGGCAGGCACTGTCATGGTGGCGGTGAGGGTGGCCGTGCCGGGCGTGAGTTCGGCAGCGATGCCGCTGACCTGGCGCAACTCGACCGCGTAATTCAGCAGCCGGTTGAGTTCGGCCTCATCGAGCTGGATGCTGTGAATCACATCAGGGGTGCGGCTGCGCGGATCATGTTTCTGAAATAGCGACCTGACCCAGGCCAGATCGGTGCGACGAAACTCTGTCGGCGGCTCGATTGCTGGCGCGTCGTCCAGCATCAGCCAGGGCAGCACGGTGAGCCCGGCCAGCATGGCGAACAGCAGACTCCAGCCAATAAAACGCTTCATGTTATTGCGGCTGGTTGCGCATGAAATCGGCGGTCTTGAAGAAAGCCGCGGTCAGTTCCTGCTGCATCGCGGCATCCACTCCCACGTCCTGCATCGCGCGGATCATGCAGCCCATCCACTGGTCGCGTTCGGCCTCACCGATGGCAAACGGCATATGGCGGCGGCGCAGGAAGGGATGGCCGAAGCGGTCGGTGTATTCCGGCGGGCCGCCGGTCCAGCCGGAAAGGAACCAGAACAGCTTGTTGCGCGATTCGGTGAGATCGGCCGGATGCAGCTTGCGGATGCCGTAGTAATCGGGGTCTTCGTCCATCAGGTCGTAAAAGCGATCGACCAGCTTGCGGATCACTTCGCCGCCACCGAGGCGTTCGTAATGGGTCTGCATGTTCACACCTTCACCGGCTTGACGCATGCCGCCGCAGCCTTGGCGCGGCTACGCGCCTCATCCGTGTCGGGCGCGGTGGCGAGCGCCACCCCCATGCGGCGGCGGGCAAAGGCCTGCGGCTTGCCAAACAGGCGCAGGTCGACGCCGGGCGTGCGCAGGGCTTCGTCCACCCCCGCAAAGGCGATGCCGGTGGCCTCCATGCCGCCGTAGATCACCGCCGAGGCGCCGGGTTCGCGCAGGCTGACGTCGACCGGCAGGCCGAGGATGGCGCGCGCGTGCAGTTCGAACTCGTTCTGCCGCTGCGTCGCCATGGTGACCATGCCGGTGTCGTGCGGGCGCGGGCTGACTTCCGAGAACCACACGGTATCGCCCTTGACGAACAGTTCCACGCCAAAAATTCCGCGTCCGCCAAGGTTGCCGGTGACGGCGGCGGCAATCTCCTGCGCGCGCTTGAGAGCGGCGGCGGACATCGGCTGCGGCTGCCACGATTCGACGTAATCGCCCGCCACCTGAACATGCCCGATGGGCGCGCAGAAATGCGTCTCGACCGCGCCCGAGGCACCGACTGCCCGCACCGTCAAGAGCGTGATCTCGTAATCGAAATCGATCACCCCCTCGACGATGACGCGGCCCTTGTTGACCCGTCCGCCCGCGGAGGCGTAATCCCAGGCCGCCCCCAGCTGGCTGGCGTCGTCGATCTTCGATTGCCCCTTGCCGGACGACGACATCACCGGCTTCACGATCACCGGGTAGCCCAGTTGACCAGCCGCAGCGCTCATCTCGGCCAGGCTGTCGGCAAACACATAGGGCGAGGTTGGCAGCCCCAGCGTTTCCGCAGCCAGCCGGCGGATGCCCTCGCGGTTCATGGTGAGGTTGGCCGCACGCGCGGTGGGGATGACTTCGGCCAGTCCGGCGGCCTCGATTTCCAGCAGGGTTTCGGTGGCGATCGCCTCGATCTCGGGCACCACCAGTTGCGGTCTTTCCGCTTCGATCAATGCGCGCAGGGCCGCGCCGTCGCTCATGTCGATCACGTGCGCGCGGTGCGCGACCTGATGGCCCGGGGCGTTGGGATAGCGATCGACTGCGATGACTTCAACGCCCAGGCGCTGCAGGGCGATGATGACTTCCTTGCCGAGTTCGCCCGCACCCAGCAGCATGACGCGGGTGGCGGAAGGTGAAAGCGGGGTGCCGAGGCGCATAAGCAATCCAGGAAAACCAAAACCCCGATTTTACCGTGGCTCAGAGATGATCTTCGATCGGCAGCGCTTGCAGCACGCGCAACAGGCCGCGCTGGATCGCGCTGGTTTCGGGTTCGACGTCGTGAATGCGTTCGACGCCCTGGTGGACATCGTGCCATTGCAGGCGTTTTGCCAGGCCACTTTCGCTGCTGTCGACAACGAGCCGTGGCAGATAGCTGCGTTCCGGGCGCATGGCATCCCGGGCGATGGCGGTGACCTGGCGCGCGAGCTCGCGCGAATGAATGACCAGCCCCATTTCGGTGTTGAGCCGTGCCGAGCGCGGGTCGAAGTTGAAACTGCCGATGAACACGTGCTCGTCGTCGAAGACGAAGGTTTTGGCATGCAGGCTGGCGCGTGAAGAGCCACTGCCGAGGTCGCGCAACCGTCCGCCCGTGGGCTCGGCGACCGGTTTCAGCTCGTAGAGATTGATGCCGGTTTCCAGCAGCGGGATGCGGTAGTTGGCATAGCCGGCGTGCACCACCGGAACATCGCTGGCGGCATAGGCATTGGTCAGCACGTCGATCTGCACGCCCTGATGACGCCAGTAGCGGAAATACGCCATGCCCATGGCGCCTGGCACGAAATAGGGCGACACGATCAGCGCACGCTTCGATGGGTCGATCCACAAGCCTCTGAGCTGGCCGACCAGCAGTTCGGACGCAGCCGTCTCAGGGTCGATGACCTTGTCGGGCGGGTCGACGATGAGGTCGGCGCGCGCCAGATGCCAGGGAATGTTGCCTGCCAGAAGTCTGGGGAGGGGGTCGGATGCCGTCAGCGCGCGGCCATAATCCGTGTCCAGCTTGCGGGCGCGAAATTGCTGCAGAAAGCGGGTGGCGCGCAGCAGCCTGCTGTCTTCGGCGATGATCGGCAGGGCGGAGGCGGGCACCGCGGCATCGCTGTTCCAGTATTGGTCGAACGACTGCGACAGATTGCCGACGATGGCGCCGGCGGCGGCGACATCGAGGTCGACGAAGGCGAAATCCTGGTGGGCGTTGAAATATTCGTCGCCGATGTTGCGCCCGCCGGTGATGCCGATCTGGTTGTCGGCAATGAAGACCTTGTTGTGCATGCGGCGGTTGAGGCGAACATGATCCTGCAGCGCCTGCCAGGCCTTGACCAGCAGATTCGCGCTGCGGGTATGGAAGGGATTGAACAGCCTCACCTCGATATTGGGATGGGCATCCAGGGTGACGAGGCGGAGTTCCTTGTCGGCGGTGTCGATGTCGTCGATCAGCACGCGCACCCGAACCCCGCGTTCCGCTGCGGCCATCAGCGCCGCGGCGACCAGCTTGCCGGTGGTGTCGTTGTGGAACAGGTAAGACTGAACGTCGAGCGTGCGGGTGGCGCGCTGGGCCAGCGACAGCCGGGCGGCCAGTGCGGCGTGGCCGCTGTATAGCAGGTGAAAACCCGATTCGCCCGGCGGGATCTGTTTTGCCAGCTGGGCCTTCAAGGGGGTGTCGGCGTGGCGGGAGACCGCATGCGAAGGCGGGCGCTCGGTGTCGAGATTGAGCGTCGAGGCGCAGCCGGAAAGCGCCAGCAGCGCGGCCAGCCCGACACAGGCAAGGCGAAGCGGATCAGCCGATGTTCTCATCGATCCGTTGCCAGGCGAAATGGGGGCCGGGATCGGTCTTGCGGCCCGGCGCGATGTCGCTGTGCCCGACCACGGCACGGATCGGATAGGCCTGCTTCAGCAGGTTCACCAACGGGGACAGGGTCGCGTACTGGGCCTCGGTGAAGGGCAGATCGTCGCTGCCTTCGAGTTCGATGCCGATTGAAAAATCATTGCAGCATTCGCGTTCCAGCCAGCTCGACACCCCCGCGTGCCAGGCGCGCAGGCTGCACGGAACGAACTGGATCAGGGTGCCGTCGCGGCGGATGAAGAAATGCGCCGACACCCTGATGCCGCGGATGCCCTGGTAATACGGGTGCGCGTCCCAGTCGAGCCGGTTGGTGAAAAGCTCGATCACGGCATCGCCGTCGAATACGCCCGGCGGCAGCGAGATGTTGTGGATGACGATGAGTTCGATCGCCGCGCCTTCCGGACGCGCATCGCAATTGGGCGAGGGCAACTGGCGCGCAGCGGACAGCCAGCCAAGGGCATCGAGGGCGAGGGGGGCGGAAATCGTCATGGCGCAAGCTTACTTGAGCCGTGCAAAGTCTGGAAACATCGCCGTCGAGGGCTTAGACTTCCGGCTTTTGTCGATTCAACTTCCCCTCATGACCCCGCTTCAGGCGCAACAACTGCTGGACCAGGCCGACTGTGTTGCGTCTGCAGAAACGGTGCAAGCCGCGCTCGACCGTTTGGCGGGGGAAATTTCCGAGGCATTGGCGAAGGACTTTCCGCTGGTGCTGGCAGTGATGGGTGGTGCGGTGGTGTTCGCCGGACAACTGCTGCCGCGGCTGGGCTTTCCGCTGGAATTCGATTACCTGCACGTGACGCGTTATCGCGGCAATACGCAGGGCGGAGAAATGGAATGGCGGGTGCTGCCGGGGCAGAACGTGGTGGGCCGCAACGTGCTGGTACTGGACGATATTCTGGACGAGGGCGAAACCCTGGCGGCGATCCGCGACAAACTGATAAACATGGGCGCGGCGCGGGTATGGTCGGCCGTGCTGACCGACAAGGCCAACGGCCTGACCAAACCGATCCGTGCGGATTTTTCAGGCTTGAGCGTGCCGGACCGTTTTGTGTTCGGTTGCGGCATGGACGCTTACGGGCTGTGGCGCAACCTGCCGGCCATCTACGCTTTAAAGGACGCATGACATGCTGGGAATCATCGGTGGCACCGGCCTCACACAACTGGCCAATCTGGAAATCACCCATCGCCAGGTGGCGCGCACGCCCTACGGCGAACCCTCGGGCGCGCTCACCTTCGGCCGCATCTGCGGGCAGGACGTGATCTTCCTGGCGCGACACGGCTATGGCCACACCATTCCGCCGCACGAGGTGAACTACCGCGCCAACCTGTGGGCGCTGAAGGATCACGGCGTCGACCGCGTGGTGTCGGTGGCCACCGTCGGCGGCATTCACCCCGGTTTGATTCCCGGAACACTGGTCATTCCCGATCAGATTATCGACTACACGCATGGCCGCGCCGCGACATATTCCGTCGGCAGCGACAAGCCGGTCACCCACCTCGACTTCACCTTTCCCTATTGCGACGCCATGCGCGCAGCCCTGCTGCAGGCGGCGGTGAACGCGGGCATCAGCCTGCGTGACGGCGGCGTGTACGGGGCCGTGCAGGGACCGCGCCTGGAAACCGCCGCCGAAATCAACCGCCTGGAGCGCGACGGCGCCGACATGGTGGGGATGACCGGCATGCCCGAAGCCTATCTGGCGCGCGAACTGGGGCTTTGCTACGCGGCGGTGGGGGCGGTGGTGAACTACGCAGCCGGGCGCGGCCTGTCGGCCGACGGCATCCAGATGGAAGAGATCCAGCCGGTGCTGGGCGAGGTGATGCTGCAGGTGCGGCATTTGCTGGAGCAACTGGTGACCAACGACGCCGCCGGGCTGTGCGAACTCTAGGCGGATGAAACCCGTCGCATGAAGCTTTACCGCATCCTGCAGTCGCAAGGATTCGGCTCGCGCAAGGGCAGCATCGCACGCGTGCGTGCGGGCGAGGTGGCGGTCAATGGCCTGCCCTGCGACGACCCCGAGGCCGAGGTCGATCCGGCCGGGCTGGAACTGACGCTCGACGGCGTCACCTGGCCGTATCGCGAAAAGGCCTATGTGCTGCTGCACAAGCCGGCCGGCTACGAATGCTCGCATCATCCCAGCAACCATCCCAGCGTGTTCGCCCTGTTGCCGCAGCCGCTGCTGCAGCGCGGCGTGCAGTGCGTGGGGCGGCTCGATCAGGACACCACCGGCCTGCTGCTTTTTTCCGACGACGGCCAGTTCATTCACCGCATGACCTCGCCGAAAAAGGGCGTGGCCAAGGTCTACCGTGCCGTGTGTGCCGATCCGGTGACGGATGCCATGCTGGACGCCCTGCAAAGCGGCGTGCAACTCAACGACGAGCCGGCGCCGATCGCTGCGCTGGCCTGCGAAAAGCTCGATGCCTCCACCCTGCGGCTGACGCTGTCCGAGGGCAAATACCATCAGGCCAAGCGCATGATCGGCGCGACCGGTAATCGCGTCGAGGCGCTGCACCGCGAAGCCATCGGGTTTTATGCCCTGCCCGCTGACCTGCCGCCCGGCAGCTGGCGCTGGCTGGAGCCGGAAGACTTGAAACAACTGGAGCAGCCATGGCCATCCGCGATGTCCTGAAAATGGGCGACCCTCGCCTGCTGGAGCCCGCCCGCCCGGTGGCGGACTTTGCCTCGATCGAACTGGCGCAGCTGATCGTCGACATGCACGACACCATGCGCGCATTGCACGGCGCGGGCCTGGCGGCGCCGCAGATCGGTGTGGGCCTGCAGGTGGTGATTTTCGAGGTCGACGTCAATCCGCGCTATCCGGAAGCCGAAAGCGTGCCGCTCACGGTGCTGATCAACCCGGTGCTGACGCCGCTGTCCGATGAGATGGAAGCGGGCTGGGAAGGCTGCCTGTCGGTGCCGGGCATGCGCGGGCTGGTGCCGCGCCACGTTTCCCTGCGCTATCAGGGCTTCGATGCGGCAGGCCAGCCGATCGACCGCAGCGTGAGCGGTTTCCACGCCCGCGTGGTGCAGCACGAAGTCGACCATCTGCATGGCATTCTGTATCCCATGCGCATCCGCGACCTGCGTGATTTCGGCTTCACCGAGACCCTGTTTCCGGGGCAAAACCTGCAGGACGATTGACGGATTTTCGACGCTTTCGGGCACGTATTTAGCTTTCCTAAAGTTGTCCCTGTCTTCGCCGCTAACTTGTTACGTAACCGTGGGCGAGGTGCCCCGGCACGAGCAACAAGGACAACAATGAGCCCGGAACAATCCATCCAGAAGGCACCGCGCAACATCCTTCAAACAGGCCTGATGATGGCCGAAGCAACCCGGCTTGACGAGATCGCCGCCCAGTTGATGGCGGTGCAGCGTCTCTGGAATGAACCCGGCCGCGAACAGCATCTGGCTGCCGCGCTGGAGGCCAGCCGCCGTGCCTGGCATGCGATTCAGACTGCGCTGGCGGAAGGCGTGCTGACCTTGCCGCCGGACGTGCAGCACAACCTGCTGATCCTGTCGGTGTATGCCGACAGCAAGATCAGTTCATGCGAAGCCATCCCCAGTTCCGACACCCTGGCCAGCCTGATTGCGCTGACGCGCACCCTGGCGGGCAGCCTCAAGGAATGGCGGGTGGCGGCATGAAGAGGCGGCCGTTCGCGTTGCGGGTCGATGAGAACGGCCTGGCCGGTCTCCCGTTTGTTGCCGCGGATGTCGGTTCCGTGGGGCGTCCGGGCCGCGTCCGCAACCGCACCAAGACCGAGCCCGAAGAAAAGGTCAAAAAACCGGCCGACGGCGTGCGCAAGAAAGCGCCGCCCGCCCGCAAGGCCCCCGCGCGTGGACGTTACGTCGACGAGTACGCACGTCCCGCCTGCTAATTTTAGGATTTCAGCGCTTCGTCCATCCCGGCTTCCAGCGCCTCGCGTCCCACAGGCGTCTGCAAGGCCTCTCCCCTGATCAGGAACGTATCCTCGACCCGCTCACCCAGGGTATCGATCTTGGCGGCATAGACGCTGACGTCATGCCGCATCAGCGTCTCCGCCACCGCAAACAGCAGGCCCCCGCGATCCGCGCAGGTGATCGACAGGATGTGGCCGCGCCCCTGCGCATCGGGTTCCA
>JBAVWB010000061.1:0-20191 GCA_049697615.1 Thiobacillus sp. | reverse complement strand
GGCTCACAGCTTATCGCGGCTGGCCAGGCCGCCGGGCTGGCGGTGCTGAACGAGGCGTTTGCCGACCGCCGCTACCAGTCCAGCGGCCGTCTTGTTTCACGTGAAACCGTGGGCGCGCTGATCACTGACCCGGCCGCCGCCGCCGAACAGGCCCGGGCGCTGGCCGAGGGCGGGGCGGTTGCAACTTTTGGCGGCGGTTCCGTTCGAATCCGGGCCGACACGATCTGCCTTCACAGTGATACGCCGGACGCATTAAATATTGCCCGGGTCGTCCACGCGGCGCTGAATCGCGGATAATTCCGCCCCTGTGTTTTTTGAACCGCTGACCCATGCCCCTCCTTACCTTTGACCGACTCGAACTGGCCTACGGCCACTGGCCGCTGCTCGACGGCGCCTCGCTGGTGATCGATGCGGGCGAACGCATCGGCCTGATCGGCCGCAACGGCACCGGCAAGTCGAGCCTGCTGAAGATCATCGCCGGCATCAATCCGCCGGATGCCGGCGAGGTGTGGCGCAAGCCCGCCTTGAAGCTGGCCTATGTGCCGCAGGAACCGCAGTTCGAGCCCGGACATACGGTGTTCGAGGCGGTGGCCGAGGGCGTCGGCGCGGCGCAGGCGCTGCTGGCCCAATACCATGCGGTGGCGCATGCGATGGCGGAAGGCGATGAGACGGTGTACGCAGACTTCGAGCGGCTGTCGCATGAACTGGAAGTGGCCGATGCCTGGCGGCTCAACAGCCGGGTGGAGGAGGCCTTGCAGCGCCTGAGCCTGGACGCCGACCGCGCGGTCGACACCCTGTCCGGCGGACTCAAGAAGCGCGTCGCGCTGGCGCGCGCACTGGTCACCGATCCCGAATTGCTGCTGCTGGACGAGCCCACCAACCATCTCGACTTCGCGGCCATCGAGTGGCTGGAAGGCCTGCTCAACGACTTCAAGGGCGCGCTGCTGTTCATCACCCACGACCGGCGCTTCCTGGACAACGTCGCCAACCGCATTGTCGAACTCGATCGCGGCCAGTTACGCGAATATCAGGGCAATTTCACCGCATATCAGGCCAAAAAGGCCGAGCAGCTTGAAATCGAGGCGGTCCATAACCGCAAATTCGACAAGTTCTGGAAGCAGGAGGAAGTCTGGATCCGCAAAGGCGTTCAGGCCCGGCGCTGCCGCGACGAAGGCCGGGTGCGGCGACTCGAAGCCCTGCGGCTCACCCGCGAGGCGCGCATCAACCAGACCGGGCAGGTCGGGTTCCAGATCGACGCGGGCGACCGCTCCGGCAAGGTGGTGGCCGAACTCGAGCACGTCACCTACGGTTACGACAACCGCGTGCTGATCCGCGACTTTTCGACCACCATCCTGCGCGGCGACAAGCTGGGCATGCTCGGCCCCAACGGCGCCGGCAAGACCACCCTGATCCGCCTGATCCTGGGCGACCTGCAGCCGCAGTCCGGCAAGATCAAGCAGGGCACCAAGCTGGAAGTCGCCTACTTCGACCAGTTCCGCAACCAGCTGAACGACGACGCGACGCTGATCGACACGATTTCCCCCGGCTCCGACTTTGTGGAAATCGCGGGCCAGAGAAAACACGTCATCAGCTATCTGGAAGACTTTCTGTTCCCGCCTGAGCGGGCGCGGGCCAAGGTATCGGCGCTGTCGGGCGGCGAGCGCAACCGGCTGCTGCTGGCGCGGCTGTTCGCGCGCCCGGCCAACCTGCTGGTGCTGGACGAGCCGACCAACGACCTCGACATCGATACCCTGGAATTGCTGGAGCAGCTGTTGCAGGAGTACAGCGGCACCGTGCTCATCGTCTCGCACGACCGCACCTTCCTGGACAACGTGGTTACCCAGTCCATCGTGTTCGAGGGCGACGGCAAGCTGACCGAGATCGTCGGCGGCTATGCCGACTGGCTCGCCTGGCGGCAGCGTCAGCTGCGCGCCGCGTCCGAAAGCGCACAGGCGGCGAGCCCCAAGGTCTCCGCCCAGCCTGCCCCGGCGAAGGCGGTGCCCAAGAGCAAGCTCAGCTACAAGGAAGCGCGCGAACTCGAAGCCCTGCCGGCACAACTGGCAGCGCTGGAAGCCGAGCAGGCGCAAATCGCCGAACGGCTGGCCGACCCTGCACTGTACCAGTCCAGCCCAAAGGACGCCGCGGCGCTGCAGGCCCGCAGCGAGGCCATCGATGCCGAACTGCTCGACGTGCTGGCGCGCTGGGAAGCGCTGGAAGCCAAGGCCGCCGCAGCCTGAGCCGCCGTTTTCTGCGGGCAGGGTGCCCGACGCCGTGTTTCACGTGGCCATGTTTCACGTGAAACGGACGCCAGCAACGGGTAGAATGGCGGCCATCATGAAATACCCCGATTCCTTCGATGTCATCGTAGTCGGCGGCGGCCATGCCGGCACCGAGGCCGCGCTGGCGGCCGCGCGCATGGGCGTGAAGACGCTCTTGCTGACGCACAACATCGAGACGCTCGGCGCGATGTCGTGCAATCCGTCGATCGGCGGCATCGGCAAGGGGCATCTGGTCAAGGAAGTCGACGCGCTGGGCGGCGCGATGGCCATCGCCACCGACGAGGCGGGGATCCAGTTCCGCACCCTCAACTCCTCCAAGGGCCCGGCGGTGCGCGCCACCCGCGCGCAGGCCGACCGTGTGCTGTACAAGGCGGCGATCCGCCAGCGCCTGGAAAACCAGCCCAATCTCACGATCTTCCAGCAGGCGGTCGACGACCTGCTGCTCGACGGCGACCGGGTCGTCGGCGTGAAAACCCAGCTCGGCATCGTGTTCGGCGGTCGTGCGGTGGTGCTGACCACGGGCACCTTCCTTGCCGGCCTGGTTCACGTCGGCCTGGAAAATTTCGAGGCCGGTCGCATGGGCGACCCGCCCGCGGTCTCGCTTGCCGCGCGCCTGCGCGAACTGAGCCTGCCGGTGGGCCGGCTGAAAACCGGGACGCCGCCGCGCATCGACGGCCGCAGCATCGATTTCAGCCAGACCCAGGCGCAGCCGGGCGACGATCCGGCGCCGGTGTTCTCCTTCATGGGGAATGCCGCGATGCACCCCGCGCAGCGTCCGTGCTGGATCACCCACACCACGGCGGAAACGCACGAGATCATCCGCGGTGGCCTCGACCGCTCGCCGATGTACACCGGCGTCATCGAAGGGGTGGGGCCGCGCTACTGCCCGTCGATCGAGGACAAGATCACCCGCTTCGCCTACAAGGCCAGCCACCAGATTTTCCTCGAACCCGAGGGCCTGACCACCCACGAGATCTATCCCAACGGCATTTCGACCTCGCTGCCGTTCGACGTGCAGCTGGCTATCGTGCGCTCGATTCCCGGGCTGGAACACGCGCACATCCTGCGTCCCGGTTACGCCATCGAGTACGACTACTACGACCCGCGCAACCTCAAGGCTTCACTGGAAACCAAGTCGATCGGCGGCCTTTTTTTCGCCGGGCAGATCAACGGCACCACGGGCTATGAAGAGGCCGCCGCACAGGGCCTCCTGGCCGGCATCAATGCGGGTCTGCAGGGGCAGGGGAAAGACGCATGGAGCCCGGGCCGCCACGAGGCCTACCTCGGCGTGCTGGTCGACGACCTCATCACGCGCGGCGTTTCCGAACCCTATCGCATGTTCACCAGCCGCGCCGAATACCGCCTGCAGCTGCGCGAGGACAACGCCGACATGCGGCTGTCCGAAGCCGGGCGCGCCCTTGGCGTGGTCGACGATGAACGCTGGGAAGCCTTCAACCGCAAGCGCGACGCGGTCGCACGCGAGACCGAGCGCCTGAAGGCGACCTGGGTCAACCCGGCCATCCTGCCGGCCGACGAGGCCACTCGCCTGATCGGCCAGCCGATCGATCACGAATACAACCTGTTCGAACTGCTGCGCCGGCCCAACCTGACGTACGCGCAGGTGCTGACCTTGCCCGGAGGCGGGGCAGGGGAGGTCGATCCGAGCGTCGCCGAACAGGTTGAAATCGCCGCCAAATACCAAGGCTACATCGACCGCCAGAACGATGAGGTCGACCGGCAACGCGAGCAGGAAACCCTGCGCCTGCCGCCGGATCTCGACTACAGCCTCTTCACGGGCCTGTCGATGGAAGTGCGCCAGCGCCTGCAGAAGGCGCGCCCCGAGACGCTGGGCCAGGCGGCTCGGTTACAGGGGATCACCCCGGCGGCGATTTCGGTGCTGCTGGTGTATGCCAAGCGCGGCTTCAAACCCGACGCCGCCCCCTCCCCAACCCTCCCCCGCATGCGGGAGAGGGGGCAAGCGTAATGCCCAAACCGATTGACGAAAAGCGCATGAGCGTCGAACAAGGACTCGCGGCAGGCATCGCCGCCCTGGGCCTGGCATTGCCCGAAGGCGCCGAGGCGAAGCTCCTGGACTATCTGTCGCTGCTCGACAAGTGGAACCGCGTGTACAACCTCACCGCGGTACGCGACACGGAGCGCATGGTCAGCCACCACCTGCTGGATTCGCTGGCGGCCGTGCCGGTTTTTGATGAAATTCTTGCTGCGCGCCCTCACCCCAACCCTCCCCCAGAGGGGGAGGGGGCAAGCGTTGGGCTCCGCCCGCCCACGGCGATTGACGTCGGCAGCGGCGGCGGTCTGCCCGGCATTCCACTGGCGATCGCGCGACCGGAATTGCAGGTGACGCTGATCGACAGCATCGCCAAGAAGACCGCTTTTCTGCTACAGGTCAAGGCCGAACTGGGGCTGGTCAACCTGCAGGTGGTCACGGGCCGGGTGGAGGATTTCCGCCCGGAAACCGGGTTCGACGTGATCACCTCGCGTGCGTTTTCCGACCTCAATGAATTCGTCACGCTGACCCGTCATCTGCTGAAACCGGCGGGCCGCTGGCTGGCGATGAAGGGCCTGTATCCGAACGAGGAGATCGCCCAGCTGCCGGCTGGCGTGAGAGTGAGCGCTGACCACGTGCTGGTCGTACCGGGGCTGGACGCGAGCCGCCATTTGATTGTTCTGGAGTCTGCTTGATGACAAAAATAGTGGCGATCGCCAACCAGAAGGGCGGCGTCGGCAAGACGACGACGGCAGTAAACCTGGCCGCGAGCCTGGCCGAACTGGGGCAGCGCGTGCTGCTGGCCGACCTCGATCCGCAGGGCAACGCGACCATGGGCGCGGGCATCGAAAAGCGCACCGCGCTGCCGACCGTGTACCAGATCCTGTTGAACCAGGTGACGCTGCGCGACGCGCGGATGCGCTCCGGCCCGGGCCATTTCGACGTCATCCCGGCCAACCGCGAACTTGCGGGCGCGGAAATCGACCTGGTCAACCTGGAGCAGCGCGACCTGCGCCTGAAGGTGGCGCTGGCGCAGGTGGCCGACGACTACGACTTCATCCTGATGGATTGTCCGCCGACGCTGAATCTCTTGACCGTCAACGCGTTTGCCGCAGCCGAGTCGGTGCTGATCCCGATGCAGTGCGAGTATTACGCGCTGGAAGGGCTGACCGATCTGGTGGCCACCATCAAGAAGGTGAAGCAGCGGCTGAATCCGGCCATCCAGATCGAGGGCCTGTTGCGGGTCATGTTCGACCCGCGCAGCACGCTGGCGCAGCAGGTATCGGACCAGATCAAGCGGCATTTCGGCGACAAGGTCTACGACACCGTGATTCCGCGCAACGTGCGGCTGGCGGAGGCGCCCAGCCACGGCTTGCCCGTGCTGGCCTACGACCGCCAGTGCCGGGGGGCCAAAGCGTATATGGAACTGGCCGAGGAAATGCTCAAACGCAGCCAGAAGGACACGCATTCAGGCCTTGCGGCCGGGGAGAAAACAGATGGCCAAGCTTAAGGGATTGGGACGCGGGCTCGACGCGCTGCTGGGCGGCGAAGACAACGCCGCGCCGCCGCAGGGCGACCTGCGGATGATGAAGGTGACGCAGCTGGCGCCCGGCAAATACCAGCCGCGTACCCAGATGGACAGCGAATCGCTGCAGGAGCTGGCCGATTCGATCCGCGCCCAGGGGCTGATGCAGCCGATCCTGGCGCGCGAGGTTGCGAGCGGCTACGAGATCATCGCCGGCGAGCGGCGCTGGCGCGCAGCACAGCTGGCGGGACTCGCTGAAATCCCGGTGCTGCTGCGCGAGGTCGCTGACGACGCGGTGGCGGCGATGGCGCTGATCGAAAACATCCAGCGCGAAGACCTCAACGCCATCGACGAGGCGCACGGCCTGCAGCGCCTGATCCAGGAGTTCGGCATGACCCATGACGCCGCGGCGCAGGCAGTCGGCAAGTCGCGAACGGCAGTATCCAACCTGCTGCGCCTGCTCAACCTGTCGCGGCCGGTGCAGGACATGCTGACCGCCGGCCTCATCGAGATGGGCCACGCGCGGGCCTTGCTGCCCCTGCATGCGGGCGTACAGCGCGAACTGGCGCACGAAATCGAAACCCGCGGTCTGTCGGTGCGCGAAGTCGAGCGCCGCGTGGCGCGGCTGAAGGACAACACGTCGGCCCAGCCGGCCAGGCAGGCGGTGTCGCGCGACATCCTGCGGCTGGAAGAAGCGCTGTCGGACGCCCTGGGCATGACGGCACACGTGCAAACCAGCAACAAGGGCAGTGGCAAGCTGACCCTGCAATTTGCCAGCACGGAAGAACTGCAGGGCCTGCTGCAAAAGCTGGGAATCCAGTTGTAAAAGGAGCGATCCTGGCGTGTGGCCGTTGTGGGGCTATCAACATCACTACATAGTGAAATTCATCATCAAGCTGCTTGATGATTGCATAGGCCCCACTAATTCTAGTATCATCGCCGGCTAATGTTTACCGGCTTCCGCCGCATCGGCATTTCTGGCACCCAGCGGGTGGCGCTGGCGCAAGCGGGACTGGCGCCGATCGCCGCGCTGGCCGGGTGGATATTTGCCGGGATCGGCGCTGGCGTGGCTGCGCTGTATGGTGTGCTGGTGGCGCTGGCAGTCAGCGCGGTGCTGGTGTGGCGCGAACGGCAGTCGATGCAGCACCCCGAGTGGGACCAGCATCGTTTATTCAAGCTGTTTGTCCGCGCCGGAATCGAACGGCTGGTACTGCTGGTGGCGCTGCTGATCGTGGGCCTCGGCGTGCTGAAGCTGGCACCCTTGCCGATGCTGCTGGGCCTGGTGCTGGCGCAGTTTGCCTGGCTGGCGGCGGCGACAACCAGTCGTTACAAAAAGTAAACAGCCTGTCCGCCCGACGGGCGCCGCCAAGGTCGGTTTTGAATGGGGTCGCGCGGCGAGTCCATCCAAAACCCACTTAAATGAATTTGATCACTATGGCTTCGGAATACGCATCCTCCGGCGAGTACATCAAGCACCACCTGCAAAATCTGACCTATGGGGAGTTGCCCGCTGGTTATGTGCGCCACGACGGCACCGTCCTGACCGAGGCAACCAAAACGTTTGCCCACGGCGCGGAAGAAGCTTCTGCCATGGGTTTCTGGGCGATCAACGTCGACAGCATGCTGTTTTCGATCGGCCTCGGTGTCCTGTTCCTGTTCCTGTTCCGCATGGCAGCAAAAAAAGCCACCGTCGGGGTGCCGACCGGACTGCAGAATTTTGTCGAGTGGGTCATTGAATTCATCGACCACTCCGTTCGCGGCTCCTTCTCGCACAAAAATGCGATGGTTGCGCCGCTCGCGCTGACCGTCTTCATCTGGGTGTTCCTGATGAACGCGATGGACCTCCTCCCGGTTGACTGGCTGCCCTATGCCGCGACGATGGCGGGCGTGCCGTATCTGAAGGTGGTGCCTTCGACGGACCCCAACGTGACCTTCGGCATGTCCCTGTCGATCTTCGCCCTGGTGCTGTACTACAGCGTCAAGATGAAGGGCGCGGGCGGCTTCTTCTCCGAACTGGCCTTCCAGCCTTTCCCCAAATTCCTGTTCCCGGTCAACCTGCTGCTTGAGGGCGTGGGCCTGATCGCCAAGCCGATTTCGCTCGCACTGCGTCTGTTCGGCAACATGTACGCCGGCGAAATGATCTTCATCCTGATTGCGCTGATGTTCGGCGGCAGCTGGATTCTGGCGCTGTTCGGCGGTGCGTTGCAGTGGGCGTGGGCGGTGTTCCACATCCTCATCATCACGCTGCAGGCCTTTATCTTCATGACGCTGACCATTGTGTATCTGGACATGGCGCATGCCGAGCATCACTGATTTCGTTTTTGATTCACTTTGTTTTCAACTTTGATTTTTACTTTTAGGAGCAACAAATGGAAATGACTCAAGCCGTGCTGTTTATCGCTGGTGCCCTGATGATGGGTCTGGGTGCACTCGGTGCAGCCGTTGGCATCGGCATCCTCGGTGGCCGCTTCCTCGAAGGCGCTGCCCGTCAGCCCGAACTGATCCCGATGCTGCGTACCCAGTTCTTCATCGTGATGGGTCTGGTCGACGCCGTGCCGATGATCGCCGTCGGTCTGGCCATGTACGTTCTGTTCGCCGTTGCCGGTTAATTCGCGGGTTGATGCGGAACTTGTCTAACCCCCGTCATTAATAAAAGGTGCGGATATGAATTTCAACGCAACTTTGATCGGCCAGTCCATCACGTTCATCTTCTTCGTGTGGTTCTGCATGAAGTTCGTGTGGCCGCCGATCATGAACGCGCTCGAGACGCGCAAGAAGCAGATCGCCGACGGCCTGGCCGCGGGCGACCGTGGCAAGCACGAACTGGAGCTGGCTGCCAAAAAAGCAGCCGACAACCTGCGTGACGCCAAGGCCCAGGCTGCCGAAGTGATTGCCCAGGCTGAAAAACGCGCGGCGCAAGTCATCGAGGAAGCGAAAACGGCTGCCAAGGAAGAAGGCGACCGTCAGCTGGCAGCTGCGCAGGCCAATATCGACCAGGAAGCCAACCGCGCACGCGAAAGCCTGCGCGAACAGGTGGCTGCCCTGGCCGTGGCTGGCGCAGAGAAGATCCTGCGCCGCGAAGTCAACGCGCAAACGCATGCTGACCTGCTGGGCCAGCTGAAAGCCGAGCTGTAAACCATGAGCGAACTGTCTACCCTGGCACGGCCCTACGCCGAAGCGGTTTTCCGCATGGCGCAGGGCGAAAATGACCTGGCGGGCTGGTCGTTGCGTGTGCAATCGCTGGCGCTCATCGTGTCGGACGCGCAGGTTGCGCGCCTGATCGCCGATCCGGCCGTGTCGGCGGATCGCGTGGCCGGCCTGATCATCGAGGTGGCCGGTGGCGACCTCGGCGAGCGTGGCGCCAACTTCGTCAAGGTGCTGGCCGAGAATGATCGTCTGTCGCTGTTGCCGGAGATCGGCACGCAATTCGAGACGCTGAAGGCCAACGCCGAAGGCACGCTCGAGGCGACGATCACCAGCGCGCAGGAACTGACGCAGGCGCAGATCGACGATCTGGTTGCCGGACTCAAGACCAAGTTCAACCGCGCGGTGAACGTGCAGGTGGCGGTTGATCCGGAACTCATCGGTGGTGCAGTGATTGCCATCGGCGACCAGGTGATAGACGGCTCGGTGAAGGGGCGGCTGCAGCGCATGTCCTTCGCCCTTCAGGCTTAACGCGCGGCAAGCTCATCCAACTCATATTTATCGGAACCTCACGGTTCGGAGAACAAAATGCAATTGAATCCAAGCGAAATCAGCGAACTGATTAAAGCCAAGATCGAAAACTTCGGTGCCTCGAGCGAACTGCGCACCCAGGGCACGATCGTTTCCGTCACCGATGGCATCGTCCGCATTCATGGTTTGTCCGACGTGATGTCGGGTGAAATGATCGAAATGCCGGGCAACACCTTCGGCGTGGCCTTGAACCTCGAGCGCGACTCCGTCGGCGCCGTGATCCTGGGCGATTACGAACATATCACCGAAGGCGACGTTGCCAAGTGCACCGGCCGCATTCTGGAAGTGCCGGTCGGCCGCGGTCTGCTGGGCCGTGTGGTGAACTCGCTGGGCCAGCCGATTGACGGCAAGGGCCCCATCGCTGCCGATAAGACCATGCCGATCGAGCGCATCGCCCCCGGCGTGATCGAGCGTAAATCGGTCGACCAGCCGGTGCAGACCGGCCTCAAGTCGATCGACGCCATGGTGCCGGTCGGCCGCGGCCAGCGCGAACTGATCATCGGCGACCGTCAGACCGGCAAGACCGCCGTCGCGATCGACGCAATCATCAACCAGAAGGGCACCGGCGTGAAGTGCATCTACGTCGCCATCGGCCAGAAGGCCTCTTCGGTGGCCAACGTGGTGCGCAAGCTGGAAGAGCACGGCGCGATGGACCACACCATCGTCGTGGCCGCGACCGCTGCCGATGCGGCCGCCATGCAGTACATCGCACCGTACTCCGGCTGCACCATGGGCGAGTTCTTCCGCGACCTCGGTGAAGACGCGCTGATCGTGTACGACGACCTGACCAAGCAGGCCTGGGCCTACCGTCAGGTGTCGCTGCTGCTGCGCCGTCCGCCGGGCCGCGAAGCCTACCCCGGCGACGTGTTCTACCTGCACTCGCGTCTGCTCGAGCGTGCCGCGCGCGTCAACGCCGACTACGTCGAAAAGATCACCAACGGCGCCGTCAAGGGCAAGACCGGTTCGCTGACTGCGCTGCCGATCATCGAAACCCAGGCCGGCGACGTGTCCGCCTTCGTGCCGACCAACGTGATCTCGATTACCGACGGCCAGATCTTCCTCGAGACCGACCTCTTCAACGCCGGTATCCGTCCCGCGATCAACGCCGGTCTGTCGGTGTCCCGCGTCGGCGGCGCTGCGCAGACCAAGGTCATCAAGAAGCTGGGCGGCGGTATCCGTCTGGCCCTGGCGCAGTACCGCGAACTCGCGGCTTTCGCCCAGTTCGCGTCCGACCTCGACGAAGCCACCCGCAAGCAGCTTGAGCGCGGCCGTCGCGTGACCGAACTGATGAAGCAGGCGCAGTACTCGCCGATGTCGGTTTCGCAGATGGCGCTGACCCTGTTCGCCGTCAACAAGGGCTACATGGACGACGTCGAGGTCAACAAGATCCTGCCGTTCGAGTCCGCGCTGCTGGCCTTCATGAAGTCCAAGTACGCCAGCATCATGGACACCATCGAAACCAGCGGAAACCTGGATGAGGCCACCGAAAAGGCGCTCACCGCCGCGGTGGACGAGTTCAAGAAAACCGGCGTCTATTAATAGACCGCGCTGATCAGCAGCCGCTGGTTTAAGGAGAAACAATGGCAGCCGGAAAAGAAATTCGGACCAAGATCAAGAGCGTGGAAAACACGCGCAAGATCACCAAGGCCATGGAAATGGTCGCGGCGTCCAAGATGCGGAGGGCGCAGGACCGCATGAAGGCCGCGCGTCCCTACGCTGAAAAGATCGCCAACGTGGCGACCCACATGGCGTATGCGCACACGGAATACAAGCATCCGTTCGTGATCGCGCGCGAGAACGTCAAGCGTGTTGGCGTCATCATCGTCACCTCGGACAAGGGCTTGTGCGGCGGCCTCAACACCAACGCTTTCCGCCTGGTGGTGACCCAGATGAAGCAGTGGGAAGCCGCCGGCGTCGGCATCGACGTCACCGCGATCGGCAACAAGGGCCTGGGCTTCATGCAGCGACTGGGCGCCAACGTGGTGTCGCAGCTGGTCAGCATCGGCGACGCGCCGCACATGGAAAAGCTGATCGGCCCGGTCAAGATCATGCTGGATGCGTACATGGAAGGCCGCATCGACGCGCTGTACATCGTCTACAACCGCTTCATCAACACGATGAAGCAGGAGCCGACGCTGACCCAGCTGCTGCCGCTGGCGCAACTGGAAAGCACCGAGGAAGCCAGCCTGAAAACGCACTGGGACTACATCTACGAACCCGATGCCAAGCCGGTCGTCGACGGCATGCTGATGCGCTACATCGAATCGCTGGTGTATCAGGGCGTGGCCGAAAACATCGCGTGCGAGCAGTCGGCACGGATGGTGGCGATGAAGGCCGCCTCCGACAACGCCAAGGACGTGATCGGCGAACTGAAGCTGGTGTACAACAAGACCCGTCAGGCCGCGATTACCAAGGAACTGTCTGAAATCGTGGCAGGCGCCGCTGCAGTTTGAGCGCGCCGCCACCCCTTACAGGCCCACGAATTTAATTTTTTAGGAAATCAACATGAGCAACGGAAAAATTGTTCAGATCATCGGCGCCGTGGTGGACGTGGAGTTTTCGCGTGAATCCATGCCGAAGGTCTTCGAAGCGCTGAAAATGCAGTCGCCGGAACTGACGATGGAAGTCCAGCAGCAGCTGGGCGACGGCGTCGTCCGTGCCATTGCGATGGGTTCCACCGACGGCCTGCGCCGCGGCATGGAAGTGCTCGCCACCGGCAACCCGATCATGGTGCCGGTCGGCCAGGCAACGCTCGGCCGCATCATGAACGTCCTGGGCACGCCCATCGACGAAGCCGGCCCGGTGAACGCCGACACGCACATGCCCATTCATCGCAAGCCGCCGGCATATGCCGACCAGGCCGCGACGGTGGAAATTCTGGAAACGGGCATCAAGGTCATCGACCTGATCATGCCGATCGCCAAGGGCGGCAAGGTCGGCCTGTTCGGCGGCGCCGGCGTGGGCAAGACCGTGACCCTGATGGAACTGATCCGCAACATCGCCGTCGCTCACTCGGGCTTCTCGGTGTTCGCCGGTGTCGGTGAGCGGACTCGCGAAGGCAACGACTTCTATCACGAGATGAAAGAAGGCGGCGTGCTGGACAAGGTCGCACTGGTCTACGGCCAGATGAACGAACCCCCCGGCAACCGTCTGCGCGTCGCGCTGACCGGTCTGACCATGGCCGAATACTTCCGTGACGAAGGCCGCGACGTGCTGCTGTTCGTCGACAACATCTACCGCTACACCCTGGCCGGTACCGAAGTGTCCGCGCTCTTGGGCCGGATGCCGTCCGCGGTGGGCTACCAGCCGACGCTGGCCGACGAAATGGGCCGTCTGCAGGAGCGCATCACCTCCACCCGCACCGGCTCGATCACCTCCTTCCAGGCCGTGTACGTGCCTGCGGACGACCTGACCGACCCGTCGCCCGCCACCACCTTCGCCCACCTGGACGCCACCCTGGTGCTGTCGCGTCAGGTTGCCGAACTGGGCATCTACCCGGCGGTGGATCCGCTCGACTCGACCTCGCGGATTCTCGATCCGCAGGTGGTCGGCGAAGAGCACTACGGCGTGGCCCGTGCGGTTCAGGGCACCCTGCAGAAGTACAAGGAACTGCGCGACATCATCGCGATTCTGGGCATGGACGAACTGTCGCCGGAAGACAAGCTGGCCGTGTCCCGCGCACGGAAAATCCAGCGCTTCCTGTCGCAGCCGTTCTTCGTTGCCGAAGTCTTCACCGGCGCGCCCGGCAAGTACGTCACGCTGAAAGAAACCATCGCCGGCTTCAAGGCGATCGTCGAAGGCGAATACGATCACCTGCCGGAACAGGCCTTCTACATGGTCGGCACGATCGAAGAAGCCGTCGAAAAGGCGAAGACCATTCAGTAATAAGGCGGCCGAGAGCCGTGAGCGGAGCGCCGAGAGGTACTGCCGTCCATGCCCCTCTCGGCTCTCCGCTCTCAACTGGAACACACTATGGCCATGACCCTACACGTCGACATCGTCAGCGCAGAAAAATCGCTCTACTCCGGCACCGCCGAAGTGGTGATCGCCCCTGGCCAGCGCGGCGAGCTCGGCATCTACCCGCGCCACACGCCGCTGTTGACCACGCTCAAGCCCGGTTCGGTCCGCATCAAGGTGCCGAATCAGGCTGAAGAAGAGCTGGTCTACGTCTCCGGCGGCATTCTCGAAGTGCAGCCGCACGTCGTCACCATCCTGTCCGACTCCGCCATCCGCGGCGCTGACCTCGACGAAGCCAAGGCCCTCGAAGCCATGCGTGCCGCCGAAGAGGCGATGAAGGACAAGGCCGCCAACATCGACTATGCCCAGGCACAGATCGAGTTGGCCCAGGCTGTGGCTCAGCTGGCTGCCATCAAGAAACTGCGCAAGCTGACTTGATACAGCCGCATGTTGGACGTGAAAAAGGCAACCTCAGGGTTGCCTTTTTATTGGCATGAGGGAACACGCGTCTCACGCGTAAAGTCGGGCCGTGACTGGCAAAAATGATTGCGTAAACTATATTCCGAAATAAGTTGAATGCTCTTAAGGCAAGTTATACGGTACGCAGCGCATGACCTGACGTACGAACTGTAGTCGCACACCACCGACAAAATCGTCATGGAGATGAAGGTCGGAGAAGCCGCACTACACGCTCAAACCACAGACTGCACGCTTGCTTGATTGCAAACCATGTCCTTGTGTGTGCTAGCGAACAGAGATCGGGCTGGAAGTCGCCTAGTATCAATCGTCGGGCCAACGAACATCCTGGAAGCAAAATTATTTGATTTCAAGATGCCCATCAAGCTTTGCTTGAATTCACAACAAGAGGATCACAATCATGCGCACAACCCCATTTCTTTTCAGCATCCTGGCCGCAACCCTGATTTCAGCCGGAGCGGTCACAGCACATGCAGCGGAAGGCGTTTTTTACGACCCCTCCAATGCCGCCAGCCCGACGGGAAAAACGATCGGTTATGAGCTTAACCGGACGATTGGCTGTCCGGGCCGGCCGCTGGACGGTACTCCGTGCCCCGTGCCTGTCGACAGCGATGGCGACGGTGTTGTGGATGACAAGGACAAGTGCCCCAACACGCCGGCTGGCCGCAAGGTCGATGCCGATGGCTGTGAGCTGGATACCGATGGCGACGGGATTGTGGACGGCGACGACAAGTGCCCGACGGTTTATGCGAAGACGGCCGATGGCTGCCCGCTGCCCGTAGCCGCGAAGCCTGAGCCTGCGCCTGCAGCTGCGCTGGCTCCTGAGCCGGCACCCGCACCCAGGAAACTGGTGTTGGAAGGCGTGAACTTTGATTACGATAAGGCCACCCTGCGCCAGGAAGACCTCGCCATCATCGACCGCGATGCCGCCGGCCTGGAAAAATGGGGCAATGTGAACATCGAAGTGGCAGGCCACACCGATAGCCGCGGCAGTGACGCATACAACCTGGAACTGTCCAGGCAACGCGCTGAGGCCGTCCGCAACTATCTGATCAGCAAGGGTATCGCTGCCGATCGCCTGACTGCCAAGGGTTATGGCGAGTCCCAGCCGGTCGCCGACAATGATACGGATGAAGGCCGCTTCAAAAACCGCCGTGTCGAACTGATCGCGCAATAGTCATTGCGGTTCCAGTCTGGCCAATTACGGGGACCTCGGTCCCCGTTTTTATTGTTGCAGGCGCCGAAGCATGTAGACGTGACGGAACTTGAAACCGTACATCCTGACGCCGGCAACAGGAAAACCGGCTTCACCCAATCAGCTCCTGCGACGCAAGAACAGCAACGCAGAAGCGGCGGTGAAAGCGGAGCCGCCATTTTCATTGGGATGGACAGGCGCAGGCTTTATACTTGGCGCGCGTTTTGCTCACTTATTTTGCTGATGCGATACCTCCTTCAGATAGACACGAATGCATTCCAAGCTTGAGATCCTGATACTCGCGGCGGGCAAGGGCACCCGCATGCGCTCCGACCTGCCCAAGGTGCTGCACCGGCTTGCGGGCAAGCCGCTGCTCGGGCACGTGGTCGATGCCGCCCACGCCCTGTGCGCAGCGCAGACCTGCGTGGTATACGGCTTTGGCGGCGAGGCGGTACCGCTGGCGCTGGCTGACGACAAGCTGACGTTTGTGCTTCAGGCCGAACAGCACGGCACCGGCCATGCGGTGAAGCAGGCGTTGCCGCAACTGGCCGACGACAGCGTGACGCTGGTGCTGTACGGCGATGTGCCCCTGACCCACGTTTCGACCCTGAGGCCGCTGGTGGCGGCCGCGCAATCCGGAAAACTGGGCCTGCTGACCGTGAATCTGGCGAACCCCGACGGCTATGGCCGCATCGTGCGCGAGAACAGCCGGGTCACGCGCATCGTCGAGCACAAGGACGCGACGCCTGCCGAGCGCACGATCCAGGAGGTCAACACCGGCATCCTCGCGGTGGCAACCCGCCAGCTGAAGCGGTGGATTGCCGAGCTGAAGAACGACAATGCGCAGGGCGAGTACTACCTGACCGATATCATCGCGCTGGCGGTGCGTGACGGGGTTGAGGTGGAAACCCATCAGCCCGTGTTCGAATGGGAAGTGCTGGGCGTCAACAGCAAGGCGCAGCTGGCCCAGCTCGAACGCATCCACCAGGGCGAGATCGCGCAGGCGCTGCTGGACGCCGGGGTGACCCTGATGGACCCGGCGCGGCTCGACGTGCGCGGGACGCTGGCCTGCGGCCGCGACGTTGTAATCGACGTCAACTGCGTATTCGAAGGCCATGTGGAACTGGGCGACGGTGTGCAAGTGGGCGCTCACTGCGTGCTGCGCAACGTGACCGTGGCCGCGGGCACGCGGATCGACGCTTTCACCCTGATCGACGACGCGACCATCGGCGAAGCCAACCGGCTCGGACCGTTTTCGCGCATCCGCCCGGGCACCACCCTGGCACGCGACGTTCATGTCGGCAACTTCGTCGAGATCAAGAACAGCCAGATCGACGACGGCTCCAAGATCAACCACCTGTCCTATGTCGGCGACACCACCATGGGCAAGAAGGTCAACATCGGCGCCGGCACTATCACCTGCAATTACGACGGCGCCAACAAGCACCGCACGGTGATCGAGGACGAGGTCTTCGTCGGCTCCGACACCCAACTCATCGCGCCGGTCACCGTTGGCCGCGGCGCCACCCTGGGTGCCGGCACCACACTGACCCGCGACGCGCCTGCCGGCGAATTGACCCTGTCGCGGGCCAAACAACTTACCCTCAGCGGCTGGAAACGCCCGGTCAAACAGAAAAAGGAAAGCTGATCATGTGCGGCATTGTCGGCGCGGTTGCGCAACGTAACGTCGTTCCCATCCTGCTCGAAGGGCTGCGGCGGCTGGAGTACCGCGGCTACGATTCGGCCGGGCTGGTCATCATCGATGGCGGACTGAGACGGGTGCGCAGCGTCGGCCGCGTCGCCTCGCTGGCCGAGGAATGTGCAGCGCAGCAGGTGAGCGGCGGCCTCGGCATCGCGCACACGCGTTGGGCCACCCATGGCGCGCCGTCGGAAGCCAACGCGCATCCGCACGTCAGCGGCGGCCTGGCGGTGGTGCACAACGGCATCATCGAAAACCACGAGGCCCTGCGCACCCGCCTGAAGGCCGAGGGATTTGTCTTCACTTCGGAAACCGACACCGAAGTCATCGCCCACCTGATCGCCCTCTATTACCGCGCTTCGAAAGACCTGCTCGCCGCCACCCGCGCCGCCGTTGCAGAACTCGAAGGGGCCTATGCGATCGGCGTGGTGAGCGTTGACTCACCCCATCGGCTGATTTGCGCGCGCAAGGGCAGCCCGCTCCTGATCGGGCTGGGCATCGAGGAAAACTTCATCGCCTCCGACGTCTCGGCGCTGCTGCCGGTGACCCAGCGCGTGATGTACCTGGACGAGGGCGACGTCGCCGACATCGGCCTGCTGTCGGTGACGGTGTACGACGCTGCGGGCAATAAAGCCGACCGCAGCGTGCACATTTCCGAACTCTCGGCCGACATGGCCGAGCTCGGCAATTACCGCCACTTCATGCAGAAGGAAATCCACGAGCAGCCGCGCGCGCTCACCGACACGCTGCTGACCGCCGTGACGCAGGATAGCGTGCAGCCCGAATGGTTCGGCTTCGATGCCGCCGAAGTGCTGGGCAAGGTGAACGCGGTGACCTTCCTCGCCTGCGGAACCAGCTACCATGCGGCGAAAGTGGCCACGTACTGGCTGGAAGAGATCGCGGGCATTCCGGCCTATGCCGAAATCGCCAGCGAATATCGTTATCGCACGTCGGTGCCCAATCCGGATGCGCTCATCGTCACCATTTCGCAGTCAGGCGAAACCGCCGACACGCTGGCGGCGCTGAACCATGCCAAGGCATTGGGCCAGGACAAGACGCTGACCATCTGCAACGTGCCGGAGTCGGCGCTCACGCGTGCCTCGCGCCTCAAGTTCCTCACCCGCGCCGGGCCGGAAATCGGCGTCGCCTCGACCAAGGCCTTCACTACGCAGCTGGCCGCCCTGTTCCTGCTGACCCTGGTGCTGGCCAAGCTGCGCGGGCGGCTCACCGCGCAACAGGAATCCGCGTACCTGGCCGAACTGCGCAGCCTGCCCAACAAGACGCAGCAGGTGCTGGCGCTGGAGCCGCAGGTCGAAGCCTGGTCGCAACGCTTCGCCAACAAGAGCCATGCGCTGTTCCTGGGACGCGGCGTGCATTACCCGATCGCCCTCGAAGGTGCGCTGAAGCTGAAGGAAATCTCCTACATCCACGCAGAAGCCTATCCCGCCGGCGAGCTCAAGCACGGCCCGCTGGCGCTGGTCGACGAGGACATGCCGGTGATCACCATCGCGCCCAACGACCAGCTGATCGAAAAGCTGAAATCGAATATGCAGGAAGTGCGTGCACGCGGCGGCGAGCTGTACGTGTTCGCCGACGGCGATGTGGCCATCGAGGAATCGGCTTTTGTGCACGTGATCAAGCTGCCCGGCGGCAGCAACGGCGCGCTGTCGCCGATCCTGCACACCGTGACGCTGCAGATGCTGTCGTATCACGCCGCCCTGCAAAAGGGCACCGACGTGGACAAACCCCGAAATCTGGCCAAGTCGGTCACGGTTGAATGATTCAGACGATTTCGGGGTTTGCGGCGAAGGCTAACGTGAGCAACGCGAACGTTAAGCCGCGATGCGGCGGCCGCAGTCACAAGCTGCGTAACCTCGCGAAATCCGTCACCGTGGAATAAACAGGACGGCGAAAAAAGCGCGGCATCGAGCCGCGTTTTTTTGGAGGGCGGGATCAGTGCCGCTTGTGGTCTTCCTTCAGCGCCAGGGTGGCGACCTGGACGCGGTTTCTGAGGCCCAGCTTTTCCATGATGTTGCGCAGGTGGTTGCGCACGGTATTTTCCGACAGCGTCATCTGGTAGGCAATGGCCTTGTTGGAAAGCCCTTCCTTCACGTGGTTGACGATTTCCATTTCGCGTGCGGTCAGCGCCGACAAGGCGCTGTTGTTGAGTTCGCCGCGCGCCATCTTCTGCATGATGTTGAGCGGGAAGCTGCTCTGGCCGTCGCACACGCTGCGGATCGCCGCCAGCACCTGGTCGGGGTCGCTCGACTTGATGACATAGCCATCGACGCCGGACGAGATTGCCTCGGAGATTTCCTCGTCGGAGTCGGCAATGGTGAGCATGATGACCTTGATGCCGAGATCGCGCAGGTCGGAGACGAGGTCGAGGCCGTCGGCATCGGGCAGCGAGCGGTCGAGCAGGGCGGCATCGGCCGTATTGCCCGCGGCTATCCAGGCGTGCAGCTCGGCGGCATTGGCCAGTTGCGCGGTGAGCGTCAGATCCGGCTCCTGCTGGATGTAGCCCGCCACCCCCATGCGCAGCAGGGGATGATCGTCGATCAGGATGATGTTCAGGGGATGGGACATGGTGACTCCACTAGCGATTTGATGACGCGCTCAGGTTGGCAGGCTGCGAGGCTTGCGCGGCGCGTTCAGGAATAACGAATCATAAACTGGAATGGGCAGCCATTTCAGCACACGCGCCACCCAAATCATCTGCCACGGTATGACCGTATAGGCGCGGCGCCGTTCAATGCAGCGCGCCACTTTGCTTGCCGCAGTCGGGGCGTTCATCCGGAACGGCATGGCATACGGGTTGACCCGCGTCATCGGCGTGTCGATGTAGCCGGGCGCGACGGTGACCACGGCGATGCCGCGCGCTTTCAGTTCCAGCCGCAAGGCTTCGAGATAAACCGTGGCCGCGGCCTTCGATGCCGAATACGCACCGCCGCCCGGGAGCCCGCGTACCCCGGCCACGCTGGAAATGCCGCACAGCACGCCGCCGCTCGCCTGCATGGACGCAATGAAGGGCTGGAAGGTATGCACCAGCCCCAGCACGTTGGCGTCCATGACCGCGCGGAAAACCGGCGCGTCGTCTGTTTCTTCGGTCAGGGTGCCGACGCTGATGCCCGCCGCCGCAATGACGATATCGGGGGGGCCGACTTCGCTCAAGAAAGCTTCGGCCGCCGACTGCATGGCCGCCGCATCACGCACGTCGGCCTGATACAGCCGCGCATCCAGCCCGGAAGCCGTGGCCTGCAGGCCATCGAGCCGGCGCCCGGCCAGCCCCAGTTGTGCGCCCAGCGCGCCGTAGTGT
>JBAVWB010000060.1:0-15700 GCA_049697615.1 Thiobacillus sp. | reverse complement strand
GCGGTGGGGTCGCGCAGCAGCGCCCGCCGCTGCGGCAGCCAGGCCGTGATGGCATCGAGCGCCGCCTTGCCCACCGGCACGATGCGGGTCTTGCGGCCCTTGCCGGTGACCTGGGTCTCGCCCGCCTGCAGGTTGACGTCGTCGAGGTCGAGTCCGGCCAGCTCCGACAGCCGCAGGCCGGACGAATAGAACAGTTCGAACATGGCGCGGTCGCGCGCCAGCAGGGCATCGTCGTCCGCCGGGGCCGCTGCGCCGTCGAGCAGCTGGGCGCAGGTGTCGGGCGACAGGATGTCCGGCAGGGCCTTGGCCGCCTTGGGCGGGCGCAGGCCGAGACAGGGATTGCGCGGGTAGCCGAGCCGCCGGCAGGCAAAGGTGTAAAACCCGCGCCAGCTCGACAGCTGCCTGGCCACGCTGGCGGCTGCCAGGCTCTGGCTGCGCAGCTTGACGATGGCGCCGCGGATGTCGGTGACGTCGAGTTCGGCCAGCGGCTTGCCGGCAGTCAGCCGGGTCAGGTTGGCCAGATCGCGCTCATAGGCCGCGACCGTATGGGGCGACAGCCGCCGTTCGGCGGCAAGGTGCTGCAGGTAGTGCGCGACCGCGCTCACCGACGCGTTTAACCCTGCATCCGCACCAGCGCGGCACCGACCAGCTGGCTCAGCCGTTCGAGGTACAGCGTGCCCATGCCGGGGTAGAAGCGCTTGGCTTCTTCCGACGCCAGCACCAGGAGGCCGATCGGCGCCGCCGCGGGCGCGGGCCGCAGCGGGATGCAGGCGAAGGAGCGCAGATGCGGCGAGACCTCGCCGAACCAGTCGCTGGCCTCATTGACCGCCAGCGCGCCGCACACCGGATGGGGCATGGCAGCCACGCTGTCGCGCACCGTCTGCGACACCGGGTCACCCAGACCCGGCATCGGCTCGCCCGTCAGGGTCCATACCCGCAGCGCATGGTGCGGCACGGCAAAGCCGTCGCGCAGATGGATGGCCAGCGCTGCGGTTATGTCCTGCGGAACGGAGGCGGTCACCAACGCCAGCGTCAGCGCGTGCAGCTTTTCCGAAATGCCGTCGTTCTCCTCGCCGAACTGGATCAGTTCGGCGAGCTTGCTTTCCAGCATCCGCACCTTGTCACGCATGGCGATCAGCTGGCGCTCGCTCATCGACACCGCGTGGGTGCCGTGCGGGTGCGGAATGTTCAGTTCCGCCAGCAGGGTGGGAAAGTCGTTGAAGAAATTCGGATGCCGGGTCAGAAACTCGGCGATGGCCTGGGGGTCCAGGTGGGTGGGTTGCATGTCCATTAGATTTCGATCTCCCCTTCAAATACTGTCTCAGCCGGCCCGGTCATGAATACGGACTGGCCCTTGCCCGCCCATTCGATCACGAGATCGCCGCCGCGCGTGTGCACGCTGACCGGGCTTTTCAGCCAGCCCTGGCGGATGCCGGCGACCGCTGCCGCGCAGGCGCCGGTGCCGCAGGCCAGCGTCTCGCCGGCGCCGCGCTCGTAGACGCGCAGGCGAATGTCGTGCGGGGTCAGCACCTGCATGAAGCCGGCGTTGACCCGCTGCGGAAAGCGCTTGTGCGATTCGATGGCGGGGCCGAGGATGTCTACCGGTGCGCTGTCCAGGTCGTTCACCCGCAGCACCGCGTGCGGATTGCCCATCGACAGCGCAGCGATGTCGAGCACGTGCTGGCCGACCTTCAGTGCATAGCTTGGCGCCTCGGCTTCAGCCGCAAACGGAATATCGGCCGGCGCAAAACGCGGCGCGCCCATGTCGACCGTCACCTGGCCGTTGTCGAGCAGCCGCGGCTCGATGATGCCGGACGCGGCTTCCACGCGGATCACGGTTTTGTCGGTGAGCCCCTTGTCGTGCACGTAGCGCACGAAGCAGCGTGCGCCGTTGCCGCACTGCTCAACCTCGCCGCCGTCGGCGTTGAAGATGCGGTAGCGGAAATCGGCGTCGGCACGCGTGGGCGCCTCGACCAGCAGGATCTGGTCGCAGCCGACGCCGAAGTGGCGGTCGGCGATGCGGCGGCACTGTTCGGGCGTGAGCGCGATGGTCTGGCGGACGCCGTCGAACACGACGAAGTCGTTGCCCAGGCCGTGCATTTTGGTGAAGCGCAGTTTCATGCAGTCATTAACCTGACGTAATCCTTCAAGATGCAGCGATCCATCACCACCGTCATGCCGCCGGCCTGCGCCTGCTGCGCGGCGGCCTCGGCGACGATGCCTTCCTGGATCCAGATAGCGGCTGGTGAATGATGCACCGTCGAAAATGGCCGGTGCATGGAGTGTAGCGCCAGGCATTGCTCGACGATAGCCGGCACATGCTCGGCGGCGCGAAACACGTCGACCAGATCAATCGGAAATGGGATGTCGGCGAGGCTCGCGTAAGCTTTTTCGCCCAGCACTTCGTCCACCAGCGGGCGCACCGGCACGATGCGATAGCCGTAATGCTGCATCGCCTGCGCCACCCGGTAGCTCGGGCGCGCGGGCTGCGGCGACAGGCCGACCACGGCAATGGTCCTGACTGTTTGCAGGAGGGTGCGCAACGCGTCATCGTCAGGATTCACGAAATTCACAGCCGCTTCTCCATCACATGGTCGTCCATCACGAAATCATCGCCGATGTCGAACACGCGCGATCCGACGATTTTAAAACCGTATTTCTCATAGGCGCGGATCGCCTGCGCATTGCCGCGGTTGACCTGCAGCCACAGGCGGCGCGCCTGTTGGCTGCGCGCCCAGTCAGCGATCGTCCGCATCAATGCGGCGCCGATGCCGCGGCGCTGGTGGTCGGGGTGCACATAGAGCTTGTCGAGCTTGCAAGCCGTTTCGTCCAACAGGGCGTGGGCAAAGCCGACCAGCGCATGGCCCTGTTTCGCCGCCTTCCAGGCCTGGCGCGGGTTGTCCAGCTGTTCGCCAATACGTTCCGGCGCATAGCGGTCGGCCAGCATGGCGTCGATCTGCGCCTGCGAAATCAGCGGCGGATAGGTGGCCTGCCACACGATGCGCGCCAGCGCGCTGACCGCGTCGACGTCAGTGGCCGTCAACCGCTGCATGCTGCGCTGCGCGTCATTCATAGAGGCTGGGTTCGCCCGCCGGGCGGGTCTTGAAGCGGCGGTGCAGCCACAGGTACTGCGCCGGCATTTCGCGGATGCGGTCCTCGATGAAGGCATTCATGCGGGCGACGTCGGCTTCCACATCGTCGCTCGGGTAGTTGTCCCACGGCGGATAGAAGCGCACCGCGTAGCCGCGCCCCCACGGCAGTTGACGGGTGATGACCGGGACGACCTGGGCGCCGGTGAGCTTGGCCAGCCGCGGCAGCGCCGACACGGTGGCGGCGGAAACACCGAAGAAAGGCACGAACACCGCATTGCGGCGCCCCTGATCCTGGTCCGGCGAATAATGAAGCGGTATGCCGTCCTTGAGTACCCTGATCACAGGTTTGATCCCGTCACTTTTTGCGATCAGCACGGGGGAGGAAAATCGGGAGCGCCCGCGCAGCAATATTTTATTGGAGACAGGATTCAGGGCTTCTGCGTAGACGTTGGCAACGGTGCGATCCAGCGACAACCGCATGCCGCCCATGACGAAGCCGACGAAATGCGGCGCCAGCCAGATCACCGGCCGCTTGCCGTCGCCCAGCGCGCCCTCCGGATTGTCGATCTTGATCAGGCGGCGCAGGCGCGCTTCCGATCCCCACCAGAGTATGCCGTGTTCAAGCGCCGCGCGTATCGAGGCCTGGAAGGTCTGCCTCAGCCAGCGGCGGCGCAGCGCTTCCGGCGCGTCAGGAAAACACAGCGCCAGATTGGTGGCGGCGATGCGTCGCCGCCTGCCTGGCATCATCGCCATCAGTCCGCCGAGGGCGTTGCCCAGCGCCGCCTGCAGCGGCAGCGGCAAACCGTGCAGCAGCCACAGAAAACCCACGCCGAGCCAGACCCCCAGCAGCGAGGGGTGGAACAGCTTGTCGGAAACGGCGGGCTTCATGCTTCCGGCGGATCGTCCGGGTGAGCCACCCCGCCGGGGCGCTTGTGGCGGTTGTAGCTCCACAGGTATTGCGCCGGCATGCGCCGCACCACGTCTTCCACCCCCTGGTTGATGCGCGCAGCCGCCAAAGCCTTGTCCTCCGGCAGCGCTTCGTCCAGCGGCGTCACGTGCAAGTGATAACCGCGCCCCCAACTCAGCCGCTCGGCGGCGACAAAAAACGCAGCCGCGCCGGTCTTGCGCTGCAGGCTGGCGACCAGCGTCGGCGTATAGGCCGGGCGGCCGAAGAACGGCGCCCATACGCCGTCTCCGCCGGTCGCCACCTGGTCGGGGAGGATGCCGATGGCCTCATGGCGCTTCAATGCGGCGAGCAGGGCGCGTACACCCGACAGGTCGGTGGGCACCAGCGTCGCCTGACCGCGCTGGCGGCCGGTCAGCATCAACTGGTCGAGAAAGGCTTGGCGCGGCGGCTTGTACATGGCGGTGAACGGATGCCGCGCGGCGTAATAGAGATTGATCATTTCGAAGCAGCCGATATGCGGCGCGATGATGATCACGCCCTTGCCGGCGACACGTGCAGCGTCGATGTGCTCCCAGCCGCTGGTTCCCCGGACCCATTTCAGCACCTTGTCGTAAGGGCACAGCCACACCGACAGCAATTCGATGACGGCCTTGCCCGATTCGCCGATGGTGCGGCGCAGCAGGCGTTGGCAATCGGCGCCTGGTGTGCACAGTCCGCTGTCGAACAGGTTGCTGCGCAGGCGGTCGGAATGCCGGCCCGGCGCCCAGTAGATCAGCCAGCCCAGCACGATGCCGAGGCCGTGCAGCACGGGCAGCGGCAGGCGGGCCAGCAGTTTCAGGGGCATCATCACGCGGGCATACGATTCCATACGGGCTTCAGCCCGTCGTGGATCGGAGTTCCCTGGTGGGAATTGACGGCGAGGAGGGTAGCGCGGCACAATGCGTCCGCCGCCGCGTTAATCTTGACAACTTGCGGGCGGGATACAAATACAGCTAAAGCGTCGCCGCTCTGTCTGTCCCCCGAGCCGGTTACGCAGTCAGTAATCGGGACAACAGGAGCTGTCATGCAAAAGGATTTCATTTTCACGTCTGAGTCGGTGTCTGAAGGGCATCCCGACAAGATGGCGGATCAAGTGTCGGATGCAGTGCTCGACGCGATTCTAACCCAGGACAAACATGCGCGCGTGGCGTGCGAGACGCTCTTGACCACGGGTCTGTGCGTCATCGCCGGCGAAATCACCACGACGGCGGTGGTCGACTTCAACACGGTCGCGCGCCAGACCATCAAGCGCATCGGCTACGACTCGTCCGAAGTCGGCTTCGACTACCACACCTGCGCGGTGATGGTCACCGTCGGCAAGCAGTCGCCCGACATTGCGCAGGGCGTGAACGAAGGCGAGGGCCTGTTCCTCGATCAGGGCGCGGGCGATCAGGGCCTGATGTTCGGCTACGCCTGCAATGAAACGCCGGTGCTGATGCCGATGCCGATCCATCTTGCGCACCGGCTCACCGAGCGCCAGTCCGAACTGCGCAAGGATGGCCGCCTGCCGTGGCTGCGCCCGGACGCCAAGTCGCAGGTGTCGATCCGCTATGTCGACGGCAAGCCGCATTCCATCGACACCGTCGTGCTCTCCACCCAGCATCATCCCGAGGTTTCGCACGCCGTGCTGACCGATGCGGTGATCGAGGAGATCATTAAGCCGGTGGTGCCGAAGGGCATGCTGACCGCCGACACGCGCTACCTGGTCAACCCCACCGGTCGTTTCGTGGTGGGCGGGCCGATGGGCGACGCAGGCCTCACCGGCCGCAAGATCATCGTCGACACCTACGGCGGCGCGGCCCCGCACGGCGGCGGCGCGTTTTCCGGCAAGGATCCGTCCAAGGTTGACCGCTCGGCGTCCTATGCCGGGCGCTACGTGGCGAAGAACATCGTCGCCGCGGGCCTGGCCGACAAGTGCCTGGTGCAGGTGAGCTACGCCATCGGCGTCGCCAAGCCGACCTCGCTGATGGTCGACACCTTCGGCACGAACAAGATCCCCGAAGCCAGGATTGTCGAGTTGATCCAGAGCCATTTCGACCTGCGTCCCAAGGGCATCATCCAGATGCTCGACCTGCTGCGGCCGATCTACACCCGCACTGCAAGCTATGGCCACTTCGGCCGTGACGAACCCGATTTCACCTGGGAGGTCACCGACAAGGCGGCCGAACTGAAGGCTGCTGCCGGGCTGTAAGGCCATGCTGATGCAGGTCGTGATGTTCGTGCTCGGGCTGTTGGCGCTGATCGTCGGCGCCGAGGCCATGGTGCGCGGCGCCTCGCGGCTGGCGGTGTCCTGGGGCATCTCGCCGCTGGTGGTGGGCCTCACCGTGGTGGCGTTCGGCACCAGTGCGCCGGAAATGGCGGTGTCGGTCGGCGCCGCGCTGTCCGGCACGTCCGATCTGGCGATCGGCAACGTCGTCGGCAGCAACATCGCCAACGTGCTGCTGATCCTGGGGATTTCTGCGCTGATTGCACCGCTTCTGGTGCACGAGCAGATCATCCGCCAGGAAATCCCGATCATGGTCGGTGCCTCGCTGCTGGTGCTGGTGCTGGCGCTGGACGGCAACATCGGCCGCGTCGAGGCGGGTCTGCTGTTCGCCCTGGTGATTGCCTATACCGTGTTTCTCGTCGTGCAGTCGCGGCGCGCTACGCAGGCAGCGGAAGACGAGTTTTCCACTGAAATCCCGACCAGCCAGTGGGACCGCCACTGGGGCGTGCAAGCGGCGCTGGTGGCGGGCGGCCTGGCCTTGCTGGTGCTCGGCGCCGACTGGCTGGTGGGCGCCGCGGTGACGTTCGCCAAGGTGATGGGCGTGAGCGATCTCGTCATCGGCCTCACCGTGGTGGCGGTCGGCACCTCGATGCCGGAGATCGCCACCTCGCTGATTGCTGCGCTACGCGGCCAGCGCGACATCGCGGTCGGCAACGTGGTCGGCAGCAACATCTTCAACCTGCTGGCGGTGCTGGGCGCCTCGGGACTGGTGTCGGCGGGGGGGCTTGCCGTGCCCGACGCCGCGCGCAACTTCGACCTCTGGGTGATGCTGGCAGTTGCCTTCGCCTGCCTGCCCATTCTTTTCACCGGCCGCGAGATCGCGCGCTGGGAAGGGATGCTGTTCCTGGGCTACTACGCGGCCTATCTGCTGTACCTGGTGCTTGCCGCGCAGCAGCATGACAGCCTGCAGGCGTTTTCCAGCGTCATGCTGAGCTATGTCATGCCGCTCACCGTGGTCACCCTGCTGGTCAGCTTCCTCAAGCGCCGGCCGGCTGGGCTATAATCTCGATTCCGAGGAGCGCTGCGAGGCGGGTTCACCCGTCCCCAGGCTCGGAAAGGCAACAACCGCGCTCCCCCTATTTTCTTAACCCTGCCGGGTTTGGGACGTTGGGTGAGCGACAGCGTCGCCAGCCCGGGTTTAGCTAAACCCCCGCCCTCCCGGCCACATGCAATGGAGCATCGTATGAACGCTGTGGCTGACAAGCAATTCACCGATTTCGTGGTCGCCGATATGTCGCTTGCCGACTGGGGCCGCAAGGAAATCCGCATCGCCGAAACCGAAATGCCGGGCCTGATGGCCATCCGCGAGGAATTCGCGGCTGCGCAGCCGTTGAAGGGCGCACGCATTACCGGCTCGCTGCACATGACCATCCAGACCGCCGTGCTGATCGAGACGCTGACCGCGCTCGGCGCCGAAGTGCGCTGGGCCTCGTGCAACATCTTCTCGACCCAGGACCACGCCGCCGCCGCGATTGCCGCCGACCGCATCCCGGTGTTCGCGGTCAAGGGCGAATCGCTGGAAGACTACTGGGACTACACCCACCGCATTTTCGAGTGGAGCGATGGCGGCTTCAGCAACATGATTCTCGACGACGGCGGCGACGCCACGCTGCTGCTGCATCTGGGGGCGCGCGCGGAAAAGGATATTTCGGTGGTGGCCAACCCCACCAGCGAGGAAGAGCGCGTGCTGTACGCCGCGATCAAGGCCCGTGTGGCGGCCCAGCCGGGCTGGTATTCCAGCCGTCTGGCCGCCGTCAAGGGCGTCACCGAGGAAACCACCACCGGCGTGCACCGCCTGTACCAGATGCACGCACGCGGCGAACTCAAGTTCCCGGCGATCAACGTCAACGATTCGGTCACCAAGTCCAAGTTCGACAACCTCTACGGCTGCCGCGAATCGCTGGTCGACGGCATCAAGCGCGCCACCGACGTGATGATCGCCGGCAAGGTCGCCGTGGTCGCGGGTTACGGCGATGTGGGCAAGGGCAGCGCCCAGGCGCTGCGTGCCCTGTCGGCCCAGGTGTGGGTGACCGAGGTCGACCCGATCTGCGCGCTGCAGGCGGCGATGGAAGGCTACCGCGTGGTGACCATGGAATACGCCGCCGACAAGGCCGATATCTTCGTCACCGCCACCGGCAACTTCCACGTCATCAACCATGATCACATGGCGAAGATGAAGGATCAGGCCATCGTCTGCAACATCGGCCACTTCGACAACGAGATCGACGTCGCCTCGATCGAGGGCTATGAATGGGACGAGATCAAGCCGCAGGTCGATCACGTGATCTTCCCCGATGGCAAGCGGATCATCCTGCTGGCCAAAGGCCGCCTGGTGAACCTCGGCTGCGGCACCGGCCATCCGTCGTATGTGATGAGTTCCAGCTTCGCCAACCAGACCATCGCCCAGATCGAACTGTGGCAGGAGCGCGATTCCGGAAAATACCCGGTTGGCGTCTACACCCTGCCGAAGCATCTCGACGAGAAGGTCGCGCGCCTGCAGCTGAAGAAGCTCAACGCGCAGCTGTCCGAGCTGACCGACCAGCAGGCCGCCTACATCGGCGTGCCCAAGACCGGCCCGTACAAGGCCGACCAGTATCGCTATTGATCGACCTTGCCTGAAAGGAGCGCGCCATGCGTCTGCTGCTGCTGTGGATTCTGAATGCCGTCGCCCTGCTGGCGGTGACGTATTTGCTGCCCACCATTCAGGTGTCGGGCTTCGGCACGGCGCTGGTCGCCGCGCTGGTGCTCGGCTTCATCAACACGCTGGTGCGACCGGTGCTGGCGATCCTCACGCTGCCGATCACGGTGCTGACGCTGGGGATTTTCTACCTGGTGCTGAACGGTCTCCTGTTCTGGCTTGCCAGTGCGCTGCTGCCCGGATTCCACGTCGAGGGCTTCGTCTCGGCGATGGTCGGCGCGATCCTCTACGGTGTCATCGCCTGGGCGCTGTCCGCGCTCATCCCCGATAAAAAAGGTTGAAGCATGACCGAACGTACATTCAGCTTTGAATTCTTTCCGCCGAAAACGGCGGAAGGTGCCGAAAAACTGCGCGCCACGCGCAAGCAGCTGGCACAGCTCAATCCCAAGTTCTTTTCAGTCACCTTCGGCGCCGGCGGCTCCACCCGTGACCGCACCCTGGAAACCGTGCGCGAAATCCAGGCCGACGGCAGCGAGGCCGCGCCGCACCTGTCGTGCATCGGCTCGACCGAGGAGAGCATCCGCGACATCCTCAACGAATACAAAAGCCAGGGCATCCGCCATCTGGTCGCGCTACGCGGCGACCTGCCCTCCGGCAGCATGGACGCAGGGGCCTTCAACTACGCCAACGAACTGGTGGACTTCATCCGCCGCGAAACCGGCGACTGGTTCGAAATCGAGGTGGCCGCCTATCCGGAAGTCCATCCGCAGGCGCGGTCCTACACGGAAGACCTGGCCAACTTCAAGCGCAAGGTCGACGCCGGCGCGAATGCGGCGATCACGCAGTATTTCTTCAACGCCGACGCCTACTTCAATTTCGTCGAAGACGCGCGCGCATTGGGGGTTTCCATCCCCATCGTCCCCGGCATCATGCCGATCGGCAACTACGTGCAGCTGGCGCGGTTTTCCGACGCCTGCGGTGCGGAAATTCCGCGCTGGCTGCGGAAAAAGCTGGAGACCTACGGCGACGACCTGCCGTCCTTGCGGGCTTTCGGTCTGGATGTGGTGACCGACCTGTGCGACCGCCTGCTCGCCGGCGGCGCGCCGGGGCTGCACTTCTACACCATGAACCAGGCCGGGCCCAGCACCACCATCTGGCAGCGGCTGGGCCTGTCCTAGCCGCATTCGCCCCGGACGGCGTCGCTGCCTGTCACCGAATCAGGGACGTAAAAAAAGCGCCAGCATGGCGCCTTTTTTACGTCGCGTGTTCCGTTCAGGCCAGGCAGGCTTTCAGCGCCTTCAGGCAGGTGTCGACGTTTTCCTGCTTGGCCGAGTACCCCATCAAACCGATGCGCCAGATCTTGCCGGCCATGTCGCCGAGGCCGGCGCCGATTTCGAGGTTGAATTCGTTCAGCAGGCGGGCGCGGATCGCCGCCTCGTCGACACCCTCGGGCACGTAGATCGAGTTCAACTGCGGCAGGCGGGCGGATGCCTCGACCACGTATTTCAGGCCCATGGCTTCGAGCCCGGCCTTGAGCTTCTCATGCATCGCGCGATGGCGCGCCCAGGCGTTCTCCAGGCCTTCCTCTTCGAGGATCACCAGTGCTTCGTGCAGGCCGTACATCGGGTTGATCGGCGCGGTGTGGTGGTAGGTGCGCTTGCCGGCGGACTGCCAGTAGCCGAGCACCAGATTCAGATCGAGGAACCAGCTCTGCACCGGAGTTGTGCGCGCCTTGATGCGAGCGATGGCTTTTTCGGAAAACGAGACGGGTGAGAGACCTGGCGTACACGACAGGCATTTCTGGCTGCCGGAATAGGCCGCGTCGATGCCCCACTTGTCCAGATACACCGGCGTGCCGGCGAGGCTGGTGACGCAGTCCATGATGGTGAGCGCGCCGAACTCCTGCGCGATCTTTGCGAGCGCTTCGGCATCCGACTGTGCGCCGGTCGAGGTCTCCGCATGCACGAAGGCGAGAATTTTCGCGTCGGGATTCGCCTTGAAGGCGTCGCGCACTTTCTGCGGATCGACCGGCTTGCCCCAGGCGTCGTCGACGATCACCGGCACGCCGCCGGTGCGCTTGACGTTTTCCAGCATGCGGCCGCCGAACACGCCGTTGCGGCACACGATCACCTTGTCGCCCGGTTCCACCAGGTTGACGAAGCACATTTCCATCCCCGCCGAGCCCGGCGCCGAGACCGGGAAGGTCAACGCGTTTTCGGTCTGGAACGCCATGCGCAGCATGGACTTGATCTGTTCCATCAGTTCGACGAAAGCGGGATCGAGGTGGCCGATGGTCGGGCGCGCCATGGCATCGAGGATGCGCTGCGGCACGTCGGAAGGCCCGGGGCCCATGAGGATGCGCTTGGGGGGGATGAAGGAAGCCGTCATAACCTTATTTCCTGTATGGAAATTATCAATTAAAACAATGGGTTGATTCTACGGACAAATGACGGCGGCTGGAATCGTCCGAAAGCCTCAGGCCGGCGGCTCACCCATCAGCGGCCGCATCGCGGTCAGCAGGCTGTTGAAAATGCGCGGGTGCTGCTTTTCCTGCTCGGCCAGCATCTGTTTCATGGCGTAGCGCTGCTGCGGCTTGGCAAAACAGGCGGGACAATTTTCGAAGATCACCGGCAGGCCGGCGTCGGCGGCAAACGCACGGGTCTGGCGTTCGCGCACGTAGGCAAACGGCCGGATGATGCGCAGGTCGCCGGCGTCGTTGAGGTAGTGCGGCGACATGGTCCTGAGCTTGCCGCCGAACAGCATCGACATCATCAGCGTCTCGGCCAGGTCATCCAGATGCTGCGCCAGCGCGACGACGTTGCAGTCCTGCGCGCGCGCGACGCGATACAGGATGCCGCGTCGCATCCTGGAACAGAAGGCGCAGTAGGAATCGGAATCGCGGGTCAGCGTCTTCTGCGCCTCCTCAAGGATGGGCTGCGATTCCAGAAAGTAGGGCACGCCGAGTTCGGCCAGGTAGGGCGTGAGCGGAGACGGGTCGTACTGGTCGGATTGCGGGTCGACCGTGCACGCGAGCAGCTCGAACTTGACCGGGGCCTTCTGTTGCAGGTGGCGCAGCGTGTGCAGCAAGGAGAGCGAATCCTTGCCGCCCGACAACCCGAGCAGGATGCGGTCGCCGTCGCGGATCATGCGGTAGTCGCCGATGGCGCGGCCGGCGGCGGTGGCGAGCGAGCGGGAAGGCTTGACCCAGCCGGTGGGAATGTCGTGGCTCATGCGGAAAATTGCAGCGCGTGCAGTTGCGCGTAGCGGCCTTTTTGGGCGATCAGTTCGGTGTGGCTGCCGATCTCGACGATGTGGCCGCCTTCGAGGACGACAATCCGGTCGGCGCGTTCGATGGTGGAGAGTCGGTGTGCGATGACCAGCGTGGTGCGGTTTTGCATCAGCGTCTCGAGCGCGGCCTGCACGTGGCGCTCGGATTCGTTGTCGAGTGCCGAGGTGGCTTCGTCGAGAATCAGCAGCGGGGCGTTTTTCAGGATCGCGCGGGCGATGGCGATGCGCTGGCGCTGGCCGCCGGAGAGCCGCATGCCGTTTTCGCCGATCAGCGTTTCCAGGCCGTCGGGCATGGCCTGGATGAAGTCCCAGGCGTGGGCGGCGATGCAGGCGGCCCGGATTTCGTCCGGGGTGGCATCGCGCTTGGTGCCATAGGCGATGTTGTGCGCCAGCGTGTCGTTGAACAGCACGACATCCTGCGACACCAGCGCGATATGGCTGCGCAGGTTTTGCAGGCGGATGTCGCGGGTATCGATGCCATCGAGTTCGATCACGCCGCTGTCGGGGTCGTAGAAACGCGGTACCAGATTGGCCAGCGTGGTCTTGCCCGAGCCGGACGCGCCGACCAGCGCCACCGTCTCGCCGGGTGCGATGTCGAGCGTGATGCTGTCCAGTGCGGGAACGGTTTTGCCGGGATAGGTGAGCGATACGTCGCGCAATGCCAGCCTACCGTCGATGCGTTCAAGGATGCGGGTGCCGCTGTCGCGTTCGGCGTCCTGGTCGAGCATGGCGAAGATGGTTTCGGACGCAGCGAGTCCGCGCTGCAACTGGTCGTTGACGGCAGTGAGCCGCTTCAACGGCGCGAACAGCAGCAGCATGGCCATGAAGAAGGCCACAAAGCCGCCCACTGTGGTGGTGTTGCTCGATGCCTGCCCTGCCGCGACATACACGATGATCGCAAGCGCCACCGCGGCAATGAGCTGGATGATGGGTTCGTACACCGCGTTGGCGGCAACGCGCTTCATCTCGAACAGGCGTGCCAGATTGGCGGCATGGCGGAAGCGCGTCTGTTCGTATTCCTCGCCGCCATACAGCTTGACCACGCGATGCCCGCCCACCGCCTCGTCGACCACCTGGGTGAGATCGCCGATGTTCTGCTGCGCCTTGCGCGACAGGCCGCGCAGGCGCGTGCTGGCGACGCGAACGACCCACAGGGTGAGCGGCACCATCGCGAATACGATCAGCGTCAACTGCCAGTTCAGCCACAGCAGATAGCCCAGCAGTCCCAGCACCGTCACGGTGTCGCGCACCAGGGTGGTGAGCGAACTGGTGGCCGACTGCGTAACCTGGGTGACGTTGAAAGCCAGATGCGCGATCAACTGGCCGCTCGGATTCTGGTCGAAGTAGCGTGTCGGCAGCGTCATCAGCCTGTCGAACATGGCGGCACGCAGGTCCATCACCAGGCGGCTGCCGACCCAGGCCATGCAGTAGGTGCTGATGAAGCCGGTGATGCCGCGCACCACGAACAGCGCCAGCAGCAGGATGGGTACCCAGCGGATGAAATCCTGATCCTTGGCGACGAAGCCCTGGTCCAGCAGCGGCTTGAACAGGGCCGGCAGCAACGGCTCGGTGGCGGCGGTGAGAACCAGCGCGACGAGGGACAGCGCGAACATGCGCCAGTAGGGCTTCACATAGCCCAGCAGGCGCAGGTACAGGGTCTTGCTGTTGGGGGTGGGCGTCATAGCAGCAGCACGGTGGCGAGCCCGAGGAAGATGAAGAATCCCATGCTGTCGGTGGTGAAGGTCAGCAGCACCGACGAGCCGACGGCCGGGTCGCGCTTCATGCGTTCCAGCGTCATCGGGATGAAGATGCCGGCCAGCGCCGCGACGATCAGGTTGAGCAGCATCGCCAGCGCCATCACCCCGCCCAGTGCGAGGTTGTCGTACAGCAGCCAGGCGAAGACGCCGACCACCGACCCCCACAACAGGCCATTGAACAGGGCGACGCCGAGTTCCTTCAAGACCAGGCGGCGCGCGTTGGCCTGCGTGATCTGTCCCAGCGCGAGGCCGCGAACGATCAGGGCGATGGTCTGGTTGCCGGTGTTGCCGCCGATGCCGGCGATGATGGGCATCAGCGCCGCCAGTGCGGCGAGTTTTTCGATCGAGCCTTCAAAAGCGCCGATCACGCGCGAGGCGATGAAGGCGGTGGCGAGGTTGATCGACAGCCACATCCAGCGGTTTTTTGCCGAACGCCAGACCGTGGAGAACAAGTCTTCCTCCTCCTTCAAACCGGCCATCGACAGCATGTCGGCGTCGGCCGATTCGCGGACGTAGTCCAGCACCGCGTCGACGGTGAGACGGCCGATCAGCCGACCCTGTGCGTCCACCACCGGTGCCATCACCAGGTCGTAGCGCTCAAACGCCTGCGCGGCTTCCTGCGCCTCGTCCTCGGGGTGGAATTTGACGAAATCCTCGACCATTACCGCCGCCACTGACGCTTCCGGGTCGGTCGTCAGTAGCCGCTTGATGGGCAGTACGCCGATGATCTCATCGACCCGGTCGACCACGAACAGCTTGTCGAGCTGGTCCGGCAGTTCGCCCAGGCGGCGCAGGTAGCGCAGTGCGACTTCCAGCGTGACGTCGGCGCGGATCGTCACCATCTCGAAATCCATCAGCGCGCCCACCGTGTCCTCGGGATAGGCCAGCGCCGACTGCAGATGGGCGCGCTTCTGTGCGTCCAGCGTGGTGAGCAGTTCCTGGATCACGTCGCGCGGCAGGTCGGCCGCGATGTCGGCGATCTCGTCGGTATCGAGCGATTCGGCGGCGGCCAGCAACTCCGCCTTGTCCATCGTCTGGATCAGCGATTCGCGAACCGAGTCGGACACTTCCAGCAGAATCTCGCCGTCGTTCTCCGCGCTGACCAGGCTCCACACCAGCCGGCGTTCGTCGAGCGGCAGGGCTTCCAGAATGTAGGCGATATCAGCCGGGTGCAGGTCTTCCAGCCTGCGTTGCAGCTCGGCCAGATTCTGCTTGTGGACCAGGTTCTCGACCAGATCCTGGCGCGGCCCGCCCTGCTTGTGGACGAGCTCCTCCACCAGCCGCATCTTGGTCAGCAGGGATTGCACCTGCGCGAGATGGGCTTCGAGATTGTCCTGCGACTGATTTTCGAGGGCGTCGGTCATGGGGGCGAAAGGGGAAAAGCCCCGCGATTGTAACGCGCCGCTACGCGAGTGGGCGCAGGCGTTGTGATGGGGTTGCCCTAGCAGCCTGTCGGGCTTGAAGGGAATCGGCTGCAAATCCGCCTGGCCGGTTCATATTTCGCCGCTTTCTTGGGCAATAGAACGACTATTGCCCGGCGAAACCGTCAAAATTTGCCCTCGCCCAGCCGAATTTTCGCTTCGATTCTTCAAGTCCGACAGGCTGCTAGCGTGGCACCTGAGCATGGCTCATGTAGCGCTTGATGACCGCAACGCGGCGCTGGTAGGTGCGCGAGCCGCGATTGTGTTCGTACCAGCGCGGGTTGGGCACCAT
>JBAVWB010000059.1:0-2575 GCA_049697615.1 Thiobacillus sp. | reverse complement strand
GACATGGTGCGCGCGTTCGAGGCGGCCAGCGGGCGCAAGGTGCCATACCAGATCGTGGCGCGGCGCGCCGGCGACGTGGCGCAATGCTGGGCCGATCCGTCGCGTGCCGCGCAGGAACTGGGCTGGCATGCGGATTACGATCTGCCGCGCATGTGCGCCGATGCCTGGCGCTGGCAGCAGGGCAATCCGGACGGATACGTCTGAGGCGAGTTACAAGCTTGGGGCGGAGCGTGGTTGTTGCCGCTTTAGCAACTTACAACCACGGCCTGCCCCTTGCGGGTGGAACCCACGCGGCAAGTCTTGAATCGCCATACCGGCGGAGGCCGGTATCCAGCCATTTAACTGGACACCGGCTTTTGCCGGTGTGCCGACTCAAAAATCACTGTGTTGACAACCAGGTAGGGTGGGTGGAGCCCACGCGTCTCAACGCCTGCCGAATACCCCGCGCCCACGGAAATACTGCACCCCCAGCCAGCCGCCGAACAAGCCGCCAAGGTGGGCGAAGTGGGCGACGCCCGCGGCAGTGTTGGTGACGCCGAGAAGGAGTTCGACGGCGCCGTAGCCAAGCACGAAAGTGCGGGCGGGAATCTGGATGAACGGCAGGAAGATGAAGCTGACGACCCGGCTGGGGAAATACATCGCGTAAGCCAGCAGCAGGCCGAACACGCCGCCCGAGGCGCCGATGACGGGGCCGGCCGCGTGCAGGAAGTAGCCGCTGACGGCGATCTGCGTCATGGCGGCGACGACCACGCTCAGCAGATAGGTCAGCAGATAGCGCAGGTCGTTCCAGCGCTTTTCCAGCGCGGCGCCGAACATCCAGATGGCGACCATGTTGAATCCCAGGTGCAGCAGCGAACCGTGCAGGAAGCTGTAGGAGACCAGCTGCCAGACGTGGAACGCGCCGCCGGAGCCCGGCGGCCACAGGCCGAACACACGCACGATTTCGGGACCGGTGAACAGCCCCAATCCGTAAATCAGGACATTTAGCAGTATGAGGGAGAAGGTGATGGGCGGCATGGCGTAAACGGGTTGATGGCCGGATTGTAATCGGTGCGTGGTGCGGCGCGGCGCGGGGGTAGGGGTGTAGGGCATGAGCCGGGCGGACAAGACTGAACCTGCCCCAACCTGATCCATACATGACCTGAGGTTTCGGGGCTTGCCGGGGCGAGGGAATTTTCGCGGAGTGGCCACGTGGGGATTTGCAAACGGGATGGGGGCTTGATAAAGCGAACCTTTTCTTGCTCCGGGAATCGATGGATGTGGAAGATTGCCGTTACACTTGGCGTGTGCGCAGCGGTGTAACAACATCAGCAAGCCTTTGAAATGTAATAAAACTGCTACGTACAGGGCACCGCCTTTTCCCCGCTTATTTCGCCTGGGCTTTGGCCCTGCTTTCAGCGGGCTTGAAAATTCCTCCCATCACATCAAAATAAGGCCAGTAACTCAGGCTTATTCCGGCTATGGCAACCAAGCGAGAAGGCAGTACCCTACTGGAACCGATTGCGGCGAAAGTGAAGCCGCCGCCCCTGTACAAGGTGCTGCTGCTGAACGACGACTACACTCCAATGGAGTTCGTGGTGCTTGTCCTGAAAAAGTTTTTTGGCATCGACCAAGAACGGGCGACGCAAATCATGCTCAAAGTGCATACTGAGGGCGTGGGTGTATGCGGGGTGTATCCAAAGGATATCGCGCATACCAAGGTCGAGCAGGTTGTGGATTTCGCGCGGCAGCATCAGCATCCGCTGCAATGTACGATGGAGGAAAGTTAGATGATTGCCCAGGAACTCGAAGTCACGCTGCACATGGCCTTCATGGATGCGCGCCAGAAACGCCACGAATTCATTTCGGTGGAGCATCTGCTGCTGGCGATGCTGGACAATCCGTCCGCGGTCGAGGTGTTGCGCGCCTGCGGCGCCAACATCGAGGCCATGCGCGAACAGCTTGGCAATTTCATCGAGGAGCACACGCCCAAGGTGGAGGGCGAGGGCGAGGTCGACACCCAGCCCACGCTGGGTTTCCAGCGCGTGATCCAGCGCGCCATCCTGCATGTGCAGTCGTCCGGCAAGAAGGAAGTGACCGGCGCCAACGTGCTGGTGGCGGTGTTCGGCGAAAAGGATTCGCATGCGGTGTATTTCCTGACCCAGCAGGGCGTGACGCGGCTCGATATCGTCAATTTCATCTCCCATGGCATCACCAAGACCCCGCAGAGCGAGCCTGCGCCGCGCTCGGACGAGCCGGCCGAAGCCAGCCCCGATGCGCCCACCGCTTCGCCGCTCGACAGCTTTGCGCAGAACCTGAATACGCAGGCGCTCGCCGGCAAGATCGATCCGCTGATCGGGCGCGATCAGGAACTGGAACGGGTGATCCAGACCCTGTGCCGCCGGCGCAAGAACAACCCGCTGCTGGTGGGCGAGGCAGGGGTGGGCAAGACGGCGATCGCCGAAGGCCTGGCCTGGCGCATCACGCAGAGCGAGGTGCCCGAGGTGCTGGCCGAATCGACCGTCTATGCGCTCGACATGGGCGCACTGCTGGCTGGCACCAAGTACCGCGGCGACTTCGAGCAGCGCCTGAAGGG
>JBAVWB010000058.1:0-6115 GCA_049697615.1 Thiobacillus sp. | reverse complement strand
CTCATGTTGTTCTCCCCTTATTTGGATGCGGCGTCGACGCCGCGGCGCAGTTCGGCCACCAGGTGCCTGACGCGCTCGACGCAGGTGCCTTCCGGCGCGGTCTCGATTTCGTTCACGATGCGGCTGCCCACCACCACGGCGTCGGCAATTCGCGCCACCGCTTCGGCCGTCGCCGCATCGCGGATGCCGAAGCCCACGCCGACCGGCAGGCTGCAATGCCTGCGCACCATGGCCAGTTTGCGCGCGACTTCCTCGGTGTCGAGGTTGGCCGACCCCGTCACGCCCTTCAACGACACGTAATAAATGAAACCGCCCGCGGCGGCCACCACCTGTTCCACGCGCGACTCGGGCGTGGTCGGCGACAGCAGGAAAATCGGATCGAGTCCGGCGGCCTTGAACACGTCCGACACGCCGGCCGATTCCTCGGGCGGTATGTCCACCGTCAGCACGCCGTCCACCCCGGCGGCCTTGGCAGCCTGGGCAAAGGTCTCGTAGCCCATGTGCTCGACCGGATTGGCATAGCCCATCAGCACCACCGGGGTGGTCGTGTTGGTCTTGCGGAATTCCGCCGTCATCGCCAGCACGTCACGCAGCCCGACCTTGTTCGCCAGCGCGCGCTCGGATGCGCGCTGGATCACCGGGCCGTCGGCCATCGGGTCGGAAAACGGCACCCCCAGTTCGATGATGTCCGCCCCCGCCTCCACCAATGCGTGCATCAGCGGCACGGTCATGCCCTTGCCGGGATCGCCGGCGGTGATGAAGGGAATCAGGGCTTTCTTGTTTTGCGCCTTCAGCGCGGTAAAGGTCTGGCCGATGCGGCTCATGGTTCAGTCTTCAGAAAAATTCGGTTCAATTGGGAGGGTGGCGGGCTTACAGCGTAATGCCCGACACCTTCGCCACGGTGTTGATGTCCTTGTCGCCGCGCCCGGAGAGATTCACCAGGATGATCTGGTCCTTCTTCATGGTCGGCGCGAGCTTTTTGGCATGGGCGACGGCATGGCTGGATTCGAGCGCGGGAATGATGCCTTCCAGGCGGCACAGGTCGTGGAAGGCAGCCATGGCTTCGTCGTCGTTGATCGCGACATATTCGGCGCGTCCGGCGTCCTTCAGATAACTGTGCTCGGGGCCGACGCCGGGGTAGTCGAGGCCGGCGGAGATGGAATGGGTTTCGATGATCTGGCCGTTCTCGTCCTGCATCAGGTAGCTGCGGAAGCCGTGCAGCACGCCCGGGGTGCCGGCCGACAGCGGCGCGGCGTGCTTGCCGGTTTCCACACCGGAGCCGCCTGCCTCGACGCCGATCAGGCGCACGTCGTCATACGGGATGTAGGGGTGGAAGATGCCGATGGCGTTGGAGCCGCCGCCGACGCAGGCGACCACGGCATCGGGCTGGCGGCCGGTCATCTCCGGCATCTGCGTGATGCATTCGCGGCCGATCACGCACTGGAAGTCGCGCACCAGCATGGGATACGGGTGCGGGCCGGCAGCGGTGCCAAGGATGTAGAAGGTCGATTCGACGTTGGTGACCCAGTCGCGCATCGCCTCGTTCAGCGCGTCCTTCAGCGTTTTCGATCCGCTGGAGACCGGCACCACGGTCGCACCCAGCAGTTTCATGCGAAAGACGTTGGGCGACTGGCGGGCAACGTCCTCGGCGCCCATGTAGACCACGCATTCCATGCCGTAGCGCGCGGCCACGGTGGCCGAGGCGACACCATGCTGGCCGGCGCCGGTTTCGGCGATGACGCGCTTCTTGCCCATGCGCCGCGCCAGCAGCGCCTGGCCGATGGTGTTGTTGATCTTGTGCGCGCCGGTGTGGTTGAGATCCTCGCGCTTGAGGTAGATCTGCGCGCCGCCGTACTGTTCGGACAGGCGTTTGGCGTGATACACCGGGCTGGGGCGGCCGACGTAGTGCTTCAGCTCGTATTCGAATTCGGCGATGAAGGCGGGATCCTTGCGCGCCTTGTCATACTCGACGCGCAGTTCTTCCAGCGCGGCCATCAGGGTTTCGGCGACGAAAATGCCGCCGTAGGGGCCGAAATGGCCGCGGGAATCGGGGAGATCAGTCAGCTTCATGATGCTTCTTTCGCTTTCGCAATGAATTGCGCAATCTTGTGCGCGTCCTTGATGCCTTTCGAGACTTCCACGCCGGAGGACACGTCCACTGCCCAGGGATGAACGCGTTCGACCGCCTCGGCGACGTTGTCGGGCATCAGTCCGCCCGACAGGATGACCGGCTTTGCCAAGTCCGTCGGAATCAGGCTCCAGTCGAAGCGTTCCCCGGTGCCGCCCGGCACGCCCGGCACGTACGCGTCCAGCAAAAGCCCGCGCGCGGCATTGAAGTCAGCCGCGCATTTTAGCAAATCCGTGTCCTGATTCACGCGCACCGCCTTGATATACGGCCGGCCGTAGCGCGCGCAGTCGGCCGGGGTCTCGTCGCCGTGGAATTGCAGCAGATCGAGCGGCACCGCCTGCAGAACCGATTCGACGAAGGCCGGTTCGGCATTGACGAACAGGCCCACGCTCTGCACGAAGGGCGGCAGCGCGCGCACCAGTTCGGCAGCGGCCTCGACCGACACCTTGCGCGGGCTTTTTTCATAGAACACGAAACCCAGCGCATCCGCCCCCGCGTTGCAGGCGGCATGCAGATCCTGCAGTCGGGTAATGCCGCAGATTTTTACGCGAACAGCCATCGTTCAGAGCTTTCCGGCAGGGCAAAGTGCGCAGGATACCGGATATGGGTGAGGTACAGCCCGGCGGCGTCGAAGGTGGGCGCAGCCAGTGTGCGGTCGCGGCCTTGCAGAATTTCGCCCACCCATTCAGGAGGCTGGCTGCCTGCGCCGACCTGGACCAGGCAGCCCATCAGGTTGCGCACCATGTGATGCAGGAAGCCGTCGGCGCGGAAGTCGCATAAAAGATAATCGCCGCGCCGCTCGATGTGCGCAAGCCGCAACTCCTTCACCGGCGATTTAGCCTGGCATTCGGCAGCGCGGAAGGCGGAAAAATCGTGCTGCCCGATCAGGTGTGCTGCCGCCCGGTTCATCGCGTCGGCTTCGAGCGGTCGGTGGTACCAACCCACCAGCCCATGGTTAAGGCCTGGCCGCACCGGGTGATTCAGCAGCACATAGCGATAGCCGCGCTGGTTGGCGGCAAATCGCGCGTGGAAATCCTCGCTCACCTCGCGCGCCCACAGCACCGCCACGCCTGGCGGCAGGTGGCTGTTGACGCCGCGCACCCAGGCGGTGATCGGGCGCTTCGCGTCGGTATCGAAATGCGCCACCTGGAACGCCGCATGGACGCCGGTATCGGTGCGGCCAGCCGCGGTGACGGTGGTTTTCTTGCAGGCGATTGCCGACACCGCGGCTTCCAGCGCATCCTGCACGCCGCAGCCCTGCGACTGCGACTGCCAGCCGCAAAAGCCGACGCCGCAATATTCAAGACCCAGTACGATTCTCATTTCACCTTGGCCTTATGCCAACACGATCCACAGCAGAAGCAAGCCCGCGAGTATGACGATGCTGTCACGGCTTTGCCAGCGCTCGGCCTCGAGGGTATAGGTGACCGGCGTCGTTTCGTCGGACAGCGGCGCGCGCAGCGCCTCCAGCCAGTTTGCCGGTTTCGGCGCCCGCTCGACATAGTCGAGCGTCAGTCCCAGGCGCACCGCGAAGGCGCGGCGGTCGAAGCCGAGCCAGGTCAATGGGCGGGCCAGCGCGTACAGGCCGTAAATCAGTCGGGGGCGGGACGTGGTGGCCAGCAAGAGCGCCAGCCCGGCCAGCATCAGCGCCAGCCGGCCTGTGCGCAGGGCGCCCTGCTGCAGCCCCTCGACGCTGGGGCTCACCCAATCAAGCGCCGGCCACAGTGCCGTGCCCGGCAAGGCATAGGCATAGGTAAGCAGCAGCACCGCCAGCAACCAGCGGGTGCGGCGCAGCAAACGCAGCAGTTGGATGCGGACAGGCGCAAACAGAAAGGCCGTCGCGGTAGCGACGGCCAGGACAATCAGCGGAGACAGGGCGGCGCGTTCCACCGCCACCGCCCACCCGCACCACAACAGGATGCGGGCAGCCGGATGGAGCGTATTAGCCAAGCGAACTCAACATGCCTTTCGCGTCATCTTTTTGCTTGTCGTTGCCTTCGGCCAGCACCTCGTTGAGGATTTCACGGGCGCCTTCCTTGTCGCCCATTTCCACATAGGCGCGTGCAAGATCAAGTTTGGTGCCGACTTCGTCCAGTTCCAGATCGCTGGCGCTGGATTCACCCAGATCAAGGTCAAGGCCGCTGAAATCGAATTTGCTGTCCGGGCCGTTGTCTTCGTCCAGACCCAGATCGAGTTTCAGGGTGTCATCTGCCGTCGCCGGCAGGTCCAGATCAGGCAAGTCGAAGTTGAGGTCGAGCGCATCCTCCTTCTCCTGGGCCGTTTCGGGCGGGGCATCGAAATTGAGCACATGGCCCGCGGATTCGAACTCCATCGGCGCAATATCAGCCATGGCATCAGGCTCGGGCTCGGCGCTGATTTCCAGGGCGGCGGGCGGCTCGAACGCAGCAGGTTCGGCCGCAAAATCGTTCGCAAATGTCACGGCGCCGCCGGCAACCGCATCCGTGGCAGCCACCGTTGCCGCGGGGGCGGCACTCGACTGCTCGCCGCCATACAGCGGATTGGTCGGATCGATGCTGCGGCCCATTTCGCAGGCCTTGTCCCACAGCGGACTCGTTTTTCCGCCGATCGCAGCAAAAAGTTCGCCGGCAACCGACTCGAATGACGCTGTATTGCGCCGGGCGGCGTAGATTTCCAGCAGCTTGACGTAGACCTCGTGGCGATCCGGGTTTTTGCTGATGGCTTCCTTGAGGATTTCCTCGGCCTGTGCATCGCGGCCATAGGCCATGTACACCTCGGCTTCGGCGATGGGATCGACGTCATGCGTGTCGATGGTGCCCAGACCCGCCTGGCTGAAATCGGTCAGGAAGGACGTATCGCCGGTGTTGACGCTGCCCCCGGATGCAGCGCCGATCACGGTATTGGGACGCACATCGCCGCCCGTCATGATGCTGTCTTCCATCGCGGTGTTGCCAGTTTTGCGGCGACGTCCGCCGCCTGCCATCATCCACCACAGCACGCCGCCGAGACCCAGCGCGGCGAGGCCGCCGCCCCAGTAAAGCGGGTTGGCCATCAGGGGGTCGTACCAGTTTTCTGCGGGCTCGGGGATGACCACAGGTGCCTTGACGACGGGCACGACCGGCGCAGGAACAGGCGCAGGCTTGGCTTCTTCCGGGGCGGGTTTGACTTCCACCGGGACAGGCGCAGGCACAGGCGGTGCAGGAACCGTGGCGTCAGCCAGCGCCTTTTCCTTCATGTCGACCAGTTTCTGCATGTCCTGAACCTGCTTTTCCAGCAGGGCGACACGCTGACTCGATTCCTTGAGGGCTTTTTCTCGCGCAGTGGCATCTTCTTCCTGGGCGCGCAGCTTCTCCTGCAGGGCACGGGCTTCGTCCGCCTTGCTGCCAGCCGCCGCAACCGGCGGGGTGGCCTTGGACAGTTTCACAACGTCCTTCTGCGCTCCAGGCGCCGGCTTGGCGCGGTCTTCCACCTTGGGGGTGATCTTGCCGGTGGTGGCCTGGTCCGGGGCAGCCTTCGCCTCCGGGGGGGCGCTCACTGCACCGGCCAGTTTCTGGCGGTAGGCACGCCAGTCGTCGGCCTGCAGTTTGAGTTCCCGCACTGCTTCCTGTTGCGGAATGGCGGCGACTTGTTCAGCCGACGGCACGTTGAGCGTTTTGCCCGCTTTCAGCCGGTTCACATTGCCATCGAACGCCTGGGCGTTTTCGCGATACAGGCCCAGCAGGGTCTGCTCCAGGCTGACGCCTTCAGGCCGCACGCGGTTGGCAATGCCGCTCAGTGTGTCGCCCCGCTTGACCGTTACGCGATCCGGCGCGGCGGCTTGGGGAGCAGGAGCAGGCGCCGCCTTGCTTGCTTTGTCAGGCGCAGGCGCTTTCGGGGCAGTCGGAGCCGTCGCTGCTTTCGGAACGGGTGCAGGTGCGGGCTTGGCAGCCGGCGTCTTGGCCGGCACAACGGCCACCGGTGCCACCGTCTGGGGAGCGGCCATGCCAGGCGGATCGAGCAGCATGGTGT
>JBAVWB010000057.1:0-18203 GCA_049697615.1 Thiobacillus sp. | reverse complement strand
GTGCTGGCGCGAGCGGGGTGAAGGCGCCGTCGAGGGGCGCATCGCCGCGGAACAGGGTGGCGTGGCCGCCGGCTGCGCTCGCCGCTTCGCGCAGCGTCGCGGCCGGCTGGTCGCTGATCAGCCAGCGTACCGCGCCGCCCCATTCGATCCACTGCGTATCGCCTACCAGTCGATTGGAGACGGTGAGCGGCGGCGTGGTCGGCTTGACTGCCAGCCGCCACAGGCCCTGATTTGAGGTTGGCGAACGTTTGTCAAAGAAGGGCGTGGTCTGGTCGCGCAGACGATGCCAGAAGGCGGCCGCGTCGTTCAGGGCTTCGCCGCCGAGCCTGGCTTGAGCGGCCTGCACCGCGGAGGCCGCCCCCGACAGCCGCACCGTCAGCAGGCCGGCATGCCATGACGTGGCCGACAGCGGCAGCGGCTGCCCTGCCCACTGGTTCATTTTCTGGATGGCGGTGGCTTCGTCGAGTTCGAATTGCAGCGTGGTCTCTGTCGCCGGTTTCGGCAGCACCTTGAGCGAGACTTCGGTGAGGAGGCCGAGCGTGCCGAGCGCGCCGACCATCAGCCGCGACACATCGTAGCCGGCGACGTTCTTGATGACCTGGCCGCCGAAGCGCAGCGGCTGGCCGGTGCCGTCGATCATGCGCACCCCGAGCACGAAATCGCGCGCTGCACCGGCATAGGGGCGCCGCGGACCGGACAGGCCGGCGGCGATGCAGCCGCCCAGCGTGGCGTAAACCGGTTTGGGCTCAGCGTTTGTCCCCTCTCCCGCAAGCGGGAGATAAGCAGCGACTTGCCCGCCTGCGGGCTTAGTCGATTGCTTAGTCGTTCCATCAGGGTTGGGGTGAGGGCATCCGCCGAAGTGCGGCGGCTCGAACGCCAGCATCTGATTCTGTTCGGCGAGCAGCGACTCGATCTCGGCCAGCGGGGTGCCGGCGCGTGCGGTCAGCACCAGCTCCTTGGGCTGGTAGTCGACCACGCCGGTGAGCTTGCGGGTGCCGAGCACCTCGCCTTCGTCAGCGCCGCCATAGAAGGTCTTGCTGCCGCCGCCCTGGATGATGAGCGGCGAGTGGTTTTCATGTGCGGCGCGAATGCGCTCGATCAAGGTGTCCAGCATCAGAACCTCGGCAGCTCGGGGTGCGGCAACTGCCCGCCGTGGACGTGCATCGCGCCCCACTCGGCACAGCGGTGCAGTTCGGGCACGGCCTTGCCGGGGTTAAGCAGCCTGTCGGGGTCGAACGCGGCCTTCACGTCGTGGAAGCGGATCAGTTCCGGGGTGGAGAACTGGGTGCACATCTGCCTGATTTTTTCCAGGCCGACGCCGTGTTCGCCGGTGATGGTGCCGCCGACCTCGACGCACAGCTCGAGAATCTTGCCGCCGAAGCTTTCGGCCTTGGTGAGTTCGCCCGGCTGGTTGGCGTCGAACAGGATCAGCGGATGCAGGTTGCCGTCGCCGGCGTGGAACACGTTGGCCACCTCGAGGCCGAATTCGGTGCTCATCTCGCTGATGCGCTGCAGCACATGCGGCAAAGCGCCGCGAGGAATGGTGCCGTCCATGCAGTAGTAGTCGGGTGCAAGGCGCCCCACCGCGGGGAAGGCGGCCTTGCGTCCGGCCCAGAATTTGAGGCGCTGCTCCTCGCTCTCGGCGGTGCGGATCTCGATGGCGCCGGAGGCTTCGAGCACGGCGCGCACGGTGTAGATGTCGGCCGAGACTTCCTCGTTGACGCCGTCGACCTCGCACAGCAGCAGCGCCTCGCAGTCGAGTGGATAGCCAGCGTGGACGAAGGCCTCGGCGGCCTGGATGGCAAGCCGGTCCATCATCTCCAGACCTGCGGGAATCACACCGGCGGCGATGATGTTGCCGACCGCGGCGCCGGCTTTCGCGACGTCGTCGAACGCCGCCAGCACCACCTGCGCGCGCTCGGGGCGTGGCAAGAGCCTGACCGTGACTTCGGTGATCACCGCCAGCATGCCTTCCGATCCGGTCAGGAGCGCCAGCAGGTCGTAGCCTGCGGCATCGAGCGAATCGTTGCCGATTTCGAGCAGCTGGCCATCGATCGTCCAGGCGCGCAGCTTCTGGATGTTGTGCACGGTGAGGCCGTATTTCAGGCAGTGCACGCCGCCGGAGTTTTCCGCCACGTTGCCGCCGATCGAGCAGGCGATCTGCGACGACGGATCGGGCGCGTAATAAAGACCATGCACGGCGACCGCTTCGGAAATCGCGAGATTGCGCACGCCGGGTTCGACCACGGCGGTGCGCGCCAGCGGGTCGATCGCCTTGATGCGGTTGAGCTTGGCCAGCACCAGCAGTACCGCGCCGTCAACGGGCAGGGCGCCCGCCGACAGGCCGGTGCCGGCGCCGCGTGCCACCACCGCGATCTTCTCCGCGTGGCACAGCTTCAGGATCGCCGCCACCTGCGTTTCGTTCTCTGGCAGCACCACCACGTCGGGCGTGTTGCGGTACGCCGCCAGGCCGTCGGACTCGAACGGCAGCAGGTCTTCGCGCTCGTTGAGCACGCAGTGCGGCGGCAAGAGTTTGCGCAACTTGGAGAGAAAGGCGGGGCTGAGCATGAAAGCGTCGTGTCGTGGTTCAGGCTGCGAGTTTAGCCGGGCTGGGCTGTGCGTGCGAGGGTGCGAGTCGCCGGTAGGCTTCCGCCAGCGCACCCTCGCCGCCGACGTTGCCGGGAAAGATCACCACCGGCAGTTGCGGCAGGCGGTGCTTGGGCGGCGTCTGCACCACGGTGACGCCGGGCAGGATCTGCCCCAGCACGCGTGACGCGGCCAGCGCCAGCCCGGTCGACAGCACGTCGTTGGACGTGATGCCGCCCTTGCTGATGAGGAAGCCCAGCGTCGCCGGCAATCTTTTCACCATGTCCATTAGCGTGCCCGACACCGACTCGCCGAAGGCCAGCCGTTCGGCCACGCTGGCGAACGTAAGCTCCGCGCGGCTGGTGAACACGACTGGCGTCAGGCCTCGCGCATGGGCATGGGCGATGCTTGCCGTCAGTTCGTCGACCACTGCCGCGCGCGCGGCGGGCAGGCGGGTTACGTCGAGTGGCAGGCCGACCACGCCGCGTTCCTTCAGGAGCGCAGTCAGCTGCGCGGTGGTCTTGGCCACGTGCGAGCCGACGACGACGGCGCCAGGCTGGCCGTCGCGCACCAGGGTGGCGAATGATTCGGCGGCGACCGGCTGCGGCGGCAGCTTCGCCAGCGCGGTGAGCAGCGAGGCGGCGCTGCGGAACAGGAGTCGTTTGCCGCTGGCAGCGGCCGTCAGCACGGCATCGGCGAACAAGCGGTAGTCGTCGGCCGATTCGCCGTCGACCACGCCCACCGTGTTGTTGTGCAGCGCGGCGAGCCATTCGTCCGCCGTGCCCGCACGCAGCTCGGCCAGCGTCAGGCGCGCCACCTCTTCGGCGGCAATCCGGCCAGCGGTTTTTTCCGCGACGTAGTCGGGCAGATACGCCGTGCTGTAGCCGAACACCGAGTCGCGCGCGAATTCGGTTTCATGCGTCGGCACCGGCTTGCCGTCGACCATCAGGTAATGCGTGCTGTCGCGCGTGATGCGGCCGCCCTCGAAGAACGCCGGGGTCAGCAGCGTGGCGTCGAACGGCCCGAGCACGGCGTTCATCACGTCGGTTTCCACCGGGTAGTGGCCGCGCAGGGTCGAGTCCGAGCGCGACACGAACAGCACCGGCCCTTTATAGTCGGCGAGCGCGGCCTTGAGGTTGACGCACACCTCTCGCGTGACGGCGGCGGCGCGTTCCGCGTCCATCCCCCGTGTATTGGTCAGGATGAAGAACAGCGGCGCGGCGTCCGCCAGCGCCGTCTTCAGCGTGGCGACGTCCCAATGCGTCAGCAGCAGGCAGGAATGCACCGTCTGCGAGCCGGTGGGGTCGTCGTCGAGAACGATGATTTTCGGGTTCATGGTGAAAACTTTTTTTGTCCGCGAAGGACGCGAAGAAACGCGAAGGAAAATCAAAGAAATGATCTTGGATTAAGACTTCGACACGAATTGGTTTTCTTCGCGTCCTTCGCGGATACCGTTTTTAAACTGCTGAACGCTCCAGCATCGCCAGCGCCCGCTCGTGCATCGCCTGCGCGTTCATGCCGTTGAAGTCGAACAGCTGCTGCGAGCTGGCGGTGGTTTCGCCGCGCTTCCAGCAGAACACGTCGCGCTGCGCGGCCTGGCTGCGCAGCAGCACGGGCTCCAGCGGCGCCGACGGGCCGCCGGTGACGCCGATCAGCACGTCGCCATGGAACATCGCCTTGAACGCGGCGTCATCCATGAAGCGGCCGTCGGGTTCCGACACGCTGTTCCACAGTACATCGCTGGGGCGATACAGGCGGCGCGGGTTGACCACGGCGACGATGCGCGAGCCGATGCCGGCTTCGGCCAGCGAGGCGGCGGCGGCGAACACCGGCTGCAGCACCATGTCGCCCGTCACCGCAAACACCACGGTGTGCGATCCACGGGTTTCCTTCAGCACCATCGCGCCGTCATCGATCGCCTGATAGCTCTGCGCCGTCGTGGCGTGCACCGGCAGCGGCGACTTCGAGGCGGTGATGACGATGCCCTTGTTGTGCTGGCGCAAGGCCCATTCGTAGCTCGCCTGGATCATGTTGGCGTCGACCGGGAACAGCGTGTAGACGTTGCCGTTGCGCATCATCGCGGCAAAGTAGCTCTCGATCTCCGGGCGCTGGTGGGTCCAGCCGTTGCGGCCCTGCTCCAGCGCGCCCGCGGTGAACAGGCACACGGTCGCGGGCGTGGGGCGGCGCAGTTCGGCCATCGCCTGGGTCACGGTCTGCCAGATCGGCAGGCCGTTGATGGCGAAGGATTCGTAGCTGCACCACAGGCTGCGGCCGCCGAACAGCGCGACGCCCACCGCGAGGCCGGCGCAGGCGTCCTCGTTGAGCGGTTCGTAGACCTGGCCGGACGGGCCCTGGAAATAGAGGTCGTCAGCGGTCGGGTGGCGGATGGTCAGCGCCTTGTTGATGTTGGCCATGCCCGAGGCTTCGTTGCCGTCGGCGTTGGTGACCACGAACATCGGATCGCGCTTGCCCACTTCGCCCACCACATGGCCGAAGGCGGTGGTGGGGATGTGGTTTTCGCCGACGGCGAATTCGGTCAGTGGCAGGCCGTCGAGGCTGGGCAGTTCGCGCACGCTTTCGGTCACCGCCACGCGCGCGGCGGGGCCGCCGCCGGCGTGACGGAAGTTCTCGCGGGTCACCTTCCAGGCCTGGATCGGCAGCGCGCGGCGCTGCAGACCGCCTTTCACGTCGTCGGAGTCGAGCGTGTGGTGGGCGTAGAGGTTGTGCGACTTGGCGCCGGTAGCGTGCACGCCCGCGCCCTTCAATTGCTTGACGATGAGGCAGGCGCGGCGGCCGGAGAGGGCGCTCTTCGCGGCCGCGTCGGCGGCCTTCAGGATGGCGCCGGTGAAGGCCATGCGCGCCGCGAAGCCGAAGGTGGTCGAGTCGGCGTAGGCCGACATCGTCGGCCCCTGATTAGGGCAGCCCGGCGCGTCGGCGGTGTCGGCGTATTCGCGGGCGTCAATCAGGTGCACTTCGTCGAAGCCGTGCGCGCGCCAGTAGTCGGTCATGCGCGTGTTGTCCCACAAGGACACCATGCTGTGGTGCTCCTGCGAATAGCCGTTCCACACCAGCACCGGCAGGGTGTTGGTGATGTCCGGGTAGGCGGTGGCGAAGTGCTGGAACGCGCTCATGATGTAGGGCTCGCCGAGGCCGCCGTCGCCGATGGTGACGGGGAAGAGCTTGTCGCGGTTCAGGTAGGCGCCGGCCATGGCGAAATGCTGGCCCTGGCCCAAGGGACCTGCGGGCGCCAGGAGGCCGGGGATGGCGCCCGACAGGTGGCCGAGCAGACCGTGGCGCTCGCGGAAGCGCGCGCGCATGTCGGACACGGTATGGATGCCCATGTCTTCCAGAGAAGTGTCGAGAAACATCGCCGAGTAGAACCCCGGCGCGTGGTGGCCAACCTCGGTCACCATGTTGCGGTGGCCCAGCAGGTGCAGCGCGGCGACCGCATCGGCGCTGGAGGCGAAGCCGCCCGGGTGGCCGGAGGACTTGCTGCCGGTGATCTGCAGGGTCAGGTAGCGCAGCGCGTCGGCGGCCAGCAGGGTCTGGTAGATGGACGCCTCGCTGGTCGCATCCGGCAGCGCCGGCTGGTTCGGGCCCAGCAGCGGCGATGCGCCCAGGCGGTCGATTTCCGGAAAGCTGTCGGCGAAATACTGGATGCCCTCGCAGAAGGCGGGGACAGTCTCGGGGGTGGACTGCATCTGTGCGCTCATGGCCATTCCTTTCACAATATGAAAATGTTTCACGTCATGTGAAACGGTGAACGTATTGAAGCAGCAAATAACGACAATTTTCACAATGCGTGATAAATTTTCACCTTATGAAAAATATCAGCTCGTCCATCCAGGTTATCGACCGCGCCATGGCCCTGGTCGGCGTCCTTTCCCGCGCACCCGGCCCCGTCAGCCTGACCCGGCTGGCGGGCGAAGCCGAGCTGCACACGGCCAGCGCGCATCGCATCCTCGGCGCCTTGATGGCGCACGGCCTGGTCGAGAAAACCGGCGCCGGCGAATATGATCTGGGCGTGCGCTGGCTGGAGGTGGGCAATCGCCTGCGCGCGCGGCTCAACATCCGGCAGGTGGCGATGCCGGCCATGCAAAAACTGGCCGAGCTGACGGGCGAGACGGTCAACCTCATCGTGCGGCGCGGCGACGAAGCGGTCTACGTCGAGCGCGTGTCCGGCGGTCAGACGATGATCCAGGTGGTGCAGGTGGTCGGCGCGCACGCGCCGCTGCACGTCACCGCGGTCGGCAAGATCTTTCTCGCCGAAGAAAGCGCCAGCGGGGTGATGGGCTACGCCGAACGCACCAGCCTGCCGGCCTACACATCCAACACCCTGACCACGCTGGAAGGCCTGCGCGCCGAGCTTGAGGTGATCCGGCGCGAACAACTGGCCTATGACCGCGAGGAGGCCGAGTTGGGCGTGGCGTGCATCGGTGCGCCGATCCGCGACGCCGAGGGCAAACTGGTTGCCGGACTGTCGATCTCGGCGCCGGCCGACCGCCACAAGCCGGGTTGGGCCGAGGCCTTGAAAAAGGCCGCCGCGCAGACCGGCGCCGCATTGGGGTACCTGGCCGATGCCTGACGGTTTGGGATGGACAGCCAAAACCCTTGCTGGAAACAGGCTTTTTGGGCAAGGTGGCGGCCATGACTGAAAACCTGGCACCGGCCACCCGGTATCAAATCGCCGCCTGGCTGATGATGGCGGCGGGATTGCTGACGATCCTGCACCTGCGGCTGCTGCCGGCTCTGCTCGCCGGTTTGCTGGTGGTGCAACTGGTGCATCTGCTGGCGCCGCGATTCGTCATCGGCAAGCTCAGCCATACCTGGTCCAAGGTGCTGGTGGTGTCGCTCATCACCCTCGTCGTGCTCGGCGCGCTGGGCGGCGTCACCGCCGGGGCCATTCTGTACCTGCGAACCGAGGGGGGACTCACCGGCCTGCTCACCAAAATGGCCGAGGTGATCGAAAACTCGCGCGAGCTGCTGCCGCCGTGGGCCGGTGAATGGTTGCCGCAGGGCGACGAATCGGTGATCCGTGCCGGCCTGGTCGAATGGCTGCGCGACCATGCGCAGGATTTGCGCAGGCTCGGTGGCGATGCCGGCCGTGCGTTGCTGCTGATCCTGATCGGCTTCATCATCGGCAGCTTCATCGCGCTGCGCGAAGCCACCCCCCACCTGACCCTGGCGCCGCTGGCGCAGGCCTTGTGCGAGCGTGCGCATCGTCTGGCCGAGGCATTCCGCCGCGTGGTGTTCGCGCAGGTTCGGATCTCCGCACTCAACGCCTTGCTGACGTGGATTTATCTTGGCGTGATCCTGCCCCTGTTCGGCGTCGAACTCCCATTCGTCAAGACCATGGTGCTGGTGACCTTCGTCGTCGGCCTGCTGCCGGTGCTGGGCAACCTGATTTCCAATACGATCATCGTCATCATTTCGCTGTCGCATTCGCTGTATGCCGCCGCGGGTTCGCTGGTCTTCCTGGTCATCATCCACAAGCTCGAATATTTCGTGAATGCCCGTATCATTGGCGGACAAATCAAGGCGCGCGCGTGGGAACTGCTCATCGTCATGCTGGCGATGGAAGCCGCCTTCGGCGTGCCGGGCGTGATCGCCGCACCGGTGTTTTACGCCTACATCAAAAAAGAACTCTCAGACAGGAAGCTCATTTAATGGCAAGCGACACCGAATCCCTCGTTATCACCGCCAGCGGCGAGGACAAAATCGGCTTGGTGGAAAGCTTTACCCGCCGCATCAGCGAGTCCGGATGCAATATCGAGGAGTCGCGCATGGCGGCGCTCGGCGGACGTTTCGCGCTGCTGATGCGCGTATCCGGCAGCTGGGACGCGCTGGCCAAACTGGAAGCACGGCTGCCCGCCGTGGGCGAGGAGCTCGGCCTGTCGCTGACCCAGCAACGTACCCGCCCCACCCGCCCCGAAAAGCCGCTGATCCCCTACACCGTCGAGGTTGCCGCGCTCGACCAGCCCGGCATCGTCAACAGCCTCGCCAATTTCTTTGCCCGGCTGCACATCAACATCGAAGCGCTCGACACCGAAACCTATCCCGCGCCGCACACCGGCGCGCCCATGTTCGCCGTCCACATGACGCTGGGCATCCCCGCCGACGCTCACATCGCCACCCTGCGCGGCGATTTTCTCGACTACTGCGACGACCAGAATCTCGACGCCACCTTCGAGCCGGTACGCGTCTAGACGCCAGTCGCACAAACAAAAGCCCCGCCCGGCTTTCTGCCCGGGCGGGGCTTTTTTCTTCAGCCAAGGGCTGATCAGGGTTGGATGTACTGGTAACCCTGCGCCTGGAAGTCGGCGATGGAGGTCAGGCCGGCGGTGGTGTAGAGCATGCCAGGGATGAGTTCCGCAGTGGCGGAGACGTCTGCGTTACCGGCATATGTCGGCAGAATGCCATTCTTCACGTAGGCGCGGGTGGTGTTCTGGCAGAAATAGAACTTCACCCCCTTGCCCATCAGTGTTTTGATCGTGCCCTCGGACGCATTACGGTGAACCTCCACCCCTAGGGCATTAATTGAAACCTTATCCTTAAGCGCCATCATGCCGCCGGCGCTGTGGATCACGGCCACGATCTCGTAGTCCCGGCCCCGCACCATGCCGTGGGTGATCTCGTAATCGTCAATGATGTTGGTGATGTTGCCCAGGCCATAGCCATTGCCCTGGTTGAGTTGCACCACCATCTTGACATGGGAGCGTTTCTTGATGCACTTGGTTAGTTCCTGGGTGCCTGGGCGATCCGCGGTGCCGGGGCCGAATTCTTCGTCCAGGGTCTTGCCGCTGACCAGGCCGACCGGACATTCGTTGTTGCCTTTCTTGTCTTTGTCGTCGGCCAAAACGGGCATCGAGACCAGTCCGGCCACCAGCACGGCGAGCAGTGTTTTCATCGCGTTCATTGTCTTCCTCCTTGGTATGGGTAAAAGCCCCTCATCTACACGGGGTTGTCGGATAGTCGGCGCCGTGTGTAGGACGAACAACTACACATTCCTACCAAAAACGCCGAATCGACCTAAAGACGCGGCATTGGGGAACCCACCGGCAGGTTTAGGCTCTTTTACGGGATGTTTTTTTAGGAAATTACCGCCATGCCCAGCCAGCGCATCATTGCCCACGGCAGCCGCCGTGCGGCGTCCCCCGACGAAGTCTGCCAGCTCGCCGATCAGGTTCGGGCGCAGGCCGGCAATGCCTGCGATGACGTTGAGACAGCCTTTCTGGAACTGGCCGAGCCGAGCATTCCTGAGGGACTGGCGGCGCTGGGGGCGCGCGGCGCGACTGAAATCATGGCGTTCCCCTACTTTCGGGCGGCGGGAACCCATGTGGCGCAGGACATTCCCGGGGCCATCGCCGAGTTTTCAGCCGCCCATCCCGCGGTGAAGGTGCGGATGACGCCGCATCTGGGGGCATCCGCCACGCTGCCTGCAGCGATTCTGGGTGTGGCGGCGTAGAACGCCGGGTCAGCCGCTCTCGGTGCTGTTGAGCTCGATATAGAACATCGGCATCACGTCGTCCTGCTTCTGGACGCGCGGCTGGCTGCGCACCAGAGCGGCTTCCACCCGCGCCGCCTGCAGGGCGGCACGGCCGATCACCGCAGGATAGAGGCGGCAGTGCTTCTCGATCAGCTCGGCCTGCTGGCAGGCGCTGGCCTCGAGCGCGCTGCGGGTGGCGGCGTCGAGATGCGGCAGCAGCAGCATCCACGGCGCCTGCCAGGCGTGGTAGTCGTGCACCAGCCGGGTGTGTGCCGCATCCATGCCGGCGGTGGCAATGAACAAGGACGGAAAGGCGTCTGCTTCCAGCACGCGACCGCGCAGGGTCTCGCCGCCTTTTAGCGTGTGCAGGCCCAGCCCCGAGCCGTCGTCGGTCCGGCAGAACCACTGCGCCACGCCGCTGGCGAGACTGTTGATGTATTGCGTGAGGTAGATGCCGGCCGAGTCCGGCGGGTCCGCAATCGCCGTGCTCTGGAAGCGTTCCTGCGCAGCCATGCCGGCGCGCCAGTCGAGCGGCGGTTTGGTGTCGGTTTCGCTGTGGGTGCGCACGCTGTGCAGCAGCGCCAGCGGCTGGTCACTGCGGTCGAGCAGCCAGAGCTCGAACGCGTCGCGAAACGCAAACGGCACCTCGCGATGCACCTTGAGCAGGTGCTCGTACACCACCGCGCCCATTTCTTCCAGCCGCTTGAAATCGTCCGACGGATACAGCGGACCGCGCTTGAGGCCTTTTTCCGCCGACCAGTGTCCATAGCGGATGTCGGAAATCTGCGCGCGCTTGCCGGCGCGGCCGAGGCCGTCGAGCAAGGCATCGTTGGCCACATAGATATCCCACTCGATGCCGTCCGTTGTCACCGCCTCGGCTGACTGGAAGCGTATGGTGTGCACCACCCCGCGAAACGGGTTGAGCAGGCGTTGGGCGTAGCACTCGATCTGCATGAACAAAACGCTACATCAGCCTGGGGTCCGGCCGCATCATGGCTGTGCGTTTCCTGGCGGATTGCTGCCGGCGGTGCTCATCCAGGCAAACAGGGACGAGCGCATCGCTTCCTCCACCGAGAGGTCGATCGGCTGCACCCAGTCGCGCGGCACGAACACCGTGTAGCCGCCGATCATGTAGCCCATCGGCAGGTAGACCGCCACGCGGTCGCCCTGCAGAAAGCCGGCCGGCAGGTCGTCGACGCGCTGGCGCGTGACCAAGCCCACCACTTCGAGATCCTGCCCCGGCATTCTGAGGATCACCACCGTCTGCTGCGTGGGCTGGTCGCTTTGGGGCGAGAAATAATCGGCAAAGCTTTTCAGCGAGGAATAAATGCTCTTCACCACCGGCAGGTTGGTGAAGGGCAGTTCAACCAGCGACAGCAGCTTGCCCACCCCGCGCTGGGACACCAGCACCCCGAGCAGGAATATTCCGGTGATGCCCAGCAGCAGGCCCATGCCCGGTACGTAGAATCCGCCGATGAACGGCCGGATCAGCTGCATCGCCAGCGTTTCGCTCCAGTTGAGAAACAGGTAGAGCAGATAGACCGTCAGGCCGAGTGGCAAGGCCGTGATCAGGCCGCGAAAAAAATAGCGATAGATTTGCTTGGTCAATTGGGCCCCCGGTTGCGTATAAAAACGTCTGATTGCTGCCTAGAATAACAGCCGGATAGTAATGATCTACTGATTTGGGGGCTTCCCATAAAGCCCCGCAACGGCTGACGCCTTGCAGGCCGCCGGCACGCCCAAAGGCAAGCAGTTCCGCTACGCCAAGGCGGGGCTTGCCACCGAATATCCCCTGGATAAGGCCCCGGCTACGGCCCCGGGATGGCGCGCGGCATCGTCTCGACCAAGCGCACGCTGTGCCGACCGGGAAAATTTCCTACGGCAGCCTTCAGTCTTGCCGAAGGCTGCCGTTTGTTCTGTTGAATCGAACGGGTTCGTCTTGGGGAGTGGTGCGTGCTGAATCGTCTAGTCGGAATGTTGTCGGGTGGCAAGGAGAGTGCGGCCCCGGCCCCGTCTCGTGAAGTGCCTGTCGCGGCTGGGTCGGCAGCCAAGACGGCGGCCAAATCAGGATCGGTGATGCGCCGCGAGGCCATGCTGGGCCGCGACCAGAAAGTGGCCGCTTACACCTTCATGCTGCGACGCGCAGCGGACGACCAGCGCGATTCGAACCTGCCCGATGTGCAGCGCCTCTACGACGAAACCCTGCTCGGCAACCTTCAACGCATGGATGTTGCGCGCCTGCTGGGTCAGCGGCTGGCATTCGTGCCGATCGCACCTGCCAGCCTGAATCATCCGCTGATCGATGGCTGGCCTGCAGCCGGCACGGTATGGCTGCTGAATATCGTCGCCCAGCCCCCTGTCGACGAGGCGCTGCTGGCCCGCCTGGGCGAGCTGAAGTCGCGCGGGTTCAGTTTTGCAGTCCATGCCGACGAGGTGGTGCGGCCCGAGAACCATGCGCTGCTGCAGCTTGCGGACTACGTGCTGATGGACGTCAACAGCGAGGACATCCCCGCCATCACCGCGCAAATTGCTGCCGTGTCCAAAGTGGGGGCGGGCAAGCGTTTTGTTGCAACCGGCGTGCAAACGCTGGAAGCCTTCCACATGTGCCACAAGCTGCAGTTTGCGCTCTTCATGGGGCCGTTCATCACCCGCCGCGAAAACCTCGGCAATCCCACCATGGGGCCGTCACGCGCCAAGGTGCTGGACCTGATGAACCGGGTTCGCACCGGCGCCGAGCAGCCGGAGCTGGCCGCCCAGTTCCGCCATGATCCGACGCTGTCGGTGCGTCTGCTGCGCTACGTCAACTCCCCCGGCATGGGCCTGATGAGCAAGGTCGGCGGCATCGAGCAGGCGCTGATGGTGATGGGGCAGGACAAGCTGTACCGCTGGCTGACGCTGATCCTGTTTACCGGCGGCCAGGCCCAGGAACTCGACCAGGCCATTCTGGAAAACGCCTTGGTGCGCGGCCGCGTGGCCGAGCAGTTGGCCGGACGCGCGCTGTTTGCCAAGGCGCGCGATGAAATTTTCGTCGCCGGCCTGTTTTCGCTGCTCGATGTGGTGATGCGCATGCCGATGGATCAGGTGCTGAAGCAGATCAGCCTGCCCGCCGAAATCACCGAGGCCATCGTCGCGAACCGCGGGCCGTATGCGCCCTATCTGGCGCTGGCCATCGCCTGCGAGCAGGAGGATCAGAGCAGCATCGAAGCTCTGGCCAAGCAGATCGGCCGTGAAGTGGACGACATCAACGGCGTCCACATGGACGCGCTGCTGTGGGCGCAAGAACTCTCCGCCGACGTGTGAACTGAATCGATGGCGGCCGCTTCAGGCAAAGCCGCGGCGTGGTGCGTCTACATGCTGCGCTGCGCCGACGGCACGCTCTATACCGGCATCACCACCGACGTCACCCGACGCATCGCCGAACACAACGGTGAAGGCGGGCTGGGCGCGCGCTATACGCGCAGCCGGCGTCCGGTGCATCTCGTCTATGTCGAGGCCGCGGCCAGTCGTGCCGAAGCTTCCCGGCGCGAGGCGGCCATCAAGCAGCTGGATCGCCTGCGCAAGCTGGCGCTGTTCAGCCCCTCCCGGTAATTTCGCGCGCGCGCTTCAGCCACTGTTGGCGCCATCCAGGCGCGCCAGCAAAAACGGCTGGACAGCCTCGACGGCATGCCGGCCGGCCGCGATGGCGGTGTCGGCACGGTGAAACGCCATCAATTCCAGATCTGCGAGCATGGGGGTGATCAGCACGTCGGCCGGTTCGCCCGCCAGCCGGCTGCGTGTGATCAACACCTGCATGATGTTGATGCTGGAGGCCAGCACGTCCAGCATGGGAGGCGGCTCGGTTTCGTCACGGTGATTGAGGCCGAACTGCGACATGCCGCTCTGGATGCGTGCCATCAACGCGTCGGTCAGCGATTCAGGCTCGGCTGGGGCACGCTTGCGCGTCGCCCTGGCGGGCTTGAGGTGACGGCCCAGCAGGTCGGAATTCAGGTCGACCGCGATCACGACATCGGCGCCCATCGCGCGGCATAACGACACCGGCACCGGATTGACCAACCCGCCGTCGACCAGCCAGCTGCCGTCGCGCAGCACCGGGGCGAACAGGCCGGGCAGGGCGATCGAGGCGTGCACCGCGTCGGTCACCCGGCCTTCGCGCAGCCACACTTCGCGGCCGCGCCGCAGGTCGGTGGCGACGGCGCCGAAAGGCCGCTCCAGTTCGTGGATGTCGCGGTCGACAAAATGGCTGCGGAAAAAATCGATCAGCTTGTCGCCCTTGATCAGCCCGCCATTGAGCGAAACATCCAGGAAGCTCACCACGGTCTGCAGGCGCAGGCTGCGCACCCAGGCCTCCAGCCGGTCGAGTTCGCCGCCCACGTAGGCGGCGCCCACCAGCGCGCCGATCGAGGTGCCGCAGACGATGTCCGGCTCGATGCCGGCGTCGGCGAGCGCGCGGATCACGCCGATGTGCGCCCAGCCGCGCGCCGAGCCGCCGCCGAGGGCCAGGCCGATGCATGGCGCGTTGCTCGTGCTCATGGATTAATCCGCCTCGCGTTCGATGCCGCAGCACGGCGCCCGCTCGCCCGCCGGTTCGCTCAGTATGGCGCCGGTGACGGGGTTGGGGCGGAACACGGTGCAGCCCTTGAGACCGAGCGCATGCGCCTGCCGGTAAAGATCCGCGAAGCGCTCGAACGGCGTGTCGGCGGCGACGTTGATGGTCTTGGAAATGGCGTTGTCGACCGAGGGCTGCAGGGCAGCCTGCATGTTGAGATGGGCGAATGGGTCGAGCTGGCGCGCCTCGACAAAGGCGGGCGGCGCGCCGTTGCCGCCTCGCTGCTGCCATTGCTGCCAGGCATGGTCGAGCACGCGGTGGGTGCGGTAGCTGCCGTCGGCCTGCAGCACGCGGCGCTCGGCCGTGGCGGCAAACACCGGTTCGATGCCGCTGGAGCAGTTGTTGGCCAGCAGGCTGATGGTGCCGGCCGGCGCAATCGCCAGCAGATGACTATTGCGCAGGCCGTGTGCGGCGATGGCCTCGCGAATGTCCGCCGGCAGTCGGCTTGCAAAGCCGCTCGCCAGGAACGCGTCGCGTTCGAATGCGGGAAAGGCGCCCTTCTCGCGCGCCAGCTCGATCGACGCGCGGTAGGCGGCATCGCGCACCCCCTGCATGGCCTGCCCCGCCAGTTGCCGCGCCGCATCGCTGTCGTAGGGAAGCCCAAGCAGCACCAGCGCATCGGCCAGCCCGGTGATGCCGAGGCCGACACGCCGCTTGAGATGCGCCTGTTCGGCCTGCGCCGGCAGCGGATAGCGCGACACGTCGATGACGTTGTCGAGGAAGCGCACTGCGAGCTTCGCCGACTCGGCCAGCGCGTCGAGGTCGAGGCGGGCGCCCGAAGAAAAGGGCGAGGCCACGAAGGCCGTGAGGTTGAGCGAGCCGAGGTCGCAGGCGCCATAGGGCGGCAGCGGGATCTCGCCGCAGGGGTTGGTGGCGGTGAGCGTCTCGCGGTCGGCCAGCGTGTTGTCGCGGTTGATGGTGTCGACGAACAGCACCCCGGGTTCGGCGGTGTCGTAGGCCGCGCGCAGGATGCGCTGCCACAGCGCGCGTGCCTTCACGGTTCGCAGCACGCGGCAGGGCACCGGCGCGTCCGTGCCGCTCCAGCGGCGCTGGATGACCTCGCCGTCGGCGGTCTCGCCGTCGTGCAGCGGAAACACCAGCGACCAGTCGCCATCGTTCGCCACCGCCGTCATGAAGGCATCGCTGGCCAGCACCGACACGTTGAAGTGACGCAGCACCGCGGGATCGCGCTTGGCGTCGACGAAGGCCTCGATGTCGGGATGGTCGCAGCGCAGCGTCGCCATCATCGCGCCGCGCCGCGCGCCGGTCGACAGCATGGTGGCGCACATCGCGTCCCAGATGCGCATGAAGGACACCGGGCCGGAAGCGATGGTGCCGGTGGCGGCCGCCACCGTGCCGGCCGGGCGCAGGGTGGAAAAATCGTAGCCCACGCCGCCACCCTGCTGCATGGTGAGCGCGCCTTCCTTCAGCGCCTCGAAAATGTGTTCGAGGTCGTCGGCGATCTCGCCCATGACGAAGCAGTTGAACAGCGTCACCCGGTGGCCGGTTCCGGCACCGGCAAGAATGCGTCCGCCGGGCAGGAAGCGGAAACCGTCCAGCAGGCCGTAGAAGCGGTCCGCCCACGTGCCGCGTTCATCCGCCTCGGCCTGCGCGATCGCCTGCGCCACCCGCCGCCAGCTGGCGTGGATGTCGGCCTCGCCCGCGGCGCGGTAGCGGGTCTCCCAGATATGGCGGGAGATGTCCATGCTGAAGGGATCGTTCGTCATCATGCGGGTGCGATGTGAAGCGGCGTTTGAGGCATTATCTGTCCAGGTTCGCTTTTGAGCATAGACGCTTTGCCCTTTCCCATGATGGATTCATCCCACCCCTATTCCGCGCTGACCCCCGATTGCGCGCTTGATGCGCTCGACAGCACCGGCCTCAAGGCCGACGGCCGCCTGCTGGCGCTGAACAGCTACGAGAACCGCGTCTACCAGATGGGGGTGGAGGATGCCGCGCCCGTGGTGGCCAAGTTCTATCGGCCCGAGCGCTGGAGCGACGCCGCCATCCTGGAAGAACACGCGTACACGATCGAACTCGCCGCGCTCGAAATTCCGGTGGTCGCCCCGCTGGTGTTGAACGGCGCCACGCTTCATGCCCACGCCGGTTTCCGTTTCGCCGTGTACCCGAAGCAGGGCGGCCGCATGCCCGAATTCGACCGCGCCGACACCCTGCAGCGGATGGGCCGCTTTCTCGGCCGCATCCATGCGGTCGGCGCGCAGACCGACTTTGCGCACCGGCCGGCCCTCAACCTCGAGACCTTCGGCTTCGCCTCGCGCGATTTCCTGCGCGCGGGCAACTGGCTGCCTCCCGACCTGGTTGCCGCCTGGGACAGCGTGGTCGACTATGCCCTTGCCGGCGTGGCGTATTGCTACGAGCGCGCCGGCGACGTGCGCGCCATCCGCCTGCACGGCGACTGCCATGCCGGCAACGTACTGTGGACCGAAGCCGGTCCGCATTTTGTCGACTTCGACGACAGCCGCATGGGCCCCGCGGTGCAGGACCTGTGGATGCTGCTGTCCGGCGAGCGCGACGAACAGCAGGGGCAATTCAACGAAATCCTGAAAGGCTACGAGGACTTCATGGAATTCGATCCGCGCGAACTCCATCTGGTCGAAGCGCTCAGAACCCTGAGGCTGATTCACTACGCGGCCTGGCTCGCCCGCCGCTGGGACGACCCGGCTTTTCCCGCCGCGTTTCCGTGGTTCAATACGCAGCAGTACTGGCAGGCGCGGATTCTCGAATTGCGCGAGCAGGTTGCGCTGATGGACGAGCCGCCGCTGGTGGCGTGAAATGCAATTTTTATCCGCGAAGGACGCGAAGAAACGCGAAGGAAGCCCTCATTGTTTTTCTTTGCGACCCTTCGCGTCCTTCGCGGATAACAGGGGTAAAAAATGTGCGGCATAGCAGGTGAATTTCGGTTCGACAACAAGGCCCCCGCGGCGGCGGCGATGGATCGGATGCTGGCGAAGCTGGCGCGGCGAGGTCCGGATGCCGAAGGCCAGCACGCCGATGGCCCGGTGCGGCTGGGCCACCGGCGGCTGGCGATCATCGACCTCTCGCCGCGCTCGCAGCAGCCCATGGTGGACGCTGCGACCGGCACCGCGCTGGTGTTCAACGGCACCATCTACAACTACCCGGAACTGCGTTCGGAGCTGATCGAACGCGGCCATGTTTTCCATTCCGACGGCGACACCGAAGTCATCCTGCGTGCGTATCTGCAATGGGGAGAAGCCTGCGTCGAACGCCTGCACGGCATGTTCGCGTTCGCCCTCTGGAACCGCGAGACGCTGTTCCTGGCGCGCGACCGCCTCGGCATCAAGCCGTTGTATTACAGCGAGGATGCGGCCCATTTCCGTTTCGCGTCGACGCCGCAGGCGCTGATTGCGGCGGGCGGCGTCGATACCGGCATCGACGCGGTGGCGCTGCATCACCTGTTCACCCTGCATGCGGTGGTGCCGGCGCCGCGCACGATCTTCAACGGGGTCCGCAAGCTCGCGCCCGGCACCACCATGACGGTGAATG
>JBAVWB010000056.1:0-14940 GCA_049697615.1 Thiobacillus sp. | reverse complement strand
CGCTGGAGGCGGTGGCGCGGGCGCGAGGGCACGCTGACGGAACCTGGAGCGCGGTGTGAACGCAGGATGCTGCGGGGAACTTGTATTAATCCCATAATGGGATAATATTCGACTATGCACGTTGTTTCACACGCGAAAATTATTCAGTCGCAGATGGCGCACCCGGATTGCAGCAGTGCACTGGATCAGTGGTACAGGCTGACCAAGCGCGCGATCTGGCGTAATTTTTCGGAGGTGAAGCAGTGTTTTCCAGCCACGGACAAGGTTGGCGACAAATACGTATTCGACGTGGGCGGTAACAAGCTGAGGCTGATTGCCGCCATCCATTTCAATACGGGGCGGGTGTTTGTGCGCGGGGTGTTGACGCACAAACAGTATGACAAAGGAGACTGGAAATGAACGCACGACTGGATGCCGCACTGGCGCACTGGAGCTACATTGCACCGCTGCTGACCCCGGCCACTACCGAGGCAGAATATCAGGCGCTGGTTGAATCGCTGGACGCGGTTCTGGATGCAGGTGGGGCGGACGAGACGCACCCGTTGGCCGGGCTGGCGGTGATGCTGGGCGATCTGGTGTCGGCCTGGGAGCATACGCATTACCCCATGCCGCCTGAAATGAGCGGAGTGGAGGTATTGCGTTTCTTGATGTCGCGTGACGGCCTGCGCCAGTCAGATTTGCCGGAGATCGGCAATCAGGCCAAGGTGTCCGAAATTCTCTCGGGCAAGCGGGAAATCAACCTGCGTCAGGCAAAGGCTTTGGCGGCGCGCTTCGGTGTACCGATTGGCTTGTTTGCCGATTAGCGTTGAGGCGCTTGCGCGATGAAGAAACTCACCCCGATGCGGGCTTTCGTAGACAATCCTTTTTTTGCCTTTTTTGATTTGAATTCCCATGCTTGATATCCAGCTGCTGCGCAAAGACGCAGCCCTCGTAGCCGAGCGCCTTGCCGCGCGCGGTTTTGCGTTCGACGCGGCGCGCTTCGACGCGCTGGAAGCCGAACGCAAGACGATCCAGACCCGCACCCAGGACGCGCAAAACCGCCGCAACACCCTGTCAAAGCAGATCGGCATGCTGAAGGGCAAGGGTGAGGACACCACGGCGGTGATGGCCGAGGTGGCCGGGCTGGGCGACGAACTGAAGCAGATGGAAACGCGGCTGGCCGCGCTACAGACGGAAATCAACGATTTCCTGATGGGGGTGCCGAACCTGCCGCACGAATCGGTGGCGGTGGGCAAGGATGAAACGGCCAACGTCGAGGTGAGCCGCTGGGGCACGCCGAAGACCTTCGATTTTCCGGTGCGTGACCACGTCGACATCGGCGAAGGGCTGGGCCAACTCGACTTCGCGGCCGCAGTGAAAATCACCGGCAGCCGCTTTTCCGTGATGAAGGGGGGGCTTGCGCGGCTGCACCGCGCGCTCGCGCAGTTCATGCTCGACGTGCATACGGCGGAGCACGGCTACACGGAGGTCTATGTACCCTATCTGGTCAACGCCGATTCGATGCGCGGCACCGGCCAGTTGCCGAAGTTCGAGGAAGACCTGTTCCACGTGCCCCGTTCGGATGCCGACAAGCTGTATCTCATCCCCACTGCCGAAGTGCCGGTGACCAACCTGCTGCGCGACGAGATCGTCGCCGCCGAAGTGCTGCCGCTGAAGTTCGTCGCGCATACGCCGTGTTTCCGCTCGGAGGCGGGCTCCTACGGCCGCGACACCCGCGGCATGATCCGCCAGCACCAGTTCGACAAGGTGGAGCTGGTGCAGATGGTGCGCCCGGAGGATTCCTACGCCGCGCTGGAAAGCCTGACTTCACATGCCGAAACCATTCTGCAGAAATTGGGCCTGCCGTACCGCAAGATGGCCCTGTGCAGCGGCGACATGGGCTTCTCGGCGGCCAAGACCTACGACCTGGAGGTGTGGCTGCCGGCGCAGAACACCTACCGCGAGATTTCGTCCTGCTCCAACTTCGAGGCCTTCCAGGCGCGCCGCATGCAGGCGCGTTTCAAGGTGGGGCAGGGCAAGCCGGAACTGCTGCATACCCTGAACGGATCGGGGCTGGCGGTGGGCCGCACGCTGGTGGCGATCCTGGAGAACTACCAGAATGCCGACGGCAGCGTGACCGTGCCGGACGCGCTGCGTCCGTTTATGGGCGGGCTTGAGCGGCTGCAGGCGGCTTGAAGATTGGGCCCGGCGCGGCTGCAGGCCGCTTGAAGGTCGGGCGCGGCCGAACCGGTCAGCCCTGGATATCCGGGCTGTCTTCGTCAAGTCCGAGATTGATCAGCGGGTTGTACTCGGGTTCCAGCCGCAACAGGATGTCGTAGTAGCTGCGGATGTTCTCGGCAAAATGCAGCGCTTCGCCGCCGCGCGCATAGCCGTATCTCATGACGTTTGAATAGGTGCCGCGGCTCAGATAGGGCAGCGCCTCCTTGACGTCGGCCCAGCTGTCCGGATCGCCGCCACGCGCCTGCGCAATGCGGCGCGCATCTTCCATGTGTCCCTGTCCCTGGTTGTAGGCGGCCAGCGCCAGCCAGGTGCGGTCCGGCTCGGGAATGCGGGCGGGCAGGGTGTCTTTCATCAGCGCCAGATAACGTGCCCCGCCGAGGATGCTCTGGCGGGGATCGAGGCGGTTCGTGACCCCCATGCGGTCGGCCGTTTGCCCGGTCAGCATCATCACGCCGCGCACCCCGGTGGGGGATGTGGCCAGGCGATTCCACTGCGATTCCTGATAGCCGATCGCGGCGAGCAGCCGCCAGTCGATGCCGGTCAGCGTCTGTGCCTCGTGAAAGTGTTGCCGCAGATCTGGCAGTCGCTGGGGTCGGCGCTGTAGGATGCCGAGGATGTCCGAACTGTCCAGTCGCCTGACGTGGCCGAAATAACGCTCGTAGGTGCGCTTGATGGTGCCGTCCTTGCGCGCCTGTTCGACGAAGCGCGCCAGCCCATTGCGCAGCGCCTGCGAGCTGCGGGGTGGCAGCGCCCACACGATTTTCTGCGTGTCGCCGATGTCGAAAGCCACTGCCAGCTCCGGGTAGAGGTTGCGCATCGGGTCGAAATCCATGCCGTTGATGATGACCGCGTCGTATTTGCCGGCCTGCAGTTGCGCCAGCAACTCTTCCGGCCAGACATTTTCCAGCGCCGCCCAGGATAGACGAGGATGCTTGCGCTTCTGGCGCATCAGGATGGGGGTGTGCCCGGAACCGATGATCAGCGCCAGCCGTTTGCCCGACAGATTCGCCATGCTGCGCGGCTGCTTGTCGCTGATGCGGTACACGACATGGACCGGGGTTTCGAACAGCACCGGCCCGGCGATCAGGTGCCGATCCTTGACCACCGCTTGCGGCAAGGCCGCCGCCGCCAGATGGATCTGGTGGCTGTCGAGCATCTCGAACAGGGCTTCGGGCCGGGTCTTTTCCGTCCAGTGGAGCGACCACTTCTGCGAGCGGCTGAATGCCTGCAGCAGATCGTGCTCGAATCCGGCAGGCTCGCCGTTGTGGGCGATGTAGTAGGAGGCCGGGCTGTTGCGCGTCCCCACGTGCAATTCACCACTGGTCTCGGGCGGCGGCACCGGCTGGCTGCAGGCCCCCAGCAGCAGGCTCAGTATCAGCGCAGTCCCTCTCCCGAAATCAGCCATTATTTTTGTGATTGGCATGGACGCAGTCTGACTGAGAGTGAAATTTTCGTCCAGTAAACCGCGCGACTCGGTTACAATGCCCGCCGTCGGAGAGGTGGCAGAGTGGTCGAATGTACCTGACTCGAAATCAGGCGTAGGTGCAAGCCTACCGTGGGTTCGAATCCCACCCTCTCCGCCAACTACAGTCTCAAGCCATTGATTTCCTGAAAAAGAAACCCGATGGCTGTCTAGAGTCGAAGTGTTGCACCAGGTGTTCAACAGAACGCCTTGGGCCGTAACAACAAACCATCCCCCTATCGAAAGTTCTGGAAGCAGCGATCCGCCGCCGGGCGACCGTCGATCGCAATTCCACATCCGGCAGCAGCACGGTTATTGATTCGGCACGTATTGACCGTGACCGCATGTCGGCAATTCCTTGCCGAGATGCGGTTTTCGCTTGCTCGTTGGGGCGGGAAGCACCCTGGAATCTATCGTGCCGGATCGACATGCACCGCGGTGAACCCATTGATTAGGTATGAGCCGAAAAGCTCACTATGGAACGCGATTCAACGTGAACGTCTGAAATAATCACCCTATAAGATTCATCGCAGTTGCGGAATCATTCGGACATCAGATTCGAAGGCCCGCGGCGAAACAAAAGCTGTACAAAATAAAGCAACAAACAGTGCGCGTGAAAAGCAGTGGACATCGGTGGTTTGATGTCCGGGTGAGCTCGATCCAGAAGCTTGCCGAATCCTGTATTCGTTGAATGCGAGTTTGACGATTTCTCATGCGCACGCCGAAACGGTGCTGCGTCGTATGTCCTATTGCAGATTCCGTTTTGACGTGTGCCTGAGCCTGTGACGGTCGTTGCAGGAAACAGGAGCATACCCGCCGCAAGGCGAGCAACAAGCGATAAAAGCGGCCATGGAATGGCGCGTCGGGTTCATGCCTGGCGTGTCATGCCAGAAAGGCTGCAAACAATAAAGCAAGATCAAGCAGTGCGCGTGAATAGCAGTGAGCGTCGGCAGGTTTGGCGCGGGGACAGGGTACCTCCCATACCCTCCCCATTTTCTCTGTATCGCTGGATGCCTATCCAGCGGTGTCTCACGCGCACGCCGATCCGGCGCTGCGCAGTCCTGCGGTTCCGTATCGGCGTGCGCTGAGTCTTGTTCGTCCGGGTGTTCCCGGCGAGCGGCAGATTCGTATTGGCTGACGGCCGGTTTCTGCCTCGTTCAGAAACGGGTTCAGGATGAGCAAAGGAAAACCGATGAAGCGCATGAATACATTGCAGCACGGCAAGCGATGTTCGGTCCGATTCAGGACGGCAAAGGCCCTGGCCACAGCGGGTATTGCACTGGCAAGCCTGAACGTTCAGGCGGACGTGACGCCGACCGGCCATTCAGTTATGGAACGATATGCCAGTGCCTCCGTACAACTGGGTCGCGTGACCTCTCTGGCGTGGCAGGGCACTCCACCTGTCGTCGCGGCTGCCGGTCACGTTGACCGCCATGTCGAAACTGGATCCGGCCGCGGCAAGACGATACTCCCGTTCCGGGTCGCCGGCTGGCCGGCCCCGGGCCGCAGCGATCCGTCCGGATGGATTGAAGCCTGGCCCGATTCTCCGGAGTGCGATCGCGGGCACGGCGGCTGCGAGGTCACTGGAATCAACCGTGTCATCCTGGAACTGGATTTCAGCCGCTCGCGCCCAGGCGTTCCCGCACTGGCGCGGGATCTGGGTGGGAGGATCGAACTCGCACACGACAAGCCGGTTTCGCTGCCGCCGCAGGCTCGACTTGCCGGCTACGGCGGCATGATCGATCTCACCCTGACCCAGACCGACGGCCTTGTTCTGCAAGGGCGGTCTGGCTGGCAGGGCGCCCCGAACCTCGTCCATGTGCAAGCCGTTCCCGAGGCACACACCTACGCCATGATGCTGGCGGGGCTGGGATTGGTGGGGGCGGCCGTGATGCGCCGTCGCACGCACGGGTAAAGCCAACCCACAATTCAATCATAAGGGCACTTCTATAAATTCTGATTTCGTCATTCCGGCGAACGCCGGAATCCAGTCAAATCAAGCATCTGGATTCCGGGTCAAGCCCGGAATGACAATTTATAGAAGTGCCCATAAGGAGCAATCCATGAAACTGAAACGCGTGAACAAACTGGCAGCAGGCATGCTGCTGCTGGGTCAGACCCTTTCCGGAGCCGCCTTTGCGGCCTCCGTTACCCTGGCGGGCACGACCGTTGACTTCACTTTCGACGATGCCCTGCTCGGACGATTCGGGGATGCCAATGTGTCTGGCGATGTCCTGTATTTCACCCCGGTCGATTTCGAGGCCAGGTCGCTCAATGGCGCCGGTTTCGCGCTGACCAACGACACCATGAACATCCAGGTGGCGGCACGCGATAACTGGAATTTTTCCGGCATCAGCCTGCTTGAACGGGGCGACTATCTGTTGCTGGGATCGGGCAGCATGGTCAATGTGGCTGGCCAGTTGCGGGTGTTCGATATCGCCAATCCGCTGGTGGATGTGACGGCCGGCATCCTGCCCGCCGCACCGCTCAACCAGACGGGGCTTTCCACCCACAACTGGACCGCCGACGCGTCGATCGATCTGTCGTCATGGGAAAACGCCCGGGTGATCAATGTGACAGTCGAAAACCTGCTGTTGGCCTCGACGGGTGTCGTGCCCTCCCTGGCATTCGTGGAAAAGAAATTCGTGGGGCTGAACCCATTCCTGGTTGCCGTGACACCGGTACCCGAGGCGGAAACCTACGCCATGATGCTGGCGGGTCTGGGGCTGGTCGGCTGGTCGGCCCTGCGTCGCCGTTCCAGGTCGAAGCAACAGCCTGTCCATCCCTGAAAACGAAATGGCGCACTGAGTCGCCCGTCTTCCTGCCGTGAGCGGTCCCGATCGGGCCCGTTTGAGCAGGGAAGCCGAATCTCAGAATGAGACCCTGAACAAGTCGTCACCCCGGCGAAAGCCGGGGTCCAGATGCGTGATTTAACTGGATTCCGGCTTCCGCCGGAATGACGAATGTGGACTTGTTCAGGGCTTCCCGAATGCGTTCACGCGCATCTTTGGCCCGCCGCATGGCGGGCCCTTTTTTTGCGGTGTCTACGTGGATGGCCAACTTCCCGGGCCCCCGATCCAGCCGCACTCTGGGGGCCTGGCATCAGAAATCAGCGTCGTCTTCGACTGCAACGCCTCCGTGCCTGGCGGCGCGCAATGCAATGTCATGCGGATGTGCGCAGATGAAGTCCGGTAGCCACGGATAGCAGCCCGCGTAATTGTATTGGTCCGCGTAGTCATCGGGATCGTCTGGCGGCAAGAAGTCGAATTCGTCCAGCGCCTCTTCGGTCGGCTGTCCTGCTTTCTTTTCGGGTGTTCCCGTGTGCTTGTCCATGACATTCCGTTCCTGCTTCCAAGGAACGCCAATTATTCGCATGGCAGGTGAGACGCTGATGACAGCGTGGACAGACATGGATGGCCCGAATAGCCGGGACGCATGAATCACTGGCCCGAACGTGCCATGGCGAGCGCATATCGGACACGACCTGCTGAAACATCGGGACGCGAGACTACGCTCGTACTGGAAATGCCGGCCCGATCGCAAGGTGGGGTTGGTGGACCTGAATCTGCGCGGCCTTGGGAGAGGCGTTGTGCGCGCCGATGATCGGTTTCAGTGCTTCACGCGCCTTGAGTACGACTGCTTGCCGTCTTTATTTGAGAGGTCTTCTATGATGTTTCGCACGAAAGCTTTGCTGGCGCTCGCGCTCGCGCTGGCCCTGCCTGGCCTGGTGCTGTCCACTGGCGCACTCGCTGCGACATCCACCCTTTACAGCTTTGTCGGCGTGGGGGATCCCTCGGCCAATCCCGCCGATGTGGCGATGGGCACGGCCAGCCTGTCCGTCGAGGTGATCGATCTGGGTGTCGCGGGCTCGGGCGCCTATCAGGTGGCTTTCACGTTCACCAATGCGTCGAGCGCGTCGCTGACCGATGTCTACTTCGACGATGGTTCCCTGCTCGGAATCGCCTCCGTCGAAGGTTCGGGAACCGGCGTTGATTTTTCTCAAGTGGCAGCGCCCGGAAATCTCCCCGGCGGCAACAACCTGACGACCGGCTTCAAGACCACGGCGGGATTCAGTGCCGACTCCAATCCCCCCGTCAGCTTGAACGGGGTGAGCCTGGGAGAGTGGCTGACGATTACCTTCGATCTGATATCCGGACAGGATTATCAGAGCGTCATCGACGCCATGGCCTTGCCGAACGGCGGTGGCCCGGGTGACCTGCGAATCGGTTTGCACGTGCAGAGCTTTCCCGACGGTGGCAGCGCGAGCTTCGTCAACGTGCCCGATGGCATCAGTGTTCCGGTTCCCGAAGCTAAAACCTACGCCATGTTGCTCGCCGGCCTCGGTCTCGTCGGCTTCATGGCCGCGCGTTACCGCACGGCCTGAGCGTTACACCCGGGCAACTCCAGCAGGAAGTCTCTCCTGCACCTCCGTTCGCGGCCCCTTGCGGGCCGCATTTTTTTACCTGGATCGGATCGCTATAGCCTGGATGGCTCAAGTGCAGGTCGCGCAGCGCATCACGCACTGTCATGTTGGGCCTCTAGAGTGGTGGTCGGCAAAGGATTGCCGACCTGCGCTCACGGTGGCATTGATCCGTGTTGCGCCGCGGAGCAGGGCGGGAACACTATCCGGCCGCAAAGTGCTGCTTGATCATAATCAGAAAGTTCAAACATGAAACGCCTTCTTGCTGCCGGCACTTTCCTCCTGGTTTCCCTGCCCGCGCATGCCCTCCTTGGCGCCGTGGTGGATTCCAATACCGCCGTTTCGCCATGGGCCGGGGTCGGGGCGGTCAGCGTCAATGGCAGCACCTATTCCGGCGCGCTGATCGGCAGCAACTACGTGTTGACCGCCGCGCATGTGGTGCAGGGCGCATCGACCGGCGGGGTTTCGTTTGTCCTGAACGCGGGTTCGGCAAGCCAGACCTTCGCGGTCGAAGCGATCACCGTGTTCCCCGGATTCACCGGCACCACCCCGGGCGTGGACGGCGTGTGGCACGACGACCTCGCGCTGATCCGGCTTGCCCAGGCGGTCGATTCCAGCGTGCCGGTATACAGCCTGTACAGCGGCAGCCTGAGCGGGAAGACCGTCACCTCCGTTGGCTATGGCAGCGGCGGGGACGGCGTCAGCGGCGCCACCATCGGCGCAGACGCAGACGTCAAGCGGGTCGGGCAGAACCGGGTGGACAAGCTGCTTGTCGACGACGACGGCGGCGCATCCAACGAAGTGTTCATGTTCGATTTCGATGGCCCCACATCGGCCACCAATGTCTTCGGTTCGCCTGCCCCGGCCAATCTCACGCTGGGTGCAACGATCGAGACCCAGTTCGCCAGCGGCGACTCGGGCAGCCCGGTATTCGTCAACGACAACGGCGAGTGGAAGATTGCGGGCATCGCCGCATTCAACGGCAGTACCAGCCTGTCCGGCGGCAGCAATGTGCGGTTCGGCTCAATCGGCGGCGGCACCGTGGTCGCGTCCTATCTTCCCTGGATCCAGTCGACCCTCGCCGCGCCCGTCCCCGAACCCCACGCATGGTTGATGATGCTGTCGGGCCTGGGGCTGGTTGGGGCTGCCGGGTTCAAGTCGAACCTTGCAGGACGATCGCTGCGTCCAATCCGCCGGCAAGGGGCGTAGCCGGCAAGTCGCCGTTCAGCTGCGGCATCCTCTCCGTGGGCAAGGGTTCATCACTGGCCAGTTGCTTGGCGAAAGGTTTCTGGCGTTGTTCGATGAACAGGCTGCTGCCATCCATGCGTTTGGCCATACGCTTGGCTTCCGAGGCGGCGCGGGCGACTTCCTGATACAGGTGGAAGTGGTCGGGGTCGACCAGCACGGCGCCGATCGAAAGCGTCACCAGTGCATGGAAGGCCATCATGCCGCGCCGGTCTTCGCTGTAATAGCCGCCGGCGGCCACGTGCTCGGGGTTGAACAGCAGCAGGCGTTCGCGATCGAAGCGGGCCAGCATGCCGTGGCAGCGAATCTCCCAGTCCAGGCTTTGAAACATCACGACGAAATCGTCGCCGCCGATATGGCCGATGAAATCGAGTTCGGCGATGCAGCTTTCCTGCAGTATCCGCGACAGCAGGCGAATGATGTCGTCGCCGCGGCGGAAACCGTAGACATCGTTGTAGGGCTTGAATTGATCGAGGTCGAAATACGCGGTCACAAAGGTATGCTTGTTGGTGAGCAGGCGTTCCATGTGTTCCTGAATCGGCACATTGCCGGGCAGACCTGTCAGCGGATTGGCGTAGCGTGCCGCGACGATCTGCATTTCGGTCACCTCGCGCATCAGGTCGAAGCCCGACCCCAGCCCCAGGTAGCGCCCTTCCGACGTGATGATGAAGCCCTGCGTGAAGGCTGACTTGCCCTTGTTCACCACCAGTTCCGACAGATCGATCATGCGCGTGGCCTTGTCGACGATCAGCGGGTCGGCGTCCATCAGGTTGCGGCAGGGTTTGCGGCCATGGATTTCGCGTGCGTACAGGCTGATGAAGCGATTCAGCAGGGCGGGTCGGTGAATGATGCCGACCGGAATACCATTTTCGACCACAGCGACAGCATGCAGATCGGGATGCTTCATCATCAGTTCCAGCACCTGCTGGCCCGGGGTCTGCGGCGTCACGCTCGGCGCGGATGCCACCAGCTTCTCGGCCGACATGTGCGGCCTGTCGTTCGTGGGCTGGATGGGGAAGACGCTGACCTTGCCCGATTGCAGGCACGCCGCGATCTCGCGCGAAGGCAGGCGGATCGGCACCGGCGAAGGGCGGCCGATCAGATAGCCCTGCGCATAGCGGATGCCCAGGTCTTTCAGCACCGCCAGTTCGGACGCGCTTTCCACGCCTTCCGCGATCAGGCAGGAATGGGCGCTTTCGGCCATCTGCCGGATCGAGCGCACAAACTGGATCTTGTGCGGGTCCTGGTGGATGTCGGCGATGAAATGCTTGTCGATCTTGACGAAGGCCGGCTTCAGTTCCGACCACAGGCGCAGGCTTGAAAACCCCTCGCCGAGGTCGTCGATGGCCATTTCAATTCCCCCTGCCCGAAGCCCCGACACGGCCTGCCGCAGGTCGTGGTAATCGACGCCGCTGGCGTTTTCGGTGATCTCGATCACCACCTGACTGCTGGAAACGCCGACTTCCTTCAGCGCAGCCAGCATCGCTTCCGGCGTGAAGCTCGAATCCAGCAGGCTGTCTGGCGACAGGTTCACAAAAAGGCGACCCGGTAAATTCAGCCGCGCAAACGTCGCGAGCGCCATGCGGACGCAGGCCCAGTCCAGCGCCGTCAGCAGGCCCAGCTGTTCGGCGACGCGGAGCAGCGCCTGCGGAGCGTGCAGCGGGCTGTCGGAAGGCCCGCGCGACAGCGCCTCGTAGCCCATGATCTGGCCGTTTTCCAGGTCGAGCACGGGCTGCAGCAGCGTCATCAGCCGCGTCCTGGCCAGAATGTCTTCCAGGTGCGGACGCAGGGCTTCATTGTTCATGGGAGTCGATGGGCAACGAGTCGGAACCGGCAACCATAGGCCGAAGTTGTGAAGGATGTGTGAAGCGCGACAAATCAGGCGTCCGGGATTCAGGCGAAGGGAACGGCTGCATGCCTGGCCCGGATTCCCCCTGCACTGGTACATAAATGTGCGGCCCGGTTCACGGTCATCAAAAAAACTTCATCCCCCTGTCATCACGCGTCCCTAGCATCGCTGGCCTAAGGGGGGGACATGCAGGATGCTTTCGAATTATCAGACGAAGAATGCGGCCACTTGGCGCGCATCCTGCTCGCTGCGCGCAGGGTGTCGCTACGCCACCATTTTTTCAGCTGGGTGCATGGCCCGGTGCAGTCGCTCATCCCGCACGAAATCCTGCTGTGCGGGGTGTCGGACGATGGCGGCTATCTGCTGCACGAGCGCTTCACCGCCTGCCGCTACTTCAAGGACGATCATTACCAGCAGGTCATCCATCCCGGCGAGGGACTGATCAACCAGTTGGCGCAGGAATGGCAGGTCATGAACAAGCCGCGACTGATTCCCGCGCTGCATACCGATGCAGGCGGCTGGCACGCCCGCCTGGGCGATCTGGAACTGAAAAACGTCGCCTTCCACGGCATGAGCTGGATCAACGGACAGATCAAGGGCTACGCCAGCTTCTCGCGGGTGCGGGTGCCCTTCGATGGCCGTCTTGCGCTCTATCTCGACATCCTGATGCCGCATCTGCTCGCCACCCTGGCGCGCGTGCTGGCCAACGAATCGCGCGCCAGCGTCGACAGCAAGCGTCCCGCCGGACTCATCACCGTGCGCGAAATCGAAGTGCTGACCTGGGTGCGCGACGGCAAGACCAACGACGAAATCGCCGCCATCCTCGGCCTGTCGATGCTCACCGTCAAAAACCACCTGCGCCACGCCATGAAGAAGCTGGTCGTGCGCACCCGCGGCCAGGCCGTCGCCAAGGCCATCGCGCTGGGGTTTCTGCGCGCGCAGGGCATTCGGGTGGACAACGAATAGCGCGCAAGAACTTCCGAGATCCGGCGCGCGCCGACATGAGCCGACCGGCTCAATTTATCCCTTCGCTTCTCCCCATCGCGTGTCATCCACGCCCCCTAAAGTTGCCCTGTCCGCACATAGCGGGCTCGATTTCCGGTTGGCCTGGCTGCATTGGCAGGCCTGCCCCACAGGGGGGCGGAAAGCTTCACAACTTTCTGGGTCTTTTTTCACTAAAGAGGAGCACTACATGAAACTCAAACTTATCGCCCTGGCCGCCATGCTGGCCGCCACCGGCGTCGCCCAGGCGAAAATCGCCGACAGCAACGACAACAGCGCCACTTCCGGCGACATGTTCGCCAGCCTGGTGAGCGTGTCCAACAACGCGTCCTTTGCGGTCGATCTGGGTCTGCGCCTGGACCAGTTCACCGCCGCCGTCGCGCCGACCCAACTCGGTGTCAAGCTGGTGTGGGATCTGGATGGCGGCACCTTCTCCGATCTGGGTAGCTTTTCCACTGGCCTGGCCGGCCAGATGCAGACGCTGAACTACGGTTCGGTTTACAGCACCTTCGCAACGCCTTCCGTGGTCGGCGCGTCCGATCTCAAGTTCGACGTCAAGGCCATGGACGGTACGCCCACTTTTACTCCCGGTGCAGGCACCAACCGCTATCTGTCCACCTCGGCAGCCAACAGCATTACCGCCACCAACGGCCAGGTATTTGCCATGGATAACGTGGACACCTACGTCATTGCTGCCAATGCTGATGCCACCAACAGCACCCATGGCGCAGCCCTGAATATCGCGGGCGCCAACATGTTCGACGCCGGCGACGCAGCGAACGTTTACTTCCAAAACAGCGGCGACAACTGGAAGGGGGCGACCAGCTTCACTTCCACGGGTACCGCCAGCGGCGACCTGAACTTCTATTCCCTGGTCAATAGCTCCAGCACCGCAGCCAACCTGGCCACCGTCGTCAAGTACGCCGGCGTCTGGAGCTTCGATGCGGCCACCGCCCAGTTGAGCTACGCCACGGCGCCCGTGCCGGAAGCCGAGACCTACGCCATGATGCTGGCCGGTCTGGGCCTGGTGGGCTTCATGGTGAGCCGCCGCCGCAAGCTGGCCTGATCCCTGGCTGGTGTTTGCCGTTCGCGCTCGCCGAGCGCAAACGGCGCCAATGGAATTGTTTTGACTGGGCTGCCGGCGTGTCGCCGGCAGCCTGACCCGATCGTTTATTGAATTTAGGAGATAGACCATGAAATTGTCCCAAATCGCCCTGGCCGTCGCTTCCCTGAGCGTGGTCCCCGCTTTCGCCGCCACTGGCAGCCTGCAAACCCTCTACGGCGTGACGCCCGCCAACACCGTGTATGTGTCCGGCGCGTCCGCGCTGTCCGGCTCCTTCGCCAACGTGGTCGGCGCCAACTGCACCGGCGGCGCCGGCAACGTGAAGTCCCTCACCATCAACGGCAGCACCAGCGATGGCCGCGTCACCGTCTGTACCACCAGTTCGACCGACGGCCAGTTCGCCGGCCCCTTCGCGGTGGTCAAGCGTGACACCAACGGTTCCTTCGACGGCGTCGGTCCGGTGATCGACCAGGCCGGCCTGATCAAGTGGGCGGATGTGGCCAACTGCGACAGCACCACACTGAAGTGCGGCCTCGACAGCACCACGGCGATCGTGCCGCACGCCGGCCTGACCGACGTCGACACCAACGTGTGGGTGGGCATGGCCAACACCGGCGCGCTGAGCATCCCCGTCACCGATCCGTCCACCACCGGCACCGTGCTGAACGGCGGCTTCGCCGGCCAGGGCTTCGGCGTGATGGTGAGTGAGAGCCTGTACAACGCCATGATGGCGAAGCAGGTGGCCGAAGGCCGTCTGCCGGTCTCAGCCGGCTCCGCCAGCTGCGTCGCCAGCAACTTCACCCCCGGCGCCTGCCAGCCCAGCATTAGCAAGGAAGAGTATGCCGCCATCGTTGACGGCAACAACTTCGCCTATGTCGCCAACGGCGCGCTCTCCGGCGACGCCGGCGTGATCAACCTGTGCCGCCGCGTCGAAACCTCGGGCACCCAGGCTTCGTCCAACGTGTATTTCCTCAACAACTCCTGCGGCAACGCCAGCCCCACTTTTGGCTTCAAATCGCCGAAGACGGTCGATTTTTCGGGCGGCGGCGTGAACCCCGTTGCCCTCAACTCCAGCTCGGGCGATGCCGTTACTGGCAACTACGACGACTTCGGCGGCGCGTTCGGCCTGTTCGAAGGATCGGGCACGGGCGATGCGCGCAACTGCGTGATCCGCCGCAACTCCGGCAAGAACCCCAACAACGTGGCTGACACGCTGGGCACCTACGCCGCCGGCTGGATCTCGCTGGAAAACGCGCCGGCCGCCGGCTGGAAGCTGGTCAAGCTGGATGGCGTGTCGCCCAACGCAGTGCAGGTTGCTGTGGCAAACGACACCGACGGCAATGCCGACGGCTGGATGGCTGATACCAACCAGCGCACCAACGTGGTGAAGGGCTACTACGATGCGGCGCCGGAACTGGAAATGCTGTGGCCTTCCACGACGCCCTACGGCACCTTCCTGACCTCGCTGAAGAACACCTTCGCCAACCCGGCTCTGGTGTCGCTGCGCGGCGTGTTCCAGGCCAACGGCGTGTTCACCCATGCCGGCAACGAGACCAAAGTGCACAAGGGCACGCGCAACGGCAACTTCTGCGCACCCCAGGCGTTGGCCGAGTAAGCAGGTTTGACCCGTCCGGGCGTGGTTGAACCCGGACAGTCTGACTTCCACCCCGCGGCAACGC
>JBAVWB010000055.1:0-7552 GCA_049697615.1 Thiobacillus sp. | reverse complement strand
TCAACTCAAAATGAATTAACTTCAATTCAAGTGTGAGCATTTATGCTAGTTGTCAGACCAGCCGAAACCAGTCCAACTACCGCAACAACACCCACACCTATCGGCTGTAAATTGTTAAAGATCAATCTCTTACTGACTTCGCTTTCGCTGCGTTGCCGTTTCGAGAGGTGCGCATTCTACGTATTTCACATAAAACGTCAACACTTATTTCGAAATGGTTGCGGGGGCAGGATTTGAACCTACGACCTTCGGGTTATGAGCCCGACGAGCTGCCAGACTGCTCCACCCCGCGCCTGTCGCAATGAAACTGCGTCAATCGAGAAGCGGAACTATAGCAAAGCGTCCCGCACTGCGTCAACACTTACCCGACATATCAAACAGATCGCAGCGCCCGGGAACCGATATTCCCAATGATTTCAGACGACTGTGGAATCCTGCTTCACATCACGAAGGTGGCGATCGATGCGGTCAACGCAGCAGGACCGGCAATCCTGCACAATTATTAAGCAGACAGCGCGCCAGCTAACTCGCTACCATTCTGCGTCACCATCGATCTGGAACCCCCCTGTGCGCATCACTGAATTCACCCTTTCGCGCTTGCCGCGCATCGAGTTTGGCTCGGGCGTGCTGGTCAAGCTGCCCGGCATTGCCCGCGGATATGGGGACCATGCATTGCTTGTGACTGGCGCAGGATCGTTGAAAGCTTCGCTGTTCTGGCCGGGCGTAACCGCCGGGCTAAAGGCACAGGGCATGTCGTGGCTGCACCTCGCCATTCCGGGCGAGCCGTCCCCGCAAATGGTGGACGAGGCTGTGCGTGCCTTGCATACCGAGCCTATAGATGTGGTGATCGGCATCGGGGGTGGCAGTGCGCTGGATGCTGCGAAGGCGATCGCCGGCCTGCTGAAGCCCGGCAATTCGGTGATGGATCACCTGGAAGGCGTGGGGCCTGAATTGCCCTATTCCGGCCCGGCGACCCCGTTCATTGCGGTGCCGACGACGGCGGGCACGGGATCTGAATCGACCAAGAATGCGGTGTTGAGCGTGCAAGGTCCGGATGGCTTCAAAAAGTCCTTTCGCGACGAGAAACTGGTGGCCGAGGTGGCGCTGGTCGACCCGGATCTTTTGGCAACCTGCCCGCCTACCGTCATTGCGGCCAATGGCATGGATGCCCTGACCCAACTGCTGGAATCCTATGTTTCCAGCCGTGCCTCACCGCTGACCGATTCGCTCGCCTGGGGAGGCATGAAGGCCGCGCGCGACGGCCTGCTGGCCCTGTATTCCGACGCCGGCGATGCTGCGGCGCGGGAGCGGATGGCGTATGCGGCGCTGGTGTCAGGCATCACGCTGACGCAGGTCGGGCTCGGATCGGTGCATGGACTGGCCGCGCCGCTGGGGGCTTTTTTCCCGATCCCGCATGGCGTCGCCTGCGGCACGCTGGTTGCAACCGCCACGCGCATCAATATCGAAACCCTGCGCGCACGCGAACCCGGTCATCCAGCGCTGGAAAAATATGCGCAGGTGGGGCGCCTGCTGAGCAAGCAGGGCCAACTGGACCGGGATGCCGCGCACGCCGCCCTGATCGACACGCTGGACGCCTGGACGCGCGAACTCAGGCTGCCGGGGCTGGCGCATTACGGCGTCACGCCAGCCGACATCCCGCGCATTGTCGCCAACAGCCGCGGCAGCAGCATGAAAACCAACCCGGTTTCGCTTGAGGACAGCGAAATCGCAGCCATTCTCGCGACGCGAATTTGAGGACGGCGCGCTCAAGTTAGGCCATACCCGTCCGCTATTTCTGCGACCCAACTTATCTGGAGCACATGATGTCTGGCCTCTTGGTGTTTTTTATCGTGCTGGCACTGTTCGCTGTCTTCATCATTTTCATCTTCAACCAGTTGGTGACGCTGAAACACAACGTCGGCAAATCCTGGTCGAATATCGATGTCCTGCTCAAGCAGCGCCACGACGAGTTGCCCAAGCTGGTCGAGACCTGCAAACAATACATGCAGTTCGAGCAGGAGACGCTGGAAAAGGTGATGCAGGCACGCAGCCAGGTGGCCAGCGCACGCGCAGCGCACGACATTCCCGCACTGGGTCAGGCCGAAGAGACCCTGCGGCTTGGACTGGGCAATCTGTTTGCGGTTGCCGAGGCCTACCCCGAACTGAAAACCAACGAAACCTTCCAGCACCTGCAGGCGCGCATCACCGGGCTGGAAAACGCGATTGCCGACCGCCGCGAGTTCTACAACGACTCGGTCAACGTCAACAACGTGCGCGTCGAGCAGTTTCCCGACACCGTCATCGCACGCCTGTTCGGCTTCCGCCAGTTTCCTCTGCTGCGGTTTGCCTCCGAGGAAAAGAAAGATGTCGACCTGAAGCAGCTGTTCAATAGCTGATGCTCCCCGCGCGCTGGGCAGCCGAATGGCGGCACGATTACGCCAACCTCGCGCTAAGTGGCGGCAACCTGCTGATCCTGCTGTTCGGTTTCCAGATGCACTCGCCGCTGGGCTGGAAGATCAGCTTCACGCTGGTCGGCCTGACCAGTTTCTGGGCGTGGGTTGCCAACCTCAAGCGCTATCGCACCGTAGCGGACACACCGACTTCGCGTATCGCCTCGGCACCGCAGGGTTATATCGAACTCGTCGGACGCGGCCAGCAGCCGCCCGGTGAACGCCTGGTCAGTCCGATCAGCGGGCTGCCCTGCCTGTGGTACCGCTACCGTATCGAGCGCAAGAACGGCGACCGCTGGGAGTATGTCGAATCCGGGATATCGCACGACACCTTCGGCATCCATGATGGAAGCGGCGATGCGCTGGTCGATCCCGAGGGCGCGGAAATCATGACCTCGCACAAGCAGGTGACAAATTCTGGCGGCTACCGCAGGACCGAGTGGACCCTGATTGAAGGCGAAACGATTTACGTCATAGGCGAGCACGTCACCCTCGGCGGACCCAGCGCCGTACTCGACAAGAAGGCCGACCTTGCCACATTGCTGGCTGAATGGAAGCGGGACAAATCCGCTCTGCTTGCGCGCTTCGATGCCGATCGCGACGGCGAAATCAGCCTCGACGAATGGGAACGCGCGCGCCAGGCCGCATCCGACGAAATCGACCGTGCCCATCTCGACATCCGCCTGAAAGACGGCATCCATCTCATGCGACATCCCGCGCATGGCCGTCCGTTTCTTATTGCCAATCGCGAAGTCACATCGGTGGTGCGGCATTTTCGTCTGTGGAGCTGGGCGCATCTGTTGCTCATGCTGGCTGTGCTGGTTGGGCTGATGCTCATCGGCCGTCCGGACTGAAGGCTTGCCCAAGCCGGCCAAGCTGCCTATATTGGAAGCCGTGGAGGACAAGCGATGAAACACCCGGTACCAGAAACACCACCTGACTACGATCACACCCGCATCATCGAGCGTCCGGATGGCTTTTACTGGATGGATGCCGATACGGGTGAAGAGTACGGTCCATTCGCCAGCCTGCTGGAAGCCGTACAGGACATGGAATACAACGCCGAAAGCGATTACGAACCCGGCGAGTCGCTGGAAGAGGCCGAGGATGAAATCGGCATCTCGGACTGGATCGATCCTGACACCGGCGAACCCGGAGAAGAATCCCATCGACCAACAGAATAAATTCCGGCAGCGCCCGGACGTTCAGTCGCGACAGACCGCTTGCTCCGCTGCCCGCGCCTCACGCTCAAACACGTTATCGCGATAAGGATTGCCGCCCCGGAGCCAGGCAAACAACCCGGCCAGCGGATACAGCACCAGCAGCAACACACCCCAACGCTCGAATTGCCTGACATGCGCACGCTCATGCGCGCGCGTAGCCTTCAGTACATCCAGCGACACGCCCAACACCACATGCCCCAGCGTAATCGCCGCCACCGCGCCGCTGAATGGAAAGCCGTGTCGCAACACCCGGGCGGGCCAGCCCCCTGCGGATTCAAGAACGCCATTCACCCGCTGCAGTTTGCCCCCGCTACTGCGGGCAATCAGCGCAACCAGCATGCCGAGCAGCGTCACCGGAAACGGCCACAAGTAGAGCAAAACCCGTAGCATCAGACATCCAGCACATCCGAAAACCAGCGTGCCTCGTGCAGGCCTTCATTCACAAAATGCGCACGCGCCCGCTCCAGTTGCGCCGCGGTGCCCGCCGCATAGACGTCAAAGCGATGCAGGTCCGGGTAGTCCATGACAATGCTTTTCAGCAAGGCATCCAGGTCCCCGCTCAGCGCATGCGGCATGTAATTGAAGTTGTCCAGCGCATCGGTCCAGGCACGGCAGAGATTGTCCTGATAGTGTCCGGCTTCGTCAGCCAGCCAGTGCAGGTCCATCGACTCGGCCAATTCCAGAGACATGGCGTGCTGGATCAGGCTCTTGATCGGCGCAAAGCCTGCGCCGAATGCAAGGAAGATCACCGGTCGCGGCGAGTCCTCATCCAGCACGAATTCGCCATAGGGTCCTTCCACGTCCACCGAGTCGTTGGCTTTCAAGGTGGCGAACAAGGCCTCGGCAAAGGCATCGCCGGGCCGGCGCGGAATCTGCACTTCAATGTGGCGGTCCTCGCACGGGCAACTGGCAATCGCGTAGCGCCCGCTCGCACCCTTGAAGCCAAGCTGGACGCTTTGCCCACCGAGGAAGCGCAGACGCTGGCTTCGCGGCGCAAGAATGTGCAGCGCGGCAACCCGGGGGTTGAACACCTCCACCGATTTGACCTTGGCAACCAGCTGCTGCACCGGGATGTCGCGCGCGCCCGCCACATTGGCCTCGATCACCACATCGTTGATCGGGGCGTAGGCACACAACAGGATCACCCCGGCGTCCTTCTCGGTCTCCCTCAACACGTAGTCGTGGGCGTGGACCTTCTTCACTTTGCCCGACACCAGACGTGCCTTGCACTCGCCGCAGTTGCCGTTGCTGCAGCCGTAGTTGAGCGATACCCCATTGCGCAGCGCGGCTTCCAGCAGCGTGTCGTTGCCATCCACAAAAAACTCGTGGCCGCTGGGCTGGATGGTGACGTGGGCTGACATGATTTTAAGTATCCTTTCCTGCGCAATCACCGCCTGCGCTTGTGCCGCATCCGGCGGCACCTCGGCCAGGTTGCGCAGCAGAAACGCGCGCACGCTGTGCAAGGCATGATGTGTCTCGGGGCTCGCGTCTTCATCGATTTCCTCGATCTTCTCGTCCAGCCAGGCCATCACGTTGCCGTAGTGCAGCAGCAGGGCTCTGGCTGCCGCATAATCGTCCCCAAGCTCGGTCAGGCGGGCCGCCAGCACGTCCTTGTCCGGCAACGCACGCTCCAGCACCCGCTTGGCAAACGCCTTGTCCTTGATTTCGGTGACCCGGCGAAATTCCGCGTCGTCATCCCATTTCACCTCGGGAAACGCGCGCAGCAATTCGTCGAGTTCGACCATGCCGTCGAACGTCGCCAGCGTGCCGTTGCGGATCATTTCCTGCAGCGCGTGGCGCGGCTGAGAAACCAGCTTTGCGACGCGGGAAAGGGGTAGCAAATGCGTCATGCCGCGATGGTACTCCGGGTTTCTGGCGGACAGAATCGGCAAATCGACACATTCCGAATCCCTGATTCGATCGTGCACGCGCTTCTGACTTTACAATCGCGCCATGCCAGCCATCACTGTCCGCACCCCTCCCAACGAGGCCAGCGCCGCCCTTGAGCAAGCCGGCCTTGCCCCGGTCTGGGCCCGGTTGTATGCCGCCCGCGGCGTCACCCATCCCGATCAGATCGCGCACCGCCTGCCGCAGATGCTGCCGCCCGCCGGCCTGCTGAATATCGAGCGTGCTGCCGCGCTGCTGGCCGATGCCATTCAGGGAAATAAGCGCCTGCTCATCATCGCCGACTACGACGCCGACGGCGCCACCGCCTGTGCGGTCGGGGTTCGAGGCCTGCGCATGCTCGGCGCGCGGGTCGACTATCTGGTGCCCAACCGGCTCGAGCACGGCTACGGTCTCACGCCCGACATCGTGAAGCTCGCCGCCGAGCGTCGGCCCGATCTGCTGGTCACGGTGGACAACGGCATCGCCGCGGTCGAAGGGGTGGCGGCGGCGAACGCGCGCGGCATACCGGTGCTGGTCACCGACCACCACCTGCCCGGCGACGCGCTGCCGGATGCCGCCTGCATCGTCAATCCCAACCAGCCCGGCTGCGGTTTCGCGTCGAAGCACCTGGCGGGCGTGGGGGTGATGTTCTACGTTCTCTTGGCGCTCCGCGCCGAACTGCGCCAGCGCGGCGCGTATGCCAGCCAGCCCGAGCCGGATCTGCGCGCGCTGCTCGATCTGGTCGCGCTCGGCACCGTCGCCGACGTGGTCAGGCTTGATGCCAACAACCGCACCCTGATCGAAAACGGCCTGGCACGCATGCGCGCGGGCAAGGCCTGCGCTGGCATCAACGCGCTGTTCCGCGCTGCTGCGCGCGATCCCGCGCGCGCCACCGTATTCGACCTCGGTTTCATGCTCGGCCCGCGGCTCAACGCCGCCGGGCGCATCGACGACATGGCGCTCGGCATCGATTGCCTGCTGGCCGACGATCCCGCCACCGCGCAGCAGCTGGCGCAGCGACTCGACACGCTCAACCGCGCCCGCCGCGACGTCGAATCCGACATGCTGGAAGAAGCACTCGCCATCCTCGCCAGCTTCAACCCCGCCGACAGCCACAGCCTCACCGCCTATCAGTCCGGCTGGCACATCGGCGTCATCGGCATCCTCGCCTCACGGCTGAAAGACAAGTTTCACCGTCCCACCATCGTGCTGGCCAACAGTGAAAATGGCGAACTCAAGGGTTCGGGGCGCTCCATCCCCGGCCTGCATTTGCGCGACGCGCTCGACCTCGTCGACAAGCGCCATCCCGGGCTCATCCTCAAGTTCGGCGGCCATGCCATGGCGGCCGGGCTCAGCCTCCCCGCCGGCCGTCACGACGAATTCAGCCAGGCGTTCGAAGCGGTGGTGCGCGAGCTGATCGATCCGGCCGACCTGCAGGGCCTGATTGAAACCGACGGTGAACTCGATGCCGCCGACCACAGTTATGCGCTCGCCGTTCAAATCGATCACGCCGTCTGGGGACAGGGCTTTCCCGCCCCGCTGTTCACCGCCACCTTCGATGTCGTGGCGCAGCGCGTCGTCGGCGAGAAGCATCTGAAACTGAAACTGGCGCGCGATGGCGAATCGTTTGAAGCGATGCGCTTCTTCCATCCCGACCCGCTGCCGGAGCGCATCCGTGCCGTCTACGCACTGATGCCCAATGAATTCAATGGGCAGCAAAGCCTGCAACTGAAACTGCAGCACTGGGAACCGGCCGGCTGATTTTCCGCAAGCCGGATCTTTCGTTATCTACGCGTATCCGTCCGGATTGCCCTGCTGCCAGCGCCAGGCATCGGCGCACATGCGCGGCAGATCGTATTCCGCACGCCAGCCCAGTTCCTGCGCGGCACGCGACGGATCGGCCCAGCATTGCGCCACGTCGCCGGCGCGCCGCGCCACGATCTGGTATGGCACCTTGCGCCCGCTGGCCGCCTCGAACGCGCGCACCATGTC
>JBAVWB010000054.1:0-18165 GCA_049697615.1 Thiobacillus sp. | reverse complement strand
AGCACGCCAACATCGTCTTCGCCAAGGTCAACACCGAAGTCGAGCAGGACCTGGCCGGCTACTTCCAGATCCGCTCCATTCCCACGCTGATGGTGTTCCGCGAACAGGTCATCCTGTATTCCGAAGCGGGTTCGTTGCCCGCCGCTGCGCTCGATTCTCTGATCGAACAGGTGATGGGGCTGGACATGGCGCAGGTCCACAAGGACATCGCCGACCAGCAGGCGCCGGGTCAGGCCTGATCAGGGTCGGGCGCCCGCCAGCAGCTGCCGCAGCAGCGGCAGGGTGATCGGACGCCGCGTTTCCAGACTGAAGCGGTCCAGCGCCTCCAGCACCCGCAGCAGGCTCTGCATGTCGCGCGCGGTGTGATTCAGTAAATAATCCGCCACCTGGGGGTCCAGCCGGAACCCCAGGGTTTCGGCATGCTGCGCGAGGGCGGCGCGCTTTTCGGCGTCATCCAGCGCCTGCAGCTGAAACACCAGCCCCCAGCCCAGCCGGGTCTGCAATTCCGGCATCAGCGGCAGATCGGCCGGCGCCACATTGCCCGCCGCCAGCCACAGCCCGCCCGCCTCGCGCACCCGGTTGAACGCGGCAAAGCCGGCATGCTGCTGGGCTTCGGACCAGGTTTCCACCTGGTCCGCGATCACCACCTGCGCCGCCTGCTGCCCGCTGAAATCGACCGTCATCCCGCGCCCCTGGCAAGCATGTGCAAAGGCCGCCAGCAGATAACTCTTACCGCTGCCCGGCGCACCCCACACGTAGACCATGCGCTCGGCGGCGCTGCCGTCGAGCATGGCCTGCAATTGCGCCATCAACTCGACATTGCGCCCCGCCACGAAGCGGGCGAGCTCGGGCTGGGCAGGAGGACGGATATCCAGAAGCAGTTGTTGCATAGGGCCGCAAGGATAAGGCAAAAGCGCCGCTGGGCTCCAGCAAAACCCGGCGGCCGCCAGGTGAAAACGCCTGCCGCACACAGCTATACTTGGCGTTTCCGCACTTGATGCCCGAGCCGCCCCGATGAGCCTCGCCTTTCCCGTTCCGGTCAGACCCGTGATCCAGCCGCCGCCGATGGTGGAGGAAGTGCTCGCCGACGACGAGCGCACCGAACTGAAGGCACGCATCAAGCGCCTGATGAAGGAACAGGACGCGGTGCTGGTCGCGCATTACTACACGTCGGCCGACCTGCAGGACCTGGCCGAGGAAACCGGCGGCTGCGTGTCCGACTCGCTGGAAATGGCGCGCTTCGGCCACGCCCATCCGGCAAAGACGCTGATCGTCGCCGGCGTCAAGTTCATGGGCGAGACGGCCAAGATCCTCAACCCGGAAAAGCGCGTCATCATGCCCGACCTCGCGGCCGACTGCTCGCTCGACCTGGCCTGCCCGGCCGACGAGTTCGCGGCGTTTTGCGACGCCCATCCGGATCGCCTGTCCGTCGTCTACGCCAACACCAGCGCGGCGGTGAAGGCGCGCGCCGACTGGGTCGTCACCTCCGGCATCGCCGCCAAGATCGTCAAATACCTGCACCAGCAGGGCCACAAGCTGCTGTGGGCGCCGGACCGCCATCTGGGCGAATACGTGCAGCGCATCAGCGGCGCCGACATGCTGCTGTGGCAGGGCTCGTGCGTGGTGCACGAGGCGTTCAAGGCCGAGGCGCTGAAGAAGCTGCACGCCGAGCACCCGAACGCCGCGGTGCTGGTGCACCCGGAATCGCCGGAGGCGGTGATCGCGCTGGCCGACGTGGTCGGCTCGACCACCCAGCTGATCGAGGCGGTGCGCACCCTGCCCAATCCCGAATTCATCGTCGCCACCGACAACGGCATCTTCCACAAGATGCACGCCGCCGCCCCCGGCAAGATCCTGCTGGAAGCGCCGACCGCGGGCGAGGGGGCCACCTGCCAGTCCTGCGCGCACTGCCCGTGGATGGCGATGAACGGCCTGCGAAATCTTGCCGCCGTGCTGGAATCCGGCGGCAACGAAATCCATATCGAGGAGTCCATCCGCGCCAAGGCTGCGGTCTCGATCCAGCGCATGCTGGACTTCGCGGCGGCCGAAAAGGCCGGCCGCATCCAGCTGGGCGACTAAGGGGAGCGCACCATGGCTGGAGCCAGCCTGCTCGCCCTGATCGACGACATCGCGACCATCCTCGACGACGTGTCGGTGATGACCAAGGTCGCGGCGAAAAAAACCGCCGGCGTGCTGGGCGACGACCTTGCACTGAACGCCCAGCAGGTCGCGGGCGTGAAGGCCGAACGCGAGCTGCCGGTGGTGTGGGCGGTCGCCAAGGGCTCGCTCGTCAACAAGGCGATCCTGGTGCCGGCGGCGCTCGCCATCAGCGCGATGGCACCCTGGGGTGTGACGCCGCTGTTGATGCTGGGTGGCGCGTTTCTGTGCTTTGAAGGCTTCGAGAAGCTGGCACACAGATTCCTGCACCGCGAGGAGGTCGCGGCCCACCACGCCGAACTCGCTCAGGCGGTGGCCGATCCGGAAATCGATCTGGTGGCGCTGGAAAAGGACAAGATCAAGGGCGCGATCCGCACCGACTTCATCCTGTCCGCCGAGATCATCGTCATCACCCTCGGCACCGTCGCGGCCGCGTCGTTCGGCAAACAGGTCACCGTGCTCGCCGGCATCGCACTCGTCATGACCGTCGGCGTCTACGGCCTGGTCGCCGGCATCGTCAAGCTCGACGACGCCGGACTTTACCTCAGCCAGCGCCCCGCCCGCTGGATTCGCGCGCTGGGGCTTCGCATCCTCGCCGCTGCGCCGGTTTTGATGAATAGTCTTTCAGTCATCGGCACCGCCGCCATGTTCCTGGTCGGCGGCGGCATCCTGGTTCACGGTCTGCCCGGCGCCCATCATGCGGTCGAGGCGGTCGCTGGATCCGCGGCGGCCTTGCCCGGTATCGGCGGCATGCTGGGGGCAGTCACCCCGTTGCTGATGGATGGCCTGGCCGGCATGGTGGCCGGTGCGCTGGTTCTGGCCGGGGCGATGATCGTCAAGCGGCTGATCCGCTAGGCAGCCTTCCAACTGGCGGTCGTGCTGGCGCGACAACAGGGATTGCGCAAGCAGCGCGCCCAGCAGCGCCAGAAACATGTCCCACTGCGTGTCCCACACGTCACCCTGTGTGGCCAGGAAGGCATCGGCATCGCCTTCCATCAGGAGTGCGACCCACCATTCGATGAATTCGTAACTGGCACTGATCGCCAGCACCACGCAGGTCGTCAGAAAGAACAGCCAGCCACCGGACCGCAAGGGCGTTGCGCGGATGAGTATTTCGCGCGTAAGCATGGCCGGGATGAAACCCTGCGCCAGGTGACCCAGCCGGTCGTAGTGGTTGCGCGCCAGATCGAAAGCGTCCTGCACCCAGAAACCCAGAGGCACCCTGGCATAGGTATACGCGCCCCCCAGCATCAGGATCAGGCCATGAATGAACAGCAACCGGTAGACCAGCGGCGTCAGCGGAAAGCGGCGGTGGGTCACCATCAATAACGGCAGGCCCAGCATGACCGGCGAGGTTTCAAGGAACCAGGTCGGGCGGTCGAAAGGATGCAATCCCGACGCAGCCAGCGCCAGCAGGGTCAGCGACGCCAGCACGGTTTTCTCGTAACGGATGATGACCCGACTCATTCCCATGCGCCACTTTCCATTGGCTGTTCAGGTTTGGGCGCGCGGAGCGCAAAAACGCAAGCGGGCACCGTGGTGTATTCCCCGAACGATGGATCGATTTTATGCGCGAATGAGCGGCACCTGCTTTGCGATCCCAATCCGCAATTCAGTCGGCCTATTTCTGGAAAGGCTGAATCAGCTTGCGCACCGTATCGTAGGCAGGATCGTCGACCACAACAAAGCCATCGTAGGCCTTGTCGAACGCTTCCAGCGTGGCGGCCCGCTCGGGCGTGCTCTTGTTCAACGCCAGCAGCGCATCGCGCAACTGGTTGCGCACCGCCACCGGCATGCCGGGATGCACGGCGAAGAGGTACGAAGGCAGCGGGGGGGTGCTGCCGACCACCGCGATCCCCTTGCCCTTGAACTGGTCGGCAATGGAATCCTTGAGGATGCCGCCGTCAAAATCGCCCGCCAGCACCGCCTTGGCGATATTGTCGTAATGCTTGAGGTAGGCGAACGACGCAAAGTCGGTGGACTTCAAGCCCATCGATTCGACGGCAGCCCGTTGCAGCAAGGCCTTTTCATCGCCAAAGGCAAAGCGCTTGCCCTTGAGCCCGTCCGGCGAGCTGATGCCTGATCCGGCCTTCACGCCGATCACCAGGGCGAAGTGCGGACGTCCTTCGGTGGTGGGCGCAACCAGCGGGATCACCCCGTACTTTTTGCGCGCCTCGATGTAGGCCACCGGCGTGAGGTAGGCGATCTGCGTCTGGCCGGTACCCAGGTCTTCCACCGCCGATCCCAGATTCGGCGATGGCCGGAAGCGGATATTGAGGTGGGTGTTCAGCGCGAGATGGTTGGTCAGCGCACTCATGCGCTTGATCATCTCGACCGGGATATCCATGGCCACGGAACCCATGGTCACCTCGACCGCTTGAGCCTTCGGCACCGGCGCCGCCCAGGCCGACGCGAACGATGCGCCCGCAAGAAGGGCTGACAACAAGGCCGGAAATACCTGTTTTATTTTCATGATGCTATTTTCTCCTGGGAATGGGTTGCTTCTGAAAACACGCTGTAACGGCCACGACCGGCCTTCTTGGACTGGTAAAGCGCATGATCGGCCGCATAGTAGAGCGCCTGGGGAGCCTTCATGGACACGTTGAACTGCGCAATACCGACACTCAGGCCGACATTCAACCGGAATCCATCGTATTCAAATGCATATTCCCGCACGCCGTCCAGAAGGTTCTCGACGAACTTTTGAGCCTGCTCTGCGTTCGTGTGATACAGAATGGCGCCAAACTCGTCTCCCCCGAGGCGGGCAGGCAGATCGGACTTGCGGACATGCAGGCGCATCAGGGTGCCGATGTCGCGCAACACCTGATCTCCGGCACCGTGTCCATGGCTGTCGTTGATCTGTTTGAAGAAGTCGATGTCAAACAGAACCAGCGTGATCTCTTCAGCAAATCGCTGAGACTGATGGAACATCCGCGACAGGGTTTCATCGAATTTCCGGCGATTGGGCAATTCGGTCAGCCAGTCGGTCGTGGCCATGGTGCCGAGCATATCGAGCGCGCGCTCGAGCTCCTGGGTGCGTTTTTCCAGTTGAAGGTTTTTGACCTGGAGTTCCTGGTTGGCAAAATCGATCTTGCCATGCAACTGGTGGTGGTAGCTGGCGAGCGATTTGTTCAGGGCGTTGAACACTGACACCAGCCGCCCGATCTCGTCCCGGCTTTTCACTTCCAGATCGCGGGCAATGAATGAGTCGCCCTTGTTCACCGCTTCTTCCATGACCGTCGTCAGTTTGCGGATCGGCGAGACAATGCCGCTTGCGGTAAAAACATAGACGATCAGGCCGAGAATTGCGCCGAAGACAATCTGCTCGATAAAAACGCGCCAATACAGCGCGCTGAGCGCGTTTTCCAGCGCATTGGTGGAAATGTCGACGCTCACATTGCCGATAGGCTGGCCGTCGAACAGGACGGGGGACTCGAAACGCTTGGCGGTTCCGGACTCATTCCCGGTTGCCTGGCCCATCACCCGCCCGCCCTGATTCTGGATGATGACGCGAATGACGTTGGCTTGTCGCGCGACGTTGGTGGACAGGATTTCCAGATTGCCATAGTCGTATCCGGCGACGAGGGAGGCCGCGCCGGAAGCCGTGGCATTGGCCACGCTCTGGCCCGATTGGTTGATCAGGTCGCTGAGGGGGCCACGCTCATTCTGGACGCGCACCACGCCAATGGCTGCCGAGGTGATCAACACCCCCGCCATGACATAACCGATGAGCTTGATGCTCAAACCAACCCGCAAGTCGATACTCCCGAAGATGAATCGTGGGGTGAAACTTTTGTCCTCCATCGTGTAACGGCTTGCCCGGCAAAAACTATAGCCCCCAGAACCAATGTACCAATCCGATTTTCGGACCGCCACGGCCCGCCTGCTCGACCGCAGCGCAGCCATATCCCGTAAAATGCACTTTTTGCAGCGCCCATCCGCCATGACCGCCCGCCTCCGGGAAATTCCCTACAACTACACGTCATTTTCCGACCGCGAAATCGTCATCCGCCTGCTGGGCGCCGATGCCTGGGACGCGCTCAACACCCTGCGCAGCGGCCGCAAGACCGGCCGTTCTGCACGCATGCTGTTCGAGGTGCTGGGTGATATCTGGGTGGTGCGGCGCAATCCCTATCTGGAAGACGACCTGCTCGACAATCCCAAGCGGCGGCAGATGCTGATCGACGCGCTGCGGCATCGCCTGCACGAGATCGAGGTGCGGCGCCAGGGCAATGAACTGGTGGGGCAGTTGCTGGCGGCAGCCGAGCGCGCGGTGCGCGACTTCGAAGCCTGGTTCGCCGACACCGCCAGCCTGCGCGCGCGCATCCTGCGCCGCCTGGCCGGGGTGACCCGGCGCGACAACATCGGCTTCGACGGCCTGGCGCGCGTGTCGCACGTCACCGACGCCACCGACTGGCGGGTGGAATATCCCTTCGTGGTGCTGACCCCGGACACCGAAGCCGAAATGGCCGGGCTGGTGGCCGGGCTGATCGAACTGGGGCTGACCATCATCCCGCGCGGCGGCGGCACCGGCTATACCGGCGGCGCGATTCCCCTCACCGACCAGGCCGCGGTCATCAACACCGAAAAGCTCGAGACCCTGAGCGCAGTGGAGATGCTGCACCTGCCCGGCTGCGAATTCGAGGTGCCCACCATCCACTGCGGCGCGGGCGTCGTCACCAAGCGGGTGATGGAAGCGGCCGACGCCGCCGGCCTGGTGTTTGCGGTCGACCCGACCTCGGCCGACGCCTCGACCATCGGCGGCAACGTATCGATGAACGCCGGCGGCAAGAAGGCCGTGCTGTGGGGCACTGCGCTCGACAACCTGGTGTCGTGGAAGATGGTCACGCCCGACGCCGACTGGATCGAGGTCACCCGGCTCAATCACAATCGCGGCAAGATCCACGACGTGCCTTCGGCCACGTTCGAAATCCGGCGTTTTGCAGCCGACGGCAAAACGCCCAAGGGCTCGCCGGAAATCCTCACCATCCCCGGCAGCCGCTTCCGCAAGACCGGGCTGGGCAAGGACGTCACCGACAAGTTCCTCGCCGGCCTGCCCGGCATCCAGAAGGAGGGCTGCGACGGCCTGATCACCTCGGCGCGTTTCATCCTGCACCGGCTGCCCGCGCACACCCGCACCGTCTGCCTGGAATTCTTCGGCAGCGCGCGCGACGCCACGCCCGCCATCGTCGAAATCAAGGATTACTGCGATGCCCATCCCGACATCCTGCTGGCCGGCCTCGAGCACCTCGACGCCCGCTACGTGAAGGCGGTCGGCTACGCGACCAAGGCGCCGCGCGCCGCGCGACCGAACATGGTGCTGCTGATCGACGTGGTGTCGGACAACGAAGTCGCGGTAGGCGACGCGGCATCGAAGATCGTCCAGCTCGCCAACGCGCGCGGCGGCGAAGGCTTCATCGCGGTGTCGGCAGAAACCCGCCGGAAATTCTGGCTCGACCGCGCCCGCACCGCCGCCATCGCGGCGCACACCAACGCGTTCAAGATCAACGAGGACGTGGTGATTCCACTGCCTCGCCTGGGTGACTACACCGACGGCATCGAGCGCATCAACATCGAACTGTCGATCACCAACAAGCTCAAGCTGCTCGATGCGCTGACGGAATTCTTCGCCGCGCCCTTGCCGCTGCTGGAAGACGACGAAACCGTCGCCGACCCGACCCAGGTCGCGGACAAACAGGCCCAGGCGCAAGCGCTGGTCGCCGCCGTGCGCGAGCGCTGGGCGGGTTACCTTTCCAATCTCGATGCCCCGCACGAAGGCGGCTCAATCTTCACCGCGCTGCGCGACAAGCAGCTGCGCGTGTCGTGGAAGCGCGAAGTGCGGCGCGAGCTGCACCAGCTCTTCATCGGCCGCGAATACCTCCCGGTGCTCGAAGCCTGCGACCGCATCCACCAGGAAATATTGAAGAACCGCGTGTTCGTGGCGCTGCACATGCACGCCGGCGACGGCAACGTGCATACCAACATTCCGGTCAACTCGGACGACTACGCCATGCTGCAGGCCGCCAACGTGGCGGTCGCACGCATCATGGCGCTGGCGACCGACCTCGGCGGCGTGATTTCGGGCGAGCACGGCATCGGGCTGACCAAGCTGGAATTCCTCGACGACGACGCCATTGCGATCTTTGCCGACTACAAGCAGAAGGTCGATCCCAACAGCCGCTTCAACAAGGGCAAGCTTTTGCCCGGCGCGGATTTGCGCAATGCCTATACGCCGTCGTTCAGCCTGCTGGAGGCCGAGTCGATCATCCTCGAAGCCTCGGAAACCGAGGCCATCGCCGATTCGATCAAGGACTGCCTGCGCTGCGGCAAGTGCAAGCCGGTGTGCAATACCCACATCCCGCGCGCCAATCTTTTGTACAGCCCGCGCAACAAGATCCTCGCCACCTCGCTCCTGATCGAGGCGTTCCTGTACGAAGAGCAGACGCGGCGCGGCGTGTCGCTGAAGCACTTTGACGAGTTCGGCGACGTCGCCGACCACTGCACGGTGTGCCACAAGTGCAAGAACCCGTGCCCGGTCGACATCGACTTCGGCGATGTCTCGATCGCCATGCGCAACCTGCTGCGCAAGCAGGGCAAGAAGACATTCAATCCCGGCACCTGGGCGTCGATGGCCTTCCTCAACGCAACCGATCCCGCCACCATCAAGGCGCTTAGAAAGCCGCTGATCGAGTGGGGCTACGCTGCGCAACGGGCGGGACACACGCTGTTCAAGCGCATGGGCTTGATCCAGGCGCAGACGAAAAACCCGCCCGCCTCCCTGGGCAAGCCCAAGCTCGTCGCGCAGGTCATCCACTTGGTGAACAAGCCGATGCCCGGCGGGCTGCCGAAGAAAACCTCGCGCGCGCTCCTGGGGCTGGAAGACGCCTCCATCGTGCCCATCCTGCGCAACCCGGCCAAGCTGACAGACGACAGCGACGCCGTGTTCTATTTCCCTGGCTGCGGCTCCGAGCGGCTGTTCTCCCAGGTCGGCCTCGCCACCCAGGCGATGCTGTTCGAACTCGGCGCCCAGACCGTGCTGCCGCCCGGCTACCTGTGCTGCGGCTATCCGCAGACCGCGGGCGGCCAGGCCGACAAGGGCGAGGCGATCACCGTGCAGAACCGCGTGCTGTTCCACCGCGTCGCCAACACGCTCAACTACCTCGACATCAAGACCGTGATCGTGTCCTGCGGCACCTGCATGGACCAACTGCTGAAATACGAATTCGAGAAGATATTCCCCGGCTGCCGCCTGCTGGACATCCACGAATACCTGATGGAGAAGGGCGTGAAGCTGGACGAGGTCAGCGGCGAGAAGTACCTCTATCACGATCCCTGCCACACGCCGATGAAGACCCACGCGCCGATGAAGGTCGCCAATGCGCTGCTCGGTGGTGGCGTGCAATTGTCCGACCGCTGCTGCGGCGAGTCCGGCACGCTTGCCGTTACCCGCCCGGATATCTCGACGCAGATCCGCTTCCGCAAGGAAGAGGAAATCCGCGCCGGCGTTGCCGCATTGGGTGACGGCAAGCAGCCGGTCAAGCTCCTCACCAGCTGCCCGTCGTGCCTGCAAGGCCTGGCGCGCTACAGCGACGACACGCATACCGAGCCGGACTATATCGTGATCGAAATGGCGAAGAAGCTGCTGGGGGAAAACTGGATGGAAAGCTACCTCGCTCGCGTCGGCGACGGCGGCATCGAGCGGGTGCTGCTGTGAGCTGTCCGCTGTGCGACTCGCCCGGCGGCACCCTGCTGTGGCAGGACGACTTCTGCCGCGTGGTGCGCGCCGACGAGCCGGAATACCCCGGCTTTCTGCGCGTCATTCTGAATGCGCACATCAGGGAAATGAGCGACCTCTCGCCCGCCGACCAGCAGGCGCTGATGCACGTGGTATTCGCCGCCGAAGCGGCGCTGCGCGAGGTGATGGCGCCCGACAAGGTCAACCTCGCCTCGCTCGGCAACGTGGTGCCGCACCTGCACTGGCATGTGGTTCCGCGCTTTTCGGACGACCCGCATTTTCCCAACCCGGTGTGGGGTGCGAAGCTGCGCGACACGCCCCATGCTGCGCCCGGGGATCTGGACGCCCGGCTCACCGCTGAACTCCACTCGCAAGGAGTAGGCCGTGGTTCTAAAGACGCTGAAGCGTCAAGAACCACGCTCAGCCGGCGGCTTGCTCGCGTTCGGGGAACAGAATGATGTTGCCGCTTTCTGGCGTGTGCTGCATGCGCTGAGCGGGGAAGACGGCAGAAAAAGTGCTGCCCTTGCCGGGGATGGACTGGATGTCCAGCCGCGCGCCGTGGCGGGTGAGGACATGCTTGACGATGGCGAGCCCGAGGCCGGTGCCGCCGGTCTCACGCGAACGGCTGCGGTCGACGCGGTAGAAGCGCTCGGTCAGGCGCGGAATATGCTCGGCTGCGATGCCCTCGCCGGTGTCGGTCACGGAAAATACCCCCTCCCCGTTGCGCTCGCGCCAGGCCAGCGTGATTTCGCCGCCTGCCGGGGTGTAACGCACTGCGTTCGATACCAGATTGCCGAGCGCACTGCGGATTTCCTGCAGGTTGCCCTTCAGCCAGGCACTGGTGTCGATTTCCAGCTTGACCCGATGCTGGCCCCGGCTCAGCGATTCCGCTTCGGCCTTCAGCGCCTGGGCCAGGCCGGGAACGTTGACAGGCTCGTCATTCAGCGTGTGGTCGGCGCTTTCCAGGCGGGACAGCGTCAGCAGATCGTCCAGCAGGTGCTGCATGCGCCGCGTGTGGTCCAGCATCAGGTCGAAATAGCGGCGTGATTCACCGGGCGGCAGGTCGGGCGCATCGGCCAGTGTTTCGACGAAGCCGCCCACCACGGTCAGGGGCGTACGCAGCTCGTGCGAGACGTTGGCGATGAAATCGCGCCGCATGGCGTCGACGCGTTCGAGGTCGGTGATGTCGCGCGCAACCAGCAGTTTCTTGCCTTCGCCGAACGGCACCAACTGCATCGACAGGGTCACCTCGCGGTTGATCGGCGACTTGCACACCAGACGGCGCGAATAATCGGCGGCGTCGAGGAATTCAAGGAAATGCGCCTGCCGCAGCAGGTAGCGCACGAACTGGCCGCGGTCGCGGTCACAGTCCAGCCCCATGTATTTGCGCGAGGCGGGGTTGCACCATTCAATCTGCTCGTTGCCGTTGAGGATGACCATGCCATCGGGCACCGCCATCGCGGCGTGCTCGAACTGCTCGAGCGCGGAGGTGAGTTCGCCGCGGCTGGCCTTCTGACGTTTCTGGAGTTTCTGCAGGCGGTAGAAAATGTCGCCCCAGGTGCCGGTGGCGTCGGGAGGATCGACTTCGTCGGGGTTTTCCAGCCAGCGCGACAGGCGAAACTCCTGCCACAGGCGGCGCAGCATCACGAAGGCCTGGATGCCTGCCAGAAAGCCCAGCGCGGCCACCCAGCCCCAGCCGGCCCACAAAAACAGGGCCACCAGCAATACGCTGGCCAGCACACCGAGCGGACGCCACCAGAAACCCATGTTTAACAGTCCGATGAAACCAAGGTGGGCGAATTATCCCACTTCGACCGAAAAGCGATAGCCCGACCCGCGCACGGTCTGGATCAGATCGGCATGGCCTGACGGCTCCAGCGCCAGACGCAGGCGACGGATGTGGACGTCGACCGTACGCTCCTCGACGAACACGTCGTCGCCCCACACCTGGTCGAGTAGCTGGGTGCGCGAATACACCCGCTCGGGGTGCGTCATGAAGAAGTGCAGCAGTCTGAATTCGGTCGGCCCCAGGTCCAGCGGCTGGCCGCGCCCCTGCACGCGATGGCTGACGGGATCGAGCCTCAGGCCATTGACCTCGACCGGCTCGTCGGTCATCTGCGGCGCGCGGCGGCGCAGCACGGCCTTGATGCGCGACACCAGCTCGCGCGGAGAAAACGGCTTGGTGATGTAGTCGTCGGCGCCGGTGTCCAGTCCCAGCACCTTGTCGCGCTCCTCGCCGCGCGCGGTGAGCATGATGATGGGGATCGGCTGGTAGCGCTCGTCGCTGCGCAGGCGTTTGCAAAGGTCGATTCCGGACATGCCGGGCAGCATCCAGTCGAGCAGGATGACGTCGGGCAGGGTGCTCTTGAGGAATTTCAGCGCGTGCTCGGCGTCGCCCGCGGTGGTGACCTGATGCCCGGCCTGCGCCAGGTTGAACTTCAGCAGTTCCTGAATCCCGGGTTCGTCTTCGACCAGCAAAATATTGGCAGCCATGGTGACTCCAGCCTTATTTAGATGGTGGCCATACTATGACAACAGTATGACTGATTTATGACAGCCTCGTCCCCTCTTCAAACCCGCGTCAGCCCGTGCGCTGGTAGAATTCGCGGCTGATTCGCTCATCCCCACTGCCATGGATAAAACCACCCACTTCGGCTACAAGCAGGTCGCCGAATCCGAAAAGGCCGCCAAGGTGGCCGAGGTCTTCCATTCTGTCGCCGCCCAGTACGACATCATGAACGACCTCATGTCGGCCGGCCTGCACCGACTGTGGAAGCGCTTTGCGGTGGCGCAGGCAGGCCTGCGGCCCGGGATGCGCGTGCTCGACGTCGCCGGCGGCACCGCCGACCTGACGCGGCTGTTCCTGAAGGATGTGGGCGAAACCGGCACCGTGCTGCTCACCGACATCAACTTCTCCATGCTGCGCGAAGGCCGCGACCGCATGCTGAACGAGGGCAGGACCCCGCCCACGGTGCAGTGCGACGGCGAACGGCTGCCGTTTCCCGACAACTATTTCGATTGCGTTTCCGTGGCCTTCGGCCTCAGGAACATGACCAACAAGGATCAGGCGCTGGCCGAGATGAACCGCGTGCTGAAGCCCGGCGGCCGCCTGCTGGTGCTGGAGTTCTCCAAGGTGTGGAAGCCGCTGGAGCCCGCCTACGACCTGTATTCCTTCAAGCTGCTGCCCTTGATGGGCAAGCTTGTCGCAAACGACGCCGGCAGCTACCAGTACCTGGCCGAATCGATCCGCATGCACCCCGGCCAGGAGGAACTGAAGACCATGATGGAGGCTGCCGGCTTTGCCAAGGTCAGCTACCACAACCTCACCGCCGGCGTCGTCGCCCTGCACAAGGGCTTCAAGGTTTGATCGCTGAAGCCCTTTTCGAGCGCAGCCTGAACCACCTGCTGCGGCAGTCGCCCGGCGCGGCCGAAGCGCTGATTCGCCACGCCGGGCGCAGCGTGCGCTTCGATCTCGCGCTCGTGCACTACGACTGCCGCATCGCCGACGACGGCTATTTTTCAGAAGCCGTTGTCGACACCCCCGACGCCGTCATCCGTCCCACCCCCGCGCTCGTCGCCCGTCTGCCGTTTTTCGGCCGCGAGGTGCTGCGCCAGGCCGACTACAGCGGCGACCCCGCGCTGCTCGCCACGCTGGATCGCGTGTTCAGGCAACTCGACTGGGATGTCGAAGCCGACCTCGCGCCGGTCGTAGGCGACATCGCCGCGCATCGCCTGCATGCGCTCGGCCGCGATGTCCTCGCTGGCCTCGCCCACACGGCCGCCGCGCTCGGACGCAACGCCAGCGAATACGTGGTCGAGGAAGCTGAACTGATGGCGCGCGCAATCGAGGTCGCACGCTTCAACCGCGAAGTAGACGCCCTCGCCGACGATGAGGCCCGGCTGGATGCGCGGCTGCGTTTGCTGGAAGCCCGCCCACCCGAACAGGACGCGCAACCGCGCACCGCATGAAACTTCTGCGCCTCGCCCGCATTCTCACCGTCGGCCTGCGTTTCGGGCTGGAGGAATTCTTCCTCGGCCACGAGCGGGTGCGGCCGCTGCGCTGGCTGGTGCGCGCGACGCTCTTCTGGCGCCCGCTTTCCGAGCCGCGCGGCGTGCGGCTGCGCCGTGCACTGGAGGCGCTGGGCCCCATTTTCGTCAAGTTCGGCCAGATGCTTTCCACCCGGCGCGACCTGGTTCCGCTCGACATCGCCGACGAACTCACCCAGTTGCAGGACCGGGTGCCGCCCTTCCCGTCCACCCAGGCGATCGCCACGCTGGAAGCGGCCTACAAAAGACCGCTCGCCGAAGTCTTTGCCGAATTCGACGCCACCCCGATCGCCTCCGCCTCGGTCGCGCAGGTCCATTTCGCGCGGCTGCACGACAGCACTCCGGTCGCGGTGAAGGTGCTGCGCCCCGGCATCGCGCCGGTGATCGCGCACGACGTGTCGCTGCTCTACGCTGCCGCGGGGCTGCTGGAAAAGCTCTTTGCCGACGGCCGCCGGCTGCGCCCGCGCGAAGTGGTGGCGGAATTCGAGAAACATCTGGAAGACGAACTGGATTTGATGCGCGAGGCCGCCAACTGCTCGCAACTGCGGCGCAACTTCAAGGATTCGCCGCTGCTGCTGGTGCCCGGGGTGTACTGGGACTACTGCGATCACGACGTCATGGTGATGGACCGCATGGACGGCATCCCTGTGAGCCAGATCGAGCGCCTGCGCGAATCCGGCGTGAACATCCCGAAACTCGCCGCCACCGGGGTGGAAATCTTCTTCACCCAGGTGTTCCGCGACGGTTTCTTCCATGCCGACATGCACCCCGGCAACATCCTGGTGCGCCCCGGTTATCGCCCTCTCCCTAACCCTGATGGAACTACTAGCCATTCGACTAAGCCCGCAAGCGGGCAAGTCGCTGGTTATCCCCCCGAGGGGGAGGGGACGAACGCTGAGCCCAAACCGATTGACCAATACATCGCGCTCGACTTCGGCATCATGGGCACGCTCACCGAAGTCGACAAGCAATACCTCGCGCGCAACTTCCTCGCCTTCTTCCGCCGCGACTACAAGGGTGTGGCGCTGGCGCACCTGGAATCCGGCTGGGTGCCGGCCGACACCCGCATCGACGAACTCGAAGCGGCGGTGCGCGCAGTGTGCGAGCCGGTATTCGACCGCCCTCTGAAGGACATCTCCTTCGGCCGCGTGCTGCTGCAGTTGTTCCAGGCCTCGCGTCGCTTCAACGTCGAAATCCAGCCGCAACTGGTTCTGTTGCAGAAAACCCTGCTCAACATCGAAGGCCTTGGCCGGCAGCTCGATCCCGAACTCGACCTGTGGAAAACCGCCAAGCCCTTCCTCGAGCGCTGGATGAACGAGCAGATGGGCTGGCGCGCGCTGGTGAAAAACCTGCAGACCGAGGCCCCCAAGTGGGCGGCGCTGCTGCCGCAACTGCCGCGGCTGGCGCACCAGGCGCTCAACGAAAACCGTCTGGCCCAGCTGGAAGCCGGCCTCACCCTCATGCTGCAACAACAGCACGCGCGCAACAAATGGCTCGGCGCCATCGCCGGCCTGCTCGCCGTGCTGGTGGTCACGTCTCTCTACTTCAACCTGCGATAAGGACTCGCCATGCTGATCGGATTCGTCGTTCTGTACCTCGTTCTCTCCATCGGCATCGGCCTCTACGCCGCCACCAAGGTCCACAACGCCCGCGACTACATCACCGCCGGCCAGTCGCTGCCGATGATCGTCGTCGTCGCCATGGTGTTCGCCACCTGGTTCGGCGCCGAGACCGTGCTCGGCATCCCGGCCACCTTCCTCGACGAGAACCTCGGCGGAACGATTTCCGACCCCTTCGGCGCCTCGCTCGCGCTGATCCTGTTCGGCCTCCTGTTCGCCCGCCCGCTCTACCGCATGAAGCTCATCACCCTGGGCGACTTCTACCGTGAGCGCTACAACCGCCCGGTGGAAATCGTCATGTCGCTGGCGATCGCCGCCTCCTACCTCGGCTGGGTGTCGGCGCAGGTGACGGCGCTGGGGCTGGTGTTCAACGTGCTGTCCGACGGCGTGATCACGACCTCGCAGGGCGTCCTCATCGGCGCCGCCGTGGTCTCGCTCTACACCCTGTTCGGCGGCATGTGGTCGGTGGCGCTCACCACCCTGGTGCAGATGACCATCATCGTCGCCGGCCTGCTGTGGATTTCGTATCTGGTGGGTGGCATGCCCGAAGTGGGCGGCGTCGCCCCGGTGGTCGAGCACGCCTTTGCTGCCGGCAAGTTCGAGTTCTGGCCGGCCATGGAATGGGCGGCGATCGTCACCTTTGTCGCGGGCTTGCTGACCATGGGCTTCGGCTCGATTCCGCAGCAGGACGTTTTCCAGCGCGCCAACGCCTCTAAAAACGAGCGGATCGCGGTATGGGGTACGCTCATCGGCGGCACCTTCTACTTCCTTTTTGCTGCGGTGCCGATCTACCTCACCTATTCCGCTACCCTGGTCGACCCCGCCATGACCACGGCGCTGCTGGCCGAAGACGCCCAGCTGGTGCTGCCCACCTTCGTCAAGACGCACCTGCCACTGGCCGCGCAGATCATCTTCTACGGCGCCCTGCTGTCGGTGATCATGTCCACCGCCTCCGGTACCCTGCTCGCGCCCTCGGTCACCATCTCCGAAAACATCATCAAGGAAATGATGCCGCAGCACCGCATGAGCCAGAAGAAGCTGCTGCTGATCACCCGCGCCGTGGTGGTCGCCTTCGCCGTGCTGGTGGTGGCGTATTCCCTGTGGTCGCTGGAATCCGAAACCAGCATTCACCAGATGGTCGAGAACGCCTACAAGGTGACGCTGGCCACCGCCTTCGTCCCGCTCTTCGCTGGCCTCTACTGGAAGCGCGCCAACAGCTTCGGCGCCGGCTTGTCGATTGCGCTGGGCTTCACCGCCTGGATCGCGATGGAGTTCATCGCCCCCGAAGCCGCCCTGCCGCCGCAGTTTGTGGGCTTCATCGCCAGCCTCACGGGTATGGTGGCGGGGTCGCTGGCCAGGCCGCTGAATCGCGCCTGATCGTGCGACCACCCAAACAAAAACGGCGGCCTGGAGCCGCCGTTTTTTTCTGCATGCTTGCCGAGATCAGCGCAGATACCCCTCGTGCGCCAGCTTGAGCAGGATCTGCTGCACCGCCTCGTCGATCCCCAGGTTGGTGGTGTCGATCGCCAGTTCCGGGTGTTCGGGCACTTCATAAGGGTCCGACACCCCGGTGAATTCCGGAATCAGCCCCGCGCGCGCCTTGGCGTACAGGCCCTTGCGGTCGCGCGATTCGCAGGTCTGGATCGGCGTGGCGACGTGGATTTCGACAAAGCCGCCGACGGCTTCGATCATGGCGCGCACATCACGGCGGGTCTGGCGGTAGGGCGCGATCGGGGCGCAGATGGCGATGCCGCGATTCTTGGTGATTTCGCTGGCGACGAAACCGATGCGCCGCACGTTGATGTCGCGGTGGGCCTTGGAGAATCCCAGTTCGGACGACAGATGGCGCCGCACGATGTCGCCATCGAGCAGGGTGACCGAGCGGCCGCCCATTTCCATCAGCCGCGCAGCCAGGGCGCGCGCGAGGGTGGATTTGCCCGCACCGGACAGGCCGGTGAACAGGACGGTGAAACCTTGCCGTTCGCGCGGCGGGTTCTGCCGCTGCAGTTCGGCCAGTACTTCGGGGAAGCTGTACCAGTCCGGAATTTTCAGCCCGGCCTGCATGCGGCGCCGGAATTCAGCGCCACTCAGGGTGAGCACCCGCGCTGTTGCCGGCGCTTCGGACTCGGGCAGGTACTCGGCGCGGTCTTCCACATAGACCATGCGCGGATAGGCGATGAACTTGACCCCGATGGTATCGGCAAGGGCGCTCACTGGAGGGTTGAGGTCGGACTTGACCAGGTCTTCGCCGCGACGGAAGTCGCCGTCGGGCTGGTGCTCGCCGCCGGCAATCAGCAGGCTGCAGCCATAGTTGCGCGCAACGATGGCGCGCAGCAGAAGCGCGCGCGCACTGGCCTCGCGCGGGGGGGCGGGCAACAGCGACAACTGGGTGGAGGCGGCCGGAAAGCGTTCACGCACGGCAAGGAAGCAGCGCACCAGGCCGAAATAACCCGGCGCTTCGGTGATGTCGCCTCCGGCCTGGGGATGCAACAGCAGGTTGGCCTCGTTCTCGATCGCGCTTTTCAGGCAGAACTCGAATTGCGCGCGGTGCATCGGCTGGCGCGCCTGCCAGGCAACCACGCGTCGCCAGCCGCGGCGGCTGAACAG
>JBAVWB010000053.1:0-6943 GCA_049697615.1 Thiobacillus sp. | reverse complement strand
CGCCAGCGCACCCTGCGCAGCGCCGGCAAGCGTGCGACGGGTGATGTCGGGCAGGCGTGCGTCCGCACGCTGCAGGTGCGCGCCGCCATATTGCAGGCGCGGGTAATCGCGCACGGTCGCGCCGTCGCGTTCGATAAATTCCTTGGCGTACAACTGCATCGCCAGCGGCGACGAATAGGTTTTTTCCTTGCGCGTGCGCAGATCGCTTACCAGCGCATCGAACGCGGACAGCACTTCGACCGAGTACTGCGGCGCATCGGCCGGGCTGTCGGCCAGGCGCTCGCGGTAATGCAGCGAATCGAGCAGGCCGATGACCACGAATACGCCGAGCACCAGCGCGGCGCCCATCGCCATCGGACGCTGCGCCACGGCCCGCCACGGCGCCAGCAGGTGTTCCTGGCGGCGGATGAACCACACCAGTGCCGCCACCGCCGCCAGCAGTGCGAAGATCAGCGCATCGGTCCACAGGATCACCGGCAAGAAGTTCATTGCAGCCGCACCCGGGGATCCACCCACGAATAGGAAATGTCGGTGAGGATGAGGCCGGCGATGTAGAGGAAGGAGCCGAGGAAGACCATCGCGCGCACTACCGCGAAGTCCTGCGCCTGGATGGCGTCGATGGTATAGCTGCCCAGCCCCGGAATGCCGAAAAAGGATTCGGTGATGAGGCTGCCCATGAACAGCAACGGCAGCACCACCACCGCGCCGGTGAGGATCGGGATCATGCCGTTCTTCAGCACGTGGCGGAACAGCACGCGGACTTCGCCCAGGCCCTTGGCGCGCGCGGTGCGCACATAGTCCTTGCCGATTTCCTCGAGGAAGATGGTGCGGTACCAGCGCGCGCCGCTGCCGATGCCGGCGACCACGCCGACCAGCACCGGCAGCAGGATGAAGCGGAGGCCGTCGATGCCGCCGTCAAAGCCCGAAATCGGCAGCAGGTTCCACAGCTTGGCGATGAAGTACTGTCCGGCAATGATGTAGAAGAGTCCCGAGATCGACATCAGCACCACGCACAGCACCACGCCCCACAGGTCGAGGTAGGTGGAGCGGAAAAACACCATCAGGAGCGCGAAAGTGATGTTGACCATCAGCCCGATGACGAACACCGGCAGCGCGATCGCCAGGCTGGGCCCCATGCGCGTCTTGATCTCGTTGCCGATGTCGCGGCCGTCGTCGCCCTTGCCGAACTCGAACGCGAACATCGCCGCCGAATGCTGGAAGAAGATGGTGTCGGTGAACTGCGCCGTGCCTTCCGCCTTGGCGTTCAGCAGCAGCGGCTTGTCGTAGCCGTGCTCGACCTTCCAGCGTTCGACCGCCTCCGGCGTCACGTGCTTGGCGCCGAGCTGCAGCCGCGCCATGTCGTCCGGCGTGTTGACGACGAAGAACAGCGCGAAGGTCAGCAGGTTCACCCCGATCAGGATCGGGATCGCATACAGCAGGCGGCGCAGGATGTAGGCCAGCATCAGGCGGTTTTCCTTTCATGCCGCCGCCATGCGATCACCGCCGGCGCGATGACGGCGACCATTCCTGCCGCCAGCAGGATGATCGGCCACAGCACCGGGCGGTTCCATTCGGCTCGCCGGGCCTCGCGCAGGTCCGGGTCGATACGGCGGTACTTGAGCGTGTTGTTGGCCATCAGGTTGGGTTTGACGTTCGTCACCCAGCCGTGGGTGAGGCCGAAGGATTTCGGGTAGTAGGCGAATATCCACGGCGCATCGCGGCGCACGATCTCCAGCATGGCGTCGATCACCTGCTGGCGCTCGGGGCCGTTGTCCATGTCCTTCATGCGCTCGAACAAAAAATTGAATTCAGCGCTGTCGTAGTTGGCTGCATTCTCGCCGCCCGTGGCGACTTTCTTGTGCGGGCCATAAAGCAGAAAGAAGAAGTTTTCCGGATCGGGGTAGTCGGCGTTCCAGCCCCATTCGAACAGCTGCGCGTTGCCCTTGCGGATCTTGTCCTGAAAGCGGTTGTAGTCGGTGCCGCGCACCACCAGCTGCACGTTGATCTTGTCGAGCTGTTTCTTCATCCAGTCGAGCCGCGACTTGGCATCCGGCCCGCTCGCCATGGTGTCGAAATACAGCACCAGCGGTTCGCCCGTCTTCGCATTGCGGCCGTTCGGATAGCCCGCCTCGGCCAGCAGTTTTTTGGCGGTCTCGATCGGACGTCGCATGACCTGGCCGTCGCGCGCCTCGTACACATAGGGGTTCAGCCCGGCCTCGCCTTCGACATAGCCGAACAGCCCGGGTGGGATCGGCCCCTGCGCGGGAATGCCGCGGCCGTTGAGGAAAATCGAGATGAATTCGTCGTAGTCGAAGGCGATGGAGAGCGCCTGCCGCAGCTTCTGGCGGTCTTCGCCGAGGCCGCCGACCACCGGGTCGAGCATGTTGAAGCCGACGTACCAGATCGAGGCCGCCACCGCGGTGATCAGATGGATGTCCTGCTCGCGCATGCTGTCGGTGAGCTGTGGATCGCCGCCGGAGGTGAACTGCACGGCCTGGTCGAAGCTGTCCGAACTGATCCCGGAACTGTCGTAATAGCCCTGCAGGAACTTGCTCCAGTAGGGAATGGTTTCCTTTTCCAGGCTGAACACGGCCTCATCCACCAGCGGCAGCGGCTTGCCGGCATCGGCCAGCAGCCCGGCCTGGCGGTCCTCTTCGCTGCCTTCCATCGGGTAGGTTTCGCCGTGGAAATGCGGATTCTTCTTCAGCACCATGCGGCGGTTGGGATCGTTCTCCGCCAGATAGAAAGGCCCGGTGCCGACCGGCTGCCAGTCGAGCGTGAGGTTCCTGTCCGCCATGCCGGGCTGCGCGTAGAAGGCTTCGGCCTCCCACGGCACCGGCGCGAAGAACGGCATCGCCAGCCAGTAGATGAACTGCGGGTATTTGCCCTTGATGCGGATGCGGTAGGTGTGGCGGTCCACCACTTCGGCACCGGCGAGCGGAAAGTCGTCGAGTTTCAGCGGCGCATCGGGCTGGTCGCGGGCCGCTTTCTCCAGCGCTTCCCCCAGCACCTTCAGGCCGACGATGTGCTCGCTCATCAGTCCGAAGATCGGCGAGCTGAGTCTGGGGTTGGCCAGCCGCTTGATCTGGTACACGTAATCCGCTGCCACCAGTTCGCGCGTTCCGGTGTGCTCGAAATCGCCGATGCGGGTTTTCCCGGCGACCTCCGAAGCCGTGAGCGCATGGTAGCGATAGCGTCCCGCCCCGTCGCGCGCAAACGCCGGATGCGGCTGATAGCGGATGCCGGGGCGGATGCGGATTTCGTAGTGGCTTTCGGCAATCGCCGCAGCGGGCGCATCGTCCGGCAACGGCTTGCCGGCGGCGTCGACATAGCGCGGCTTCGGCACCGCCTCGGCGGTCAGCGGGATCAGTTCATACGGGCGCTTGAGAAAGTGGTACTGCAGCGGCGGCTCGTAAATCTGGCCGGTGAACTCGACCTCGTTCGAACTGTAGGAACGCGCCGGATCGAGGTGTTTGGGACGCTCTGAAAATGCGCTATACAGCGTATTTGAATGCGCTTCGCCATCGGAGTAGGGATTGTTCAGGCTGTCGGAGCAGCCCGCCATCAGGCTCAAGCTCAATCCCAGCAGCCCTGACCTGAATAAATTCGCCCCGATGCGTGACATGCCGCAAGTGTACCCAAGCGCGCCGCCAACGTCAGCCGTTATAATCACCCGATTCTCAACTCTTCGAGACCATTATGGGATTTCTTGCAGGCAAGCGTTTGCTCATCACCGGCGTCATATCCAACCGGTCCATTGCCTACGGTATCGCTGCCGCGTGCAAGCGCGAGGGCGCCGAACTCGCCTTCACCTATCAGGGCGAACGCATCAAGGAGCGCGTCACCGAATTCGCCAGGGAATTCGGCTCCGACCTGGTGTTTCCGTGCGACGTCGGCAGCGACGAGCAGATCGACGCGCTGTTCGCCGAACTCGGCAAGCACTGGGACGGCTTCGACGGTCTGGTTCATTCGATCGCGTTTGCGCCGAAGGAGGCCCTTGCCGGCGACTTTCTTTCCGCGGTCACCCGGGAAAACTTCCGCATCGCGCACGACATCAGCTCGTACAGCTTTGCCGCGCTGGCCAAAGCCGCGCTGCCGATGATGGAAGGCCGCCAGGCGGCACTGCTGACGCTCTCCTACCTGGGCGCGATCCGCTCCGTCCCCAACTACAACGTCATGGGACTGGCCAAGGCCAGCCTCGAATCCAGCGTCTACTACATGGCACAAAGCCTCGGGCCCAAGGGCATCCGCGTCAACGCGGTCTCAGCCGGCCCGATCAAGACCCTGGCCGCCAGCGGCATCGCCAACTTCGGCGAGAAGCTCGACATCGTCGCCAAGAACGCGCCGCTGCGCCGCAACGTGACCATTGATGAAGTCGGCAACGCCGTCGCCTTCCTGCTCTCCGACCTGGCCTCCGGAATCACCGGCGAGATCACTTACGTCGACTGCGGTTTCAACTCCACAGCCGGCGCGGAATGATCCGTCAGCCTGACCCAACAAAAAACGCGCCCTGAAGGCGCGTTTTTTGTTGTGCGTATGAGGCGCTTATCTTCCCTCGATCGCATTCGGCTTGATTTTGACTTTCTGTCCGGCCTTGATCAGCGCGACCATCGCCTGCATGTCCGCACGCTGGAGCGCCTGGGTGACACCGGATTCTACCGATGACAGCAGCATCGGATCCATTGCAGGCGCTTCCATCACACGGCTCACCCGCACAATGCGGTACGCGCCGTCGGGACGGGCAAAACCCGTGTAGGCCGGCAGCGAGTCGGCGTTCACCCTGAATACCGCCTTGGCACCGGCCGCGTCGAGTTCGGCCGAGGGTTGACGTCCCACCACCTGGAATGCCGACCACTTCAAGCCTGCTTCCTCACCTTTTGCCAGTGCCTGGAGGGCGGCTTCGCCCTTTTGCGCAAGCAGCTTGGCACGCTGTTCAGCGCGCAGCTTGGCCTCGATCGCGGCCGACACCTCGGCCAGGGGGCGTAACCGTGCCGGACGATGCTCTGCCACCCGCGCCGCGACCAGCGTGCCAGGCTCAACCTCGATGGCCTCGGTATTTTGCCGGGACTTGATCGATTCGGGGCTGAACAGGGCGGCCGACAGGCCCGCATGGTTGAAGGGCGGCGGCGCATTCCTGGCGGTCATCCAGCTGCCTTGACGAACAGTCAACTTCGCCGCTGCCGCTGCGGACTGCAGGCTGTCGGCGTTTTCGTACACCTGGTTGCTGAAGTTATCGGCCAGTTCGGCAAAAACCCGCTGCGCCTGCTGCTTGCGCAACTCATCCACCACCCCAGCACGCACCTCGGATAGCGGCGCAGTCTGAGCGGGCTCGATGCCATCCAGGCGGATGATGTGATAGCCGAAATCGCTCTCCACCGGTCCACGGATTTCATTCGGCTTCATGCTGAATACTGCCTCCTCAAACGGCTTGACCATCATGCCGCGGCCAAAGCTGCCGAGGTTGCCGTCCTGCGCAGCCGAGCCCGGATCCTGTGACTGGGTGCGCGCCAACTCGGCAAAGCGCTGCGGGGTTTTCTGCAGCGTTTGGTAGAGTTCGGTCGCTTTCTTCAGCGCCTGTTCGCGCGTCGCCGCATCCGCATTCTTGTCAGCTACGATGAGGATGTGGCTGGCGCTACGCAGTTCGGGTTGTCCAAACTGCGCGGCATTGGCCGCGTAATAATCCGCCACGGCCTGCTCGCTCACCGCGATGCCCGCTGCCACCGCGGCGATGTCCAGTACCAGATATTCGGCGCGGATCTCCTCGGGATCGGTGAAGTCGGCCTTGTTGGCCGTGTAATAACGCTCCATGTCTGCCGGTGTCAGCTTGATTTCAGACGCCACCGCAGATGCCGGAATATCCGCCCACGAAATTTCGCGTTGCTGCGCCACCAGGCGTGCAATCTGCGTCAGCGAAGTGGTCGAAGGAAATGTCGCAAGCGATATCGAACTGCTGATGGCTTCCAGCATGAAAGCCTGACGCAGTTCGTTCTCGAACTGGGCCGGGGTGCGTCCATTCTGCCGCAGCACCGCCTCATAACGCTGCTGGGAAAACGCACCGTCCTGCTGAAAAGACGGGATCTGGCCCAGCACCGATGCAATATAGGAATCGGGCGCCAGAAACTTGAGCTTTTGCGCTTCCTGCAGCAAGGCCTTGCGCTCGATCAGGCTGTCGAGCACCTGCTTGCGAAAATCGGCCGATTCGATCACGGCAGGGTCAAAAGCCGGACCGAGCGTCTCGCGCATGCGATCGCTCTGCCCCTGTATCTCCCGTGTCAGTTCCTCGCGCGAAATCCCCACGTCGCCGACCTCGGCCACCATGCCGCCGCTTTTGTCGCCCTTCATGTAGGAATCCACGCCAAACAGGGCGAAGGTAATTGCGATCAAGGCGAGTATGACTTTGGCCAGCCAACCCTTTGCATGGTTGCGGATTGCTTCGAGCACGGTTTTCAACTCCGGAAAAAACGTCAATGCGAATTTTCGCGCACTTTGCGCCTCGCGTCTCCCCTGGCTTCGATTAAATTTGACTCGATCCAGATCGGCTGAGATGGCTTTGAAGCACTGAAATTCGCTGAAATGAAAAAAGGCGAACTCGCGTTCGCCTTTTTGATGTTGGCGGAGTGGACGGGACTCGAACCCGCGACCCCCGGCGTGACAGGCCGGTATTATAACCAACTGAACTACCACTCCTCTTTCGCTGACCCAAAACAGCGGGAACCGCGAAGAACGGCGAGCATCATAGCACGGCTGCTCCAATCGGGGCGGGTCATGGCGTCGCGATACGACTACAATCCGTGCTTTCGATTCAGATGCGAAGCATGATCGACACCGGCACGCTCAATTTTCTCTGGTCGCAAGCGATGGTCGCCGGCTTTGCCGCCGCCGGGGTGACCCATGCGGTGATTTCCCCTGGTTCCCGTTCGACACCGCTGGCGCTGTCCATCCT
>JBAVWB010000052.1:0-29491 GCA_049697615.1 Thiobacillus sp. | reverse complement strand
GACAGCCGTGAATTCAAAGGCGAAGGGGTCGGGCATGAAAAGGCGTGGATTCACACTGGTGGAACTGCTGGTTGTACTGGCGGTGGGGTCGATTTTATTGGCGATTGCCGTTCCAAGCTACGCATTTCTCGTCAACACCACCAGGCTGGCGACGGTGACCAACGACCTTGTTTCTGCCATCCAGCTCGCACGATCCGAAGCAGTCAAGCGTGGCATACGCGTCACGGTGTGCAAGACAGACAACGCCATGGCTGCAATGCCAGCTTGCAATACGGCAGCCAGCTGGCAGCAAGGCTGGCTGGTGTTTGTCGATGGTGGCGCGCGCGGGGTGATTGACGCAGCCGATATCGTGTTGCGGCAACAGGACCGTGCTTTCGGTGCGGTAACCATTACGGCCAGCAATTTCAGTACATATATCAGCTACAAACCCAGCGGCATCAGCCAGGGCCCCAACAACTTTCCCAATGGGAAGCTGCATGTTTGTGTGGCCGGCGAACAGCGTGACATTGTTGTCAGTCCGACAGGGCGCGTTCGCCTCGAGTCTAAGATCTGCTGATTTTCAAGCGGGCTCAAGTTACGCGGATCCTTGACGCTAAAGATTGGGTGACGATTTTTCGTCGCCAGCATATTTGCGTCAGTGTTTTGGCCGCTCATAAGCCCAATTCCGCCATTCGTCTTGTGGCGCTGGACATCACCAGCCCGCATTCTTAACGTGCAAGTGTGAAAAGAGAGAACTTGAATACCATGGTCTACGCTCCGGCAACGACGCGCGGTTTTACCCTGATCGAGCTGATGGTCACGCTGTCCGTGCTGGCGATTCTGCTTGCTGTTGCCATACCGAATTATCAGATATTTGTGGTGAGCAGCCGCGTGGCGTCGCAGGCGAACGACATGGTGGCCTCGCTCAGCTTGGCACGGAGCGAAGCCGTCAAGCGTTCTGCCAACGTGACTGTGTGCGCCAGTAGCGATGGCGCCACTTGCACGGGCACCTGGACCCAAGGCTGGGTCGTGCTCGATGGCGCAGGAAACGTGCTAAGAATGCAGCCGGCCATTGGAGGATCCAGCACTCTCACAGGTGCGGGGACGATCGTATTCAATGCCAACGGCCGCATGACCACGCCCGTTGCGGCCACGACTTTGACCCTGTCTTCCGGAGCGGCAGGCGTAGCAAATCGCCTGATACAAATTGAATTGACCGGCCGCGCGCGCGCGTGTGTGGTCGGGCCGAATTGCCCATGAGGAACTCCATGAAACAGTCTGGCTTTACGCTACTCGAAGTGCTGGTCGCGGTGCTGGTGCTGTCTATCGGCCTACTCGGCTTGGCCGGCTTGATGGCAACCAGCATCCGCAACAACCAGAGCGCCTATCAGCGCACCCAGGCAACCTGGCTGGCCTACGATATCGTGGATCGCATGCGTGCCAACCGGGACACAGCGCTGGCAAGCGGTTACAACACGAATCTGGGCAGCCCGGCCGCCTGCGCGGCTGCCCCGGTACTTGCAGGCTCGATGGCGGCCCAGGACCTGACCGGCTGGAAAACCCTGCTTGCCTGCAGCCTGCCCGCCGGGGATGGATCAGTAGATGTGGAAGCTGACCGCACGGTCACGGTCACGGTGCAGTGGAACGATAGCCGGGGTATCGGAAATGAGACGGGTAACGCCGGAAAATCGGACCAAAAATTCCAGGTCCAGACCCAACTATGAATAGACAGACCTCCTCATCCAAATTCCAAACCGGCTTCAGTCTGGTGGAACTCATGGTGGCGATGACCATCGGTTTCATTGTGGTGGCATCAATCGGCTATGTTTATCTGGGCAGCCGTAGCGCGTTTCGCACCACCGACAACATGTCGCGCATGCAGGAGTCCGCACGCTATGCGCTCGACATGTTGGGCCGCGACGTGCGCATGGCGGGATTTGTCGGCTGCGGCAACCTGGCCAACACCAGCGTGAACACGATCGCCAACCCGCCGGTGCCGGCCATATCGGCCGCTACGGCGATTGTCGGGTATGACGATGGAGTAGGCTGGGTCAATCCATCCGGCATTACGTGGTTGGCGGGAGACGTCATCACCATCCAGGGGGCGTTTGGCGCCGGCGTATCCGTTACCGGCAACTGCGTGCCCGTCAATGCCAATCTCCAGATCACGGGCAATCCGTACGGCTTCGAGCAGGACGATGTCCTGGTGGTGTCGAACTGCACCAACACAGACGTCTTCAAAGTGACCAACACGCCAGGCAATTCCGGCCTGGTGACGCTCGCGCATTCGAACAGCAGCAACACCGGCAACAACGTGAGTGCTGCATATTGTTCGGATGCCAGCATATTCAGGTTCGAGCAATACGATTACTTCATCGGCCAGAATCCGGCCGGCCGGCGCGCGCTGTATCGGGTTAGCATCAAGGAAGGGGCGCAGGAACTGGTTGAAAACGTCGAGAACATGCAGGTGGAGTTTGGTCGCGACACCAATGCCGACCGCACGGCCGACGTATACAGCAATGCCACCGGCGTGGGCGCGAACTGGAATCAGGTGGTGACGGCGCGGATCAGCCTGCTGATTTCGAGTCCGGAAAACAATGTCACGACCTCGGCGCAGACCTACAACTTCAACGGTGCAGCCGTGAACGCCGCGGACCGGAGGATGTATCAGGTCTTCACCACAACGATCGGAATTCGCAACCGCCTGCCATGAAAACAACGACGCTTTATAAGCCGCGCACCGAGCGTGGGGTCGCTCTGATCACCGGCCTGATTTTCATGGTCGTCCTCACGCTGTTTTCGATGGCGGCCATGCGCACGACCCTGCTCGAAGAGCGAATGGCCGGTAATGCGCGCGACATCGACCTTGCTTTCCAGGCGGCCGAAGCCGCGCTGCGTGCAGGTGAACAAGTGCTTAACGGCGCGTCCTTGCCTACATTCGGCGCAACCGGCGCATACCTTTCGTCAGCCGGGGTAAGCACGCGGGGCTACGACTTGTACTGGACACAAACGCACGACTGGTCTGCCGATTCGGCCGCGCTATCCACCGTGCCTACGGGCGCTTATTCTGCGCCCCGTTATGTGATCGAGCAGTTGCCCGCCGTGGCCGGAGCGGGGTTCAGCTTGAAGGCGGGCCCCGTTGCAGAGACGGGGGTTTTCCGGATCACCACGCGCGGGACGGGCGGCAATTCCAATACTCTTATCTACCTGCAGGAAACCTATCGCCGCTAGCGCCGATACATTGGAGTCATGATCATGCAACGCATCAACGCCCTGATACTCGGACTGATTCTGGCCACGCTGTCGTCGCTGGCAGGCGCGGTGGACATCGCGCAAAAACCGGTGTTTCTCAATCCGCCCGACCCGCGTGTGATGCTGGTCATGTCGCGGGATCATCAGCTGTCGATGAAAGCCTATAACGACTACTCCGATCTCAACGGCGACGGCGTGCTGGACACCAGTTACACCGATACGGTCGAGTATTACGGCTACTTCGACCCCGAGCGTTGTTACTCCTATAACTCATCCGGTGATGGTCGTTTCGAGCCGGCTGGCGCAGCTGGAGGCACGAACGATCATGAATGCTCGTCGCAATGGAGCGGCAACTTCCTCAACTGGGCGTCGATGACGCGCATGGATGTGTTGCGCAAGACTTTGTATGGCGGATATCGAAAAGTAGACAACAATGGTACGGCACTCGGCGACACCGTGCTTGAGCGCGCCATGCTGCCGGACGACGTGCATGCCTTTGCCAAGGTGTTTGCCCCAGCCGGCGGTGCAGCCGACGTAGCGAAATTCACTCCCTACTCGAACGCGTCGATTTCGATTTGCAATGTCACCCCGGAAAGCAGTGGAATGTCGAGTGCTACGACTGAAGAACCGGTGATGCAGATCGCCACTGGTTCGTGGCCGAACTGGGCGTTTTCCGAGGTGGTGCAGTGCGGCACGGGCACGGGAAAACCCGCATCGTTTGACACCCGGACGGTTCGGGTCGCGGTGTGCGTGCCGAGCAAGGAGGAAGACAATTGCACTACCTATGGCAGCAATAAGAAACCCACCGGCCTGCTGCAGAGATACGGCGAGAGCGACGCTGCGGCGCGGGTCCGCTTCGGCCTGTTGACCGGCAGCTACACCAAAAACAAGTCGGGCGGCGTGCTGCGCAAGAACACCGCCTGGATGAGTGGAAACGCGACGGCGGCCGACAACGAAATCAATACCAGCACAGGGCAGTTCGTCAACCAGGGGTCAACCGATGCCGGTATCGTCAATACCATCAACCGGATCAGGATTGCCGGATGGAGTTTCACGGACAATAAACACAAAAACAGTTGCGACTCTCCGGGGATAACCAGTTTCAGCAATGGTCAGTGCGTGGACTGGGGCAATCCGCTGTCGGAAATGTATCTGGAAACGTTGCGCTATTACGCCGGGAAAACCGGCGCCAGCAGCACGTTTGATACAACCGACTATCTGCCCAAGGCGACCTGGGATAGTGATAGCGACCCCTTGCCCAGCACCGAATGGTGTGCGCTGTCCAATACGGTCGTGCTGTCCACCGGCTTGGGCTCGTTCGATGACGATGAGTTGAGTTCCGATATCGCTGGCCTGGATCCCGCCGAACTGACGACTGAGGTGGGCACCCTGCTGCCGCTGTCCGGAGAGTATCTGATCGGCGACAATGGCGTCACCGCGGACAATCAGTGCACGGGCAAGACCCTTGCCGACCTGAAAAATGCCAAGGGGATTTGTCCCGAAACCCCCAGCATGAAAGGCACCTATTACATCGCCGGTCTGGCGTATGCAAACCAGCAAGTGGACCTGCGCCCGAACTATCAGTCTTTGCGCGAAAGCCGCTGGGGCGACGAGAGCAAGGGCAACTACAAGCCGGCGTATGCGGCGCGGCAGCCCATGGGGACTTATACGGTGGCGCTGGCCGAAAGCGTGCCCAGGTTCGAGATCCCGGTATCCGGCGGCAAGGTGACATTTCTTCCCTCTTGCATGGCTCAATCCAATAGTCCTAGCGCTGCCATCAGCGACGACAACCCGCCTGTGCTTAATCTTGCGAGCGGCTGGCGTGTCTGCTCGCTGACGGATGTCAAGATCCTGAGCATGGCGGCAGACGGCAGTTCGGGAAGCCTGCAAGCCGCATGGGAGGACTCGACCTGGGGCAACGACTATGACATGGACGGCATTGCGCAATTGGATTTCTGCGTCGGTTCAGCCTGCTCACCCGCCATACTGAGCACCCAGATCAAGGTCACGGCACAAGTGGTCTATGCCAATGCAGGCCATGCGCTGCGCTTTGGTTACACCGTGACGGGCAGCAGTGCGGACGGCACCTACCTGGATATTCTGCGGCGCGGCGGCGTGACCGTTCCTAGCCTTGGTCCCAAAGCCGGCGTCACGGGCCCGACCTCGCGAACATTCACGGTAGGGACCTCGTCGGCCAAGCTGCTCGAAAATCCGCTCTGGTATGCCGCAAAATACGGGCGCTCGGATTGGGACACAAAGAACAATACGAGCGGTGCGGCGGGCGCCGACGGCGTGCCGGACAATTTCTTCAAGGTAACGAACCCGGCCGGCCTGTCCGATGCGCTGGGAAAGGTGTTCGAAGAGGCGGCCAGTGCAGATGCATCGGCGTCTGCGATCGCCACCAACTCCACCCGTCTGGATACCAATACCCATGTTTACCAGGCGCTGTTCCACACGCCGGGATGGTATGGCGAATTGAAGGCGATTCCGCTGGATTCCGAAGGCGTGCCGGGGACCCCAAGCTGGGATGCCAGTGCTGAAATCCCCGCTGCCGCAAGCCGCAAGATCAAGACCTGGAATGGCTCGGCCTGGAATGTAGGTGCGGGACTCGATTTCAACTGGGGGCCTCTCACAAGCACGCAGAAAAACGCAATCGACAGCGCGAATGCCGCCAATAGCAGTAGCCCCATTCTCGATTACATCCGGGGCAATCAAACTCTGGAACAGCCTAGCGGCACCTACCGCACGCGTACGACCCTGCTGGGTGACATCGTTAACTCGGACCCGCATTTTGTGGCGGTGGAGAGTTATGGCTACGATCAGTCGGGGAGCGGATTGGATACCACCCAGCAGCTTGCCTACACAATCTTTCTCACCGACGCAACGACAGGCAAACCCGCCCGGAAAAAAGCGCTTTATGTGGGGGCGAACGACGGCATGCTGCATGCCATCAATGCTGCCGACACGGCGGCCTTGGGCGGCGGCGACGAACTGTTCGCCTATGTGCCGAATGCTGTCATCCCGAACCTGAAGAATCTGGCCAATCCGGATTACCAGCATCAATATTTCGTCGACGGCTCGCCCAACTCGGGGGATGCCTATCTGGGAAGTGGCTGGAAAACCGTTCTGCTGGGCACCCTGGGCGCAGGCGGCAAGGCGGTATTCGCGCTGGACGTCACCGATCCGGATGCGTTCGATGAAACCAAGGTCATGTGGGAATTCACCGATTCGACCGACCTCGGGAACATCATGGGCCGCGCATTCGTGGCGCGCATGAACGATGGAAACTGGTACGCCGTGTTCGGCAACGGTTACAACAGTTCGGGCGGGAAAGCCGTGTTGTTCCTGGTGCCGCTCGACGAGTCTCTGGGTTTGCCCGTGAAAAAAATCGACACCGGGGTTGGTGCCGATAATGGCTTGTCCGAGCCCGCCTTGCTGGACACGAACGGCGACCGCATCATCGACGCGATCTATGCGGGCGATCTGAAAGGCAATGTGTGGAAGTTTGACGTGAGCGACGACTCGACCAGCAATTGGGAGGTTACATACAAATCCGGCGCGACTCCGGCTCCGCTGTTCCAGGCAATCATTGGGACAACTAGTCAGCCCATCACCGGGCCGCTCGAAATTGGGGCGCCGCCCAGCGGTCAGTCGGGCTACATGATTTACTTCGGAACCGGCAAATATCTGGGCAACAGCGACATCGGCCCCACCGATACGCAAACCGGATATGGCATCCTGGATGCCGGAACAAAGATCACGGGCGGACGTGGCGATTTGCAGGCACAGACCTTCGTATTTGAAGGACAGTTCTCGCTAACCAACACCGACGAGGTACGCGTGGTCAGCAGCAATACGTTCTCTTATTCGGGGGGAAGCGCCAAAAAAGGTTGGTATCTCGATTTGGTGTCGCCCAATACACCTTCGAACTTGGGGGAGCGTATCGTTAGCGTGCCGTTGCTTCGCTTCGGGCGGGTGATCTTTACATCTATCGTGCCGTCTGCAGCGGTGTGCGATCAGGGTGGATACAGCTGGATTACGGAGGTGGATGCGCTCAGTGGAGCGGGGCTGACCTATAGCGTGTTCAATTTCAATGGCGATACGGTTTTCGATAGCGGTGATAACGTGAGTTATGCCTCGGGCGGCGACACCGTGTCGGCGTCTGTCAGCGGCAAGAAGCTCGCCGGCGAGGGCTTGCTCAAGTCGCCTACCGTCATCAGTGCGGGTGAGAAGGAATATAAGGTTGGCAGTGGAACCGCGGGTGGCATCGTCGTGGTCAGTGAGAAAGGAACGACCGGCGCGCCCAGATCCTCGTGGCGCCAGCTGTTCTTTCAATAAGCACAATCCGGATCAGAGGTGGATATGAGAAAAATGAATCAAGCAGGTTTCACGTTGATCGAACTGATGATAACGGTCGCCATCATCGGCATTCTGGCATCGATTGCCTATCCGTCGTATACGCAATACGTACAGCGGGCCAACCGGGCGGAGGCGCGTTCCATGCTGCTGGAGAACGTACAGTTTCTGGAGCGCAATTACACCACAGCGAACCGATATGACCAGACAAGCGGGGGCGCAGCAATCAACAACGCAGCGTTGCCTAGAACTCAAAGTCCCGAAACCGGCGCAGCCAGGTACAACATCAGCTTCGCCGCACAGGCTGCGCAATCGTTCACCTTGCAGGCCGTCCCGACCGGAACGATGGCGGGTGATGCCTGCGCCACCATGACGCTGACGAATACCGGGGTGCAAGGCCTTGCCGGGAGCCCGACCCTGACGGTTGCTGAGTGTTGGGGACGGTAGTAGCCGAGAGGCTGAAACGTCTGACCATTACGGTCAATCCAGGCCTTTGGGCAGCGGAAAACCGACCTTCTCCTGCACGCCGTCCAGGTCGGTCACTGCACCGATTCCCAACTGATTCAGCCGCTCGATCACCGCGCGCACCAGAACCTCCGGGGCTGACGCCCCGGCTGTCACGCCAACGCGCTGCTTGCCCGCAATCCATTGCGGGTCGATTTCGCCGGCGTTGTCCACCATATAGGCGGGCACCCCCAGATTCGCCGCCACTTCGCGCAGACGGTTCGAGTTGGAACTGGTCGGCGACCCCACCACGATCACCACGTCGCACTGCGGCGCCAGCGCCTTGACGGCGTCCTGGCGGTTTTGCGTGGCGTAGCAGATGTCGTCCTTTTTCGGGCCGACGATGCTGGGGAAGCGGGCGCGCAGGGCGTCGACCACGCGTGCGGCGTCGTCGACCGACAGCGTGGTCTGGGTGACGTAGGCGAGCCTGTCGGGGTCGGCCACCTGCAGGCGGTCGACGTCTTCCGGCGTTTCGACCAGGTACATGCCCCCCTTCGACTGGCCCAGGGTGCCCTCGACTTCGGGGTGGCCCTTGTGGCCGATCATCACGATCTCCAGCCCCTTGTCGCGCATCTTGCTGACTTCGACGTGCACCTTGGTGACGAGCGGGCAGGTGGCGTCGAATACGTTGAGGCCACGCGCCTCAGCCTCGGCACGCACCGCCTGCGACACGCCGTGCGCGCTGAAGATGACGGTGGCGCCTGCGGGAACTTCGGCCAGTTCCTCGACGAAGATCGCGCCCTTGGCCTTGAGGTCGCTGACGACAAACGTGTTGTGGACGACTTCGTGGCGCACGTAGATCGGTGCGCCGTATTTTTCCAGTGCGCGCTCGACGATGGCGATGGCGCGATCGACCCCGGCACAGAAGCCGCGGGGGTTGGCGAGAAGGATGGTGGGGGTCATGGCGGTGGGCTTAAAAAGAAACTTCCTTCTGGTGCCGCAGCGCCAGCACGGTGACGAGTTCGCCGTCATGGCGGTACAGCACGACGTAGCCGCTGTCGCCAAAGCCGATCGGCAATTCACGATACGTGAGTCCTTCAGGGGCGTCCAGGCCGCTTTCTTCGACTGGCCGGCCTATCTGTGGATGCTGCCCGAGTACTTTGACGGCCTTGGTGATGGCGGCGGCGGCCCGCTTTGCCGCAACTGGATTTTTGGGGCGCAAGAATTCGCGCAATTTTTCCAGGTCGCGCAGCGCGGCGGGCGCAAATTTTACTTGTGGCATACGGGCGCGGCCTGCTCATTTTCTTCGCCCCACGTATCAAGCCACGCAATCACTTCATCTCCGGTTACGTGCAGGCCGGTGGCCTGATATTCGTTCCAGGCCCGGATGCCGTCCTGCCGGAATGCTTCACGCTTTTCTTCCCGCTCGACGTACTGGCGGATGGCCTCAAGCATCATCCAGTGCGAACTGCGTTGACGTGCTTCGGCAAGGCGTTTGACGCGTGCGCGTGTGTCATCGTCGATCTTGATCGCTACGGGGCTGGTGGATGTCGCTTTCATGGCTCACTCCAGGGGTATGTACAGGTAATACCTTAGCATAAGACAGTGCCTCAGGTCTGACACGTTTCAGTTAACCGGGATTGTCCAAATAGACTGCGTCACTCCGGCGAAGGCCGGAATCCAGTGCACTAAGAATCCCCCGCGCAAGCGGAACAACATCATGGTTTTGTCCGCTTTGCAGGGTGTCTTTTCATGCTGGATTCCGGCCTTCGCCGGAATGACGGGCTAATGGATTATTTGGGTTAATACTGCGGAGATGGGTGCTTGCCGAGAGGTGTTTTGCGGTGTCAGAGGATGCGGGCGATTTCGACTTCGAATTCGATGAACAGACCGGCGAGCGGATGGTTGAAGTCGACCTTCACCGCGTCGTCGCCGATTTCGAGAATGTGCCCGGCCAGGGTCTGGCCGTTGGGCATGGCGAATTCGACCAGTTGGTCGACGGCAAATTCCATGTCGGCGGGCAGATCGGTTTTCGGCAGCGTCTGGATCAGATCAGGCTGGCTGTCGCCGAAGGCCTGCCAGGGTTCGAGCAGGAACACGTGGCGTTCGCCGGGAGGGAGATCGATCAGCCACTGCTCCAGCATCGGCGCCAGGGTGCCGTCGCCGAGCGTCACGGTTTCCGGCTCGGCATCGTCGAAATTGGAAATGAGGTCGTCGCCGCCGCGCGGCCGCAGTGCGTAGCGGAGCTGGAGGGTGTCGCCCGGCGCGACCACGCGGGCCGTCATGACGCTTTCGGCGCGGCAGGCTTGCCGCGCAGGCTGTCCCAGATCAGCAGGGCCGCGCCAATGCTGATCGCGGTGTCCGCCACGTTGAACGCCGGCCAGGCAAAGCCGCGATAGTGGAAATACAGGAAATCCACCACATAACCCAGCGCCACGCGATCGATCACGTTGCCGAGCGCGCCGCCGAGCACCAGCGCCAGCGAAAATGCCAGCCGCGGCTCGTAGGCATGGCGTTTGAGCAGGCGCACGATGATCACGGTGGCGATGACGCCGATGGAGACGAAGAACCAGCGCTGCCAGCCACTGGCGTCGGCCAGGAAGCTGAATGCCGCACCGGTGTTGTGCACGAGTACCAGCGAGAAGAACGGCAGCACCGGGATGAATTCCTGGTAGTCGAGGCTGGTCGTCACCCACCATTTGGTCAGGTGGTCGGCCACGATGACGGCCAGGGCAAGCCACAGCCATTTGCGCATTGCGGGGTCAGAGAAATATTTCATGGTGAAAGCGTTTGATCCGGCCGGGGTCGGGGGTTAAATCAGTGGATCACGATTGATTCGAGCCGAAACAGGCAAGATCATGCAGGAGGCTCGCCCTCGGGCCGAAGCTGTGGAGCTTGCCCGGGTGCGAAAATCGGGGCGAGGGCACCCCTCCCACAGGTTCGTGCCCTTGCAGGAGGCCCGCCCTCGGGCCGATGGGGTGGTCATCGCAATGACGCGGCGCCATGTTCGATCGAATGGTTTCGCAGTCAATCACGCGCGGTTGCAATTCAAGCATGGGTGCGCGCCTCGCCGTCACCATAGAGATTGCTGACGCAGCGCCCGCACAGGCCGGGATGCTCGGCGTGGGTGTCGACGTCGTCGCGGTAATGCCAGCAGCGCTCGCATTTCTTCGCTGCGCTCGGGGTGACTTCGACGCGGTCGGCGTCGGCCGCAACAACACGGGCCTGCGAGGTGATCAGCACAAAGCGCAGGTCGTCGCCCAGCGGAGCCAGCAGGGTTTGCGTTTCAGGACTGGCGTGCAGCGTGACTTCGGCCTGCAGCGAGGAGCCGATGCCGCCGGCAACGCGCACGGTCTCGAGTTCCTTCTGCACCTCGGCGCGCACGGCGCGGATGCGGGCCCAGCGCTCGAGCAGATCGGCCTCGTTAATCGGTTTGGGCCCAGCGTTTGCCCCCTCGCCCGCTTGCGGGAGAGGGTTGGGGTGAGGGGAGGGGTCCGGCAGTTCGTGCCAGGCATGCAGGAACACCGAATCGTTAATCGGTTTTGGCCTAACGTTTGCTCCCTCTCCCTCTGGGAGAGGGTTGGGGTGAGGGCCAGCCAGTTCCGCCCAGACTTCCTCGCCGGTAAAAGACAGGATCGGCGCCATCCAGCGCGTCAGCGCGTGTGTCAGGTGGTAAAGCGCGTTCTGCGCGCCCCGCCGAGCGCGGCTGTCCGCGCCGCTGGTGTAGAGGCGGTCCTTCAGAATGTCGAGGTAGAAGCCGCCGAGGTCTTCGGAACAGAAGCCCTGCAGCTTCTGCACGATGAAGTGGAATTCGTAGGCGTCGTAATGCGCCTGCAGCTCGCCCTGAAGCTGGCGCGTCATCGCCAGCGCATAGCGGTCGATTTCCAGCCAGTCTTCCACCGGCAGCGCGTGTGCCTTGGGATCGAAGTCGGACAGGTTGGCGAGCAGGAACTTCAGGGTGTTGCGGATGCGCCGGTAGCCTTCCACCACGCGCTTCAGGATTTCATCCGAGATGGTGAGCTCGCCGGAATAGTCGGTGGTCGCCACCCACAGCCGCAGGATGTCGGCGCCAAACTGGTCCATCACCTTCTGCGGCGAGACGACGTTGCCTTTCGACTTGCTCATCTTGTGGCCTTTGCCGTCGACCACGAAGCCGTGGGTGAGCAGGGCTTTGTAAGGAGCACGGCCGTCGGTGGCGCAGCCGGTGAGCAAGCTCGACTGGAACCAGCCGCGGTGCTGGTCCGAGCCTTCCAGATAGAGGTCGGCAGGATGCGCGAGCTCGGGGCGGCGCTTCAGCACGCAGGCGTGGGTGACGCCCGAATCGAACCAGACGTCGAGCGTGTGGCCGGTCTTGTTGTAGTGCGCGGCGTCCTCGCCCAAGAGTTCGGCCGGGTCGAGTGCAAACCAGGCTTCGATGCCGGCTGCCTCGACGCGCTTCGCCACGGCTTCCAGCAGTTCCGACGTGCGCGGATGCAGCGCGCCGGTTTCCTTGTGGGTGAAGAAGGGCATCGGCACCCCCCAGTTGCGCTGGCGCGAGACGCACCAGTCGGGGCGATTCCGGATCATCGCTTCCAGCCGCGCACGACCCCATGAGGGAAAGAACTGCGTCGCCTCGACCGCAGCCATCGCCTGCTCGCGCAGCGTCTTGTGCTCCCCGCTCTCGGCTCTTGGCTCTCGACTCTCCGCCCCCATCCCGATAAACCACTGCCGCGTCGCGCGGAAAATGATCGGCGTCTTGTGGCGCCAGCAGTGCGGATAGCTGTGCAGCAGCTTCTCGTGCGCCAGCAGATTGCCGCTGGCTTCGAGTGTTTCGAGGATCAGCGGATTGGCCTGCCAGATGCTCATGCCGCCCACCAGCGGCACGCCAGCGTAGAAGCGGCCGTCGTCGCCCACCGGGTTGTCGACCTTCAAGCCGTAGCGGCTGCCCACCACGTAGTCGTCGAGGCCGTGGCCGGGGGCGGTGTGCACCGCACCGGTGCCGGCGTCCGCGGTGACGTGGTCACCCACGATGACCGGCACCTGGCGTTCCTGGAAGGGGTGCCACAGCAGCACGCCTTCGAGCGCCTGGCCGGTGGTGTGGGCGAGCACCTCGGAGCCTTCGTTCAAGCCGTAACGCGTCAGCGCGGCCTCGCGCAGGCCGTCGGCCAGTATCAGGAGACCCTTGGCCGTGCGTACCAGCGCGTACTGGAATTCGGGGTGCAGCGCCACCGCCTGGTTGGCGGGCAGGGTCCACGGCGTGGTGGTCCAGATGACGATCTGGATCGGTTCGTCGAGCGCCGCGATGTCGAAGCGCTTGGCGAGGTCGGCATGATCGGCCACCGCAAAGCCGACGTCGATCGCGGGCGAGGTCTTGTCTTCATACTCGACTTCGGCCTCGGCCAGCGCCGAGCCGCAGTCGACGCACCAGTGCACCGGCTTGGCGCCCTGATACAGATAGCCCGCCTGCTGGATCTGCCCCAGCACGCGCAGGGTATCGGCCTCGAACTGGAAATCCATGGTGCGGTAGGGATGGTCCCAGTCGCCCAGTACGCCCAGGCGGATGAAATCGGCCTTCTGCCGTTCGATTTGTTCAGTCGCGTAGGCGCGGCACAACTCGCGGAATTTCGACGGGGGAATCGCCTTGCCGTGGGTCTTCTCCACCTGCAGCTCGATCGGCAGGCCGTGGCAGTCCCAGCCCGGCACGTAGGGCGCGTCGAAGCCCGAAAGCGTCCTCGCCTTGACGATGATGTCCTTGAGGATCTTGTTGACCGCGTGACCGATGTGGATGTCGCCGTTGGCGTAGGGCGGGCCGTCGTGCAGGATGAATTTGGGGCGCCCGGCCGCAGCCTTGCGGATCGCTTCGTAGCGCTTTTTCTCCTGCCAGCTTTTGACCCAGCCGGGTTCGCGCTTGGCGAGGTCGCCGCGCATCGGGAAGGGGGTGTCGGGCAGGTTGAGCGTGTTTTTATAGTCAGGCATGACGTTGCTTTAGAAAGTGTTTGGCGTTGTCGACGTCGCGGCGGATCTGCGCCACGAGCGTATCGAGGTCGGGGTATTTTGCTTCGTCGCGCAGCTTGTGCAGAAAGTCCACCCGCACGCGGCGGCCGTAAATTTCGGCCTTGAAATCGAACAGGTGCACTTCGAGCACGGGGACGGCGTCCGGGCTTTTTACCGTGGGGCGCTTGCCGAGGCTCGCCACGCCCGGCAGCGGCGAGCCGTTGAGACCGTAGAGCTCGACCGCAAAGATGCCCATGAGCGGCGGCCGGTTGTGCTTGAGCTGGATGTTGGCGGTGGGAAAGCCGATGTCGCGTCCCAGCTTGTCGCCGTGCACCACTCGGCCGGAAATGCTGTAGGGCCGGCCGAGCAAACGTGCCGCGTGTTCGAGTTCGCCGGCGGCGAGCGCCTGGCGCACCGCAGTGGATGAGGAGCGCTCGCCTGCGACCTCGACCGTGGGCAGGGATTCGGCGTCGAAACCGAGCCGCTCGCCAGCCTGTTTGAGCAAGGCAAAGTCGCCCGTGCGTTTGGCGCCGTAGCGGAAATCGTCGCCCACCAGCACGTAGCGCGCCTCAAGCGTCGTGCCCAGCACCTGCTCGATGAAAGCTTCGGCGCTGAGCGCCGAGAAGGCGCGGTCGAAGCGGAACACGTGCAGGCGGTCGATCCCCATGCGCTGCAGGCATTCGGCCTTTTCGCGCAGGCTGGACAGCCGCGCGGGCGCCTGCTCGGGCGCGAAGAATTCGCGCGGGTGGGGCTCGAAGCTCAGCACACAACTCGGCAGGCCGCGTGCCCGTGCCACGTCCTGCAGACGCGCGAGCATGGCCTGATGCCCGAGGTGCAGTCCGTCGAAATTGCCGATGGTGACCGCGTGGGGCGTGCCGAGTGGACGAAAACCGTGGGTGATGCGCATGGGGCTGATGCGTATGGCGGCGAGGCGCCAAAAAGAGCTTATTCTAGCCGATCGAACCCTTATTCGGCCGCGCGGCGGGCGAACTGGCGGGGGCGGAAGCCCATCAGGCCGAGGGCGGCGAAATACAGCACGATGCCGCCGCCGACCAGCAGCGACAGCCGGATGATGCGGTCGAGGAAGCCTGCTGCCAGCCACCACTGCGATTCACCCATGGCATAAAAAAGCATCGCTGCCATCAGTGAAACCGCCAGCAGCACGCGCAGGAAATAGCCGGTCCAGCCCGGCTGCGGCTGGTATATCCCGTGTTTTTTCAGCAGGTGCAGCAGCAGGCCGGCGTTGAGGCAGGCCGCCAGGCCGATCGACAGCGCCAGCCCGGCATGGCCCAGCGGGATGATGAAGGCAAGGTTCATCAGCTGGGTGGCGATGAGGGTAAAGATGGCGACCTTGACCGGGGTCTTGATGTTCTGCCGCGCGTAGAACCCCGGCGCCAGCACCTTGACCAGGATCAGCCCGACCAGCCCCACGCTGTAGGCGACCAGTGCGCGCTGGGTCATCGTCACGTCGATCGCGGTAAACGCGCCGTAGTTGAACAGGGTGGCGATCAGCGGCACCGCCAGCACCGCCAGCGCGGCTGAGGCGGGCAGCGCGAGCAGCAGGGTCAGGCGCAGGCCCCAGTCGAGCAGCTTCGAATAATCGCCCGGGTTGTCGTCGGCGTAATGCTTGGCCAGGCTGGGCAACAGAATGGTGCCGAGCGCCACCCCCAGCATGCCGGCGGGAAACTCCATCAGGCGGTCGGCGTAGTACAGCCACGACACGCTGCCGGTGGCGAGGAAGGAGGCAAAAATGGTATTGATCAGAAGGCTGATCTGGGCGACCGAGACGCCCAGCGTGGCGGGTGCCATCAGCTTCAGGACGCGTTTGAGGCCGGGGTCGTCGAAGCGCCGGGTCGGGCGCGGCAGCATGCGGATCTTCAGCAAATGCGGCAGCATCCACGCCAGCTGCAGCACGCCGCCCAGCGCCACGCCCCAGCCGAGTGCCAGCACCGGCGGATCGAAATGGGGCGCCAGCCACAGCGTGGCGGCGATCATGGCGACGTTGAGCAGCACCGGCGCGAACGCCGGGACCGAAAACTTGCTGAAGGTGTTGAGAATGCCGGCCGCCAGCGCCACCAGCGAAATGAAGATGATGTAGGGGAAGATGATGCGCAGCAGGGTGATGGTGAGGGCGAACTTGTCGGGATCGGCACGGAAACCCGGCGCGCTGACATAGACCACCCAGGGCGCGCCCACGATGCCCAGGAGCGCAACCGCGACCAGAGCCAGCGTCAGGACGGTGCCGACCTGGTTGACCAGGTTCTGGGTGGCATCATGGCCCAGGCGGTTCTTGTATTCTGCCAGGATCGGCACGAAGGCCTGCGAGAACGCGCCCTCGGCGAACAGGCGCCGCAGCAGGTTGGGGATCTTGAAGGCGACGAAGAAGGCGTCGGTCAGCATTCCGGCGCCGAACACGCGGGCGATGATGGCGTCGCGCACGAATCCCAGGATGCGGGAGAGCAGGGTCATGCTGCTGACCGCAGCGAGGGCTTTGAGGAGATTCATGGGTGGCGGCGTTTTGCGCGCATTGTGCGGGTCGGGCGCATCGACTGCAACAGCGCACAAACTGCTTGATTTGTTGCGGGGGTTTCCCGTACAATCGCCGCCTTTGGTGAATCCGTCCGCTAGCAAACGGGACGTTCAAGATTAAATTTGCCCCGCCTCAACAAAAATGGCGTGGACTACAGGAGCAGAATCTTATGGCGAACTCCGCCCAGGCGCGCAAGCGCGCACGTCAAGCCAGCGCCCAGCGCGACAGCAACATGAGCCAGCGTTCCGAATTCCGCACTGCGATCAAGAAAGTGCGCAAGGCGATCGAAGCCGGCGACAAGACCGCGGCCCAGCAGGTTTTCCAGGCTTCCATGAGCCTGATCGACAGCATCGCCGACAAGCAGATCGTTCACAAGAACAAGGCCGCGCGCCACAAGAGCCGCCTGTCCATGGCCGTCAAGGGCATGGCCTGAGTACTGACGCCGCTGCGTGAAAACGCACGCCGCACCATAAAAAACGCCGCATTTGCGGCGTTTTTTATTTCCTGCTCGGGCCGGGCTCAGTCCGCGTTTTCGGTCTGCAATTCGTTGGTTTCGGCAAACGTCTGCAGAAAACGGTAGGCGTTGGGATCGACAGCCCTGAGCTTCTTGTCCACCGTCACGCAGCGGATGCCGTGCAGGGTGGTGGGCTGAACATAAGGCGAATAGTTGGTGCGGTTGTTGGGATCGATCACCGCGAAGGCGCCCGCCAGACGATCGGCCCAGTCGCTCGGCCGAAACCGGGCGCCCTGGGTGGTGATGCCGCGAATGATGAAGGGGGCGTTGGCGGTGGCGTCATCCATGAGTGGGTGGGCGGCTGGTGGAGTTGCCGGATTTTAGCACGCAGCCAACGGTGTCTGTGGCGGAGGCGCTTGCGCAGTGACGACATTTTGAAGATACTTGCGGCGGCTTTACCTGACCAAAACGGTCAACAATTTTGATCGACAATTTCAAATGGAGGAGAGAACCATGAAAAACCCGCTGGATTCGCTGTGGGGCACCGTCATTTCCGGCTTTGTGCTCACTGCTGTTTTGTATGTCTTTGCCAGAAACTTTTTGGGTTGAGGGGGATTAAGCAATGGAAAACATCGATATCGTCTCCGCACTGTCCCGCTGGACCCATTTCATGGCAGGCGTCATGTGGATTGGCCTGCTGTATTACTTCAACTTCGTTCAGGTGGCCGCGCTGAAAAACGCCGGTGCCGACGGCACCGCAGCGGGCATCACCAAGCACGTTGCCCCGCGCGCCCTGCTGTTCTTCCGCTGGGCTGCCGTACTCACCTGGCTTTCCGGCGCTGCCTTGCTGGGCCCGTATTTCACCGACGCCTTCCTGCTGCGTAACGGCATGGGACCGATCGGCATCGGCGCCTGGCTCGGCACCATCATGCTGTTCAACGTGTGGGTGCTGATCTGGCCGAACCAGAAGAAGATTCTGGGCATGGTGTCGGCGACCGACGACGAGAAGAACAAGGCGCGTCGCATCGCTTTCCTGGCATCGCGCACCAACACCATGCTGTCGATCCCGATGCTGTTCTTCATGGCAACCGGGATGTCTCATTCGGCGCTTTTCAGCCTATAATCAAGGCGCTGCATGACAAGCACGGCGGCTTAGGCCGCCGTTTTCTATTTTGCTGTTTTTTATTTCAAGTACGGCTCACATTCAAGTAGAGCAGTTGCTTTGACAGCCTGGTTGGGAACTGCCATGACGACACATTTGATGAACACCTACGCGCGCCAGCCGCTTGCCTTCGTGCGCGGCGAGGGCGCCTACCTGTGGGATGAAGCCGGCAAGCGCTATCTCGACGCGGTCGCAGGCGTGGCGGTGAACGGGCTGGGCCATGCCCATCCGAAACTGGTGAAGGCGATTGCCGACCAGGCTGCGACGCTGATCCATTCGTCCAACCTGTATCGCGTGCTGCGCCAGGAAGAACTGGCCGACCGCCTGTGCGAGTTGTCGGGCATGGACCGTGCCTTCTTCTGCAACTCGGGCTGCGAGGCCAACGAGGCGGCGATCAAGCTGGCGCGCCTGTATGGCCATAACAAAGGCATCGAGGTGCCGACCATCATCGTGATGGAAAAGGCTTTCCACGGCCGCACCATGGCCACGCTGACCGCCACCGGCAGCCGCAAGATTCAGGCAGGCTTCGAGCCGCTGCTGTCGGGATTCGCGCGGGTACCGTTCAACGACCTGGAAGCCATCCGCCACGTCGCCGAGCACAACAAGAGCGTGGTCGCGGTGCTGGCCGAAGTGGTGCAGGGCGAAGGCGGAGTCAACCTGATGGCGCCGGACTTCCTGGCCGAATTGCGCGCGATTTGCGATGCCCACGGCTGGCTCCTGATGCTGGACGAAGTGCAGACCGGCATCGGCCGCACCGGCACCTGGTTCGGCTTCCAGCATTCCGGCGTGATGCCGGACGTGATCGCACTGGCCAAGGGCCTGGGCTCGGGCATGCCGATCGGCGCGTGCCTCGCGCGCGGCGCCGCCGCTGAGGTATTCCAGCCGGGCAATCATGGCTCGACCTTCGGCGGCAACCCGCTGGCCTGCGCGGCTGCGCTGGCGACGCTCGACGCGATCGAAGATGAAAAGCTGCTCGACAACGCACGCGTGCGCGGTGAAGCGATTCGCGCCGGTCTGCGCAGTGCCCTGAATGGCGTGCATGGCGTGGTCGACATCCGCGGCGAGGGCATGATGATCGGCATCGAACTCGACCGTCCGTGTGCCGAACTGGTGGCCGTGGCGCGCGACGCCGGCGTGCTGATCAACGTCACCGCCGACACCGTCATCCGCCTGGTGCCGCCTCTGATCTACGGCGCGGCCGAGGTCGATGCGCTGGTCGCGGCAGTGTCCGGCATTGTCAGGAACTACCTGCAGCAGGCGGCGTGATGCTGAAGCATTTTCTGCAATTCAAGGATCTGACGCGCGACGAACTGCTGTACCTGTTCGAGCGTGCGCGCCTGATCAAGTCGCGCTTCAAGCGCTACCAGCCCTACCATCCGCTGGTCGACCGCACGCTGGCGATGATTTTCGAGAAAAGCTCGACGCGCACCCGGCTCTCGTTCGAGGCGGGCATGCACCAGCTTGGCGGCTCGGCGATCTACCTCAACACGCGCGACACCCAGCTCGGGCGCGGCGAGCCGGTGGAGGACGCCGGCGAAGTCATCTCGCGCATGGTCGACATCGTGATGATCCGCACCTTCGAGCAGGACATCATCGAGCGCTTCGCTGCGCATTCGCGCGTGCCGGTGATCAACGGCCTCACCAACGAATACCATCCGTGCCAGATACTGGCCGACATCTTCACCTTCATCGAGCATCGCGGTTCGATCCAGGGCAAGACGGTGGCGTGGATCGGCGACTCCAACAACATGTGCAACACCTGGTTGCAGGCCGCCGAGGTGCTGGGTTTCAACGTCCACGTGTCGACCCCGCCCGGCTATGAAGTCGAGCCGGAACGTGCGGGTCTGTACCGCACCGACCATTTCGAGAGCTTTGCCGACCCGATGGACGCCTGCCGCGGCGCCGATCTGGTGACCACCGACGTGTGGACCAGCATGGGCTGGGAAGCCGAGAACGACGAGCGTCTGAAAGACTTTGCAGACTGGCAGGTCGACGCCGAGATGATGGCGGTGGCGAAATCGGATGCGGTCTTCATGCACTGCCTGCCGGCGCATCGCGGCGAGGAAGTCACCGCCGAGGTGATCGACGGCCCGCAGTCGGTGGTGTGGGACGAGGCCGAGAACCGCCTGCACGTGCAGAAGGCGCTGATGGAATATCTACTGTTGGGAAGAATCGAATCATGAACATCGCCTACTTCAAGGACATGGATTCGCTCTATATCGAAATCAGCCCTGAAAACTCCGCGCGGTCGTGGGAAGCGCACGAGGGCATCGTGCTCAACCTGTCTGAAGACGGCCGCGTCGTCGGTATCGAAATCGAAAAGGCCAGCCTCGCCACCAATCTCGACATCCTGAAAATCGGCGGTTTCCCCGGCCAGATCGAAATCATCGACAAGAACAAATCCGGTTCCACTCACTGAATTCATACGCAAACATGAGCGACATCAAGAAAGTAGTACTCGCCTATTCCGGCGGCCTCGACACCTCGGTCATCCTGAAATGGCTGCAGGACACCTACCAGTGCGAGGTGGTCACCTTCACCGCCGACCTCGGCCAGGGCGAGGAACTCGAACCGGCGCGCGCCAAGGCGCTGCAGTTCGGCATCAAGCCCGAGCAGATCTACATCGACGACCTGCGCGAGGAATTCGTGCGCGACTTCGTCTTCCCGATGTTCCGCGCCAACACCGTGTACGAGGGCGAGTACCTGCTCGGCACCTCGATTGCGCGGCCGCTGATCGCCAAGCGCCTGATCGACATCGTCAACGAAACCGGCGCCGATGCCATCTGCCACGGCGCCACCGGCAAGGGCAACGATCAGGTGCGCTTCGAACTCGGCGCCTATGCGCTCAAACCCGACATCAAGGTGATCGCGCCCTGGCGCGAGTGGGATTTGCTCTCGCGCGAGAAGCTGCTCGCCTACGCCGAGACCCACGGCATCCCCATCGACATGAAGCATCGCCAGGGTGGGTCGCCCTATTCGATGGACGCCAACCTGCTGCACATCTCCTACGAAGGCCGCCATCTGGAAGACCCGAATGCCGAGGCCGAGGAAGACATGTGGCGCTGGACGGTGTCTCCTGAAAAGGCGCCCGATCAGGCCGAGTACATCGAGCTGACCTACGCCAAGGGCGACGTGGTCGCGATCAACGGCGTCGGCATGCGTGCGCACGAAGTGCTGGCGAAGCTGAACGAGATCGGCGGCAAGCACGGCATCGGCCGGCTCGACCTGGTGGAAAACCGCTACGTCGGCATGAAGTCGCGCGGCTGCTACGAAACGCCCGGCGGCACCATTCTTCTTAAGGCGCACCGTGCGATCGAATCGATCACGCTCGACCGCGAAGTTGCGCATCTGAAAGATGATTTGATGCCGCGCTACGCCAGCCTGATCTACAACGGCTACTGGTGGGCGCCCGAGCGCGTGGCATTGCAGACGCTGATCGACCACACCCAGCAGCACGTCAACGGCAGCGTGCGGCTCAAGCTCTACAAGGGCAACGTCATCGTCTCCGGCCGCGATTCGAAGACCGATTCGCTGTTCGACTCGACCATCGCCACCTTCGAGGACGACGCCGGCGCCTACGACCAGAAGGACGCAGGCGGCTTCATCAAGCTCAACGCGCTGCGCATGCGCATCGCAGCGAAACTCGACGCACGGAGAAAATAAGCATGTCCCAATTCGATAATGTCGCCGTCTTCAAGCAGGCCAATGTGTACTTCGACGGCAAGTGCGTCTCGCACACTGTGCAGTTTGCCGACGGCACGAAAAAATCGGTCGGCGTGATCCTGCCGGCCACACTCACTTTCAACACCGGCGCGCCGGAAATCATGGAAACCGTGGCAGGTTCGTGCCGCGTCAAGCTGGCCGGCGAGAGCGGGTGGACCACCTACGGTGCCGGACAGTCGTTCAAGGTGCCGGGCAACTCCAGCTTCGACATCGAAGTGTCGGGCGAGCCGTATCACTACGTCTGCCACTTTGGCTAAGCGCTGAGCCATGACCACCGTCACCGTCGTCAGAAAGGACGGCCGCATCGCGATTGCGGCCGACACGCTGACGAAATGGGGCGGCGGCAAGGAATCCGCCGACTACGTGGCGAACCACGAGAAGATCATCCGGGTCGGCGACAGCTACGTCGCCATCACCGGTTCGGCCACTTTCAAGCTCATCTTGATGGACTATTTTTCCACGCTGGATGCCCCGCCACAGCTGGACTCGGCGGCGGATATCTTCCGTACCTGGAACACCCTGCACGGCGCCCTCAAGGAGCACTATTATTTACAGACCGGCGAGGACAAGGAGGAAGACCTCGAATCCTCCCGCATGGACGTGCTGATCGCCAACCCGCGCGGGATCTTCGGTGTGGCGGCGCATCGCACGGTGCAGGAGTTTTCGCGCTTTTACGCTTACGGCAGTGGCAGTCCGTATGCGCTGGGGGCGATGTATGCGGCCTGGCGTGCGCCTTCGCTCGACGCCGAGGCGGTGGCGCGGCTGGGGGTGATGGCGGCGGCCGAGTTCCACGATGAAACGGGGCTGCCGGTGCAGTCGTTTGTGATGGATGTTGAGGAGTAAGCCAAGTGCCCAGTTTTGATATCGTGTCCGAAGTCGACAAGCAGGAAGTGCGCAACGCGGTCGACCAGGTCAACAAGGAAGTGTCCACCCGTTTCGATTTCAAGGGTTCCGACGCGCGCGTCGAGCAGGCCGACTACGTGCTGACGGTGCATGCCGACACCGAGTTTCAGCTCGATCAGGTGCAGGAGATCCTGGCGCAGAAGCTCGCCAAGCGTGGCGTCGACGTCAAATGTCTGGACATCGGCAGCGTCGAGAAGGTCTCGGGCAACAAGGTCAAACGCAGCGTGACGGTTAAAACCGGCGTGGAGACCGAACTGGCGAAGAAAATCGTTCGCTGCATCAAGGACAGCAAGCTCAAGGTGCAGGCCAGCATCCAGGGCGACGCGGTGCGCGTGTCCGGCGCCAAGCGCGACCTGCTGCAGGACACCATCGCGCTGGTCAGGAAAGCCATCACCGACTTTCCGCTGCAGTATCAGAATTTCCGCGACTGAATGTAGTGTCCTGAGTAGGCTATTCGTGACATAAAAATGACGATACCGCTCCCATCCTTTGTCGCCGTGCTCGCCGGGTGCCCAACCCGGCTGCGCCCGGCTTCGCGGCTGAAAACGGTCTCGTCATTTTTATTGCGCACCGGCAAACTCATGACTTGCATTCAGTCACGAATAGCCAACTCAGGACACTAGGAGGCGAGCATGGCCAAGGTTCTGGTTCCCCTGGCGGACGGCTGCGAAGAACTCGAGGCTGTCACCATCATCGACCTGTTGCGCCGTGCCGGCATCGAGGTGACGACCGCGGGGCTCAAGCCCGGCATCGTCAAAGCCAGCCGTGGCGTGCAGCTGGTTCCCGATGTCACGCTCGACGTGGCGCTGCAGGACGACTATGACATGGTGGTACTGCCGGGCGGCATGCCGGGCGCGTCGAACCTGAAGGACGACGCGCGCATTCTCGAACTGCTGAAAAAAATGGCGGCCGCCGGAAAATACACCGCGGCCATTTGCGCCGCCCCGATGGTGCTGGCCGAAGCGGGATTGCTGAAGGGCAAACAGGCGACCAGCTACCCGGGCTTTCTCGATGCGCTGCCCGGCGTGACCGTCAGCACCGCTGCCGTGGTGCAGGACGGCAAGGTGCTGACCTCGCGCGGACCCGGCACGGCGATGGATTTTGCGCTGGCGCTGGTGGAGGCGCTGGCCGGCAGCGAAAAGCGCCAGCAGGTCGAAGCCGCACTGGTCAGGACCTAGCCGACCGCCCAAGGTCGTTTATCATTGCACCTTTACCCAGCTGACCCCGGAGACCACCATGCAGATTCGCGAAATCCTCACCCTCAAAAGCGACGACATCCACAGCATTGCGCCGACTGATTCGGTTGAAAGCGCTGTCGCCAAGCTGGTGAGCCTGGGCGTGGGGTCGCTGGTGGTATTGAAGAACGGCGAGATGGTCGGGCTGCTGACCGAACGTGACGTGGTGCAGGGCATGGTCAAGCACGGCTGTGACCTCAAGGATGCGCAGGTCAGCACCGTCATGGTGACCGAACCGGTGGTGGCCAGCGCCGACGATTCGGTGGACTATGCGCGCGACGTGATGACCAAGTCGCACATCGGCCACCTGCCGATTCTCGACGGCAACAAGCTCTTCGGCATCATCTCCTTCCACGACGTGGCGCGCGCCTGCCTCAAGGAAGCCAACTTCGAAAACAGCCTCTTGAAGCGCTACATCAAGCACTGGCCCGAATAAGGACGACACTCCAGACTGGCTAACGAATCGACTCGATGTCGATCGTCTTGTCCAGGATCTGCGGGATGATCAACGCATAGCCCTGCTGCTGCCAGTGCGCCAGTTCGGTGATGGCATTGGGAACGACTTCGATGAAGTCCTGGAAGTCCTGCACTGTGTAGCCATAATCCGCCGCCGCCTGGCCGCAGACCTTGAAGGCCACCCCAAGGTCGGCGTAGTAGCGCATGCGGTCGACGGCTTCCTGATATTTCGTCTCGTTCCTTTTTGCCACTGTCACGATCTCGGTACCGTGGATCACCACGACGATCTTGTGGTCTTCCGGCGAGTAGTTATAGGGCGCTTCCTGCAGGGGATTCATCAGCGAGCGCACCCAGTAGAGCGCACTGCCGATCTTCTGCGGGTTGTCCAGATAGAACTCGAACATGACTTTGGCCGGCGCATAGGGCGTCGCCACCCATTTTCCTGCGGCGTGTACTGGCGCTGCCAATCCCACACCCAGCCATACCAACGCAAGCAGAAGCGCTTTCATGACCGTTCTCCTTGTCGTGCTGAACGTGCTTGCTTTATAGGCGCTGGGCCGCATTTTGTTGAAGCCGGCGCAGGCTCTGGAACAACTTGAGCCGCGCCGGATCGATCTCGCCCGCCGCCGCCGCTTCCTGCAGGCGGCAGCCCGGGTCGATCTCGTGCTTGCAGTCGCGGAAACGGCACTGCCCCAGAAACGGGCGGAACTCGACGAAGGCATGCGCCAGGGCGCCGGCGTCCAGATGCTGCAGGGCGAATTCCTGCAGGCCGGGCGAATCGATCACCGCCGAGTTGGCATCCAGTCGGTGCAGGCGGGTGTGGGTGGTGGTGTGGCGGCCGCTGTCGAGTGCCACGGAATAGTCGGCGGTCACCACGTCGGCGCCGGGAAACAGCGCATTGATCAGCGTCGACTTGCCCATGCCTGACTGGCCGATCAGGAGCGTGGTGTGGCCATGCAGGGCAGGGCGGAGCGGCGTCACATCGGTCAGCGCCGACAGCATGACGAGGGGATAGCCGATGCGGGTGAGCAGATTCAGACGTTCGCGCGCGGCCGGTGTTTCCGGCAGGTCGGCCTTGTTGAGGATCAGCAGGCTGGCGATGCCCTGGTCTTCGGCAGCAAGGACGCAGCGCTGCACCAATTCCATCGAGAAACTCGGCCGCGCCGCCACCACCACGGCAAGCTGGGTGACGTTGGCGGCAATGGCCTTGGATTTGAAAGCGTCGGAGCGGTACAGCAGACTGGCGCGCGGCAGCACGGTCTCGATCACCCCGGCGTCGCCGTCACGCCTGAATTCGACCCGGTCGCCGCACACCACCTGCAGGTGGCGGCCTTTTACCTGGCACGGCAGGCTGCCCTCGGCCGTTTCGACGATGAAACGCCGGCTGAAGGCGGCGATGACCCGGCCGGTCTCGACAGTCATGCCTTAAATTTCAAACAGCATGTCGATCTTGGCGGCACAGATGAAATCGTTTTCAGACAGCCCCCCGATCGCATGGGTCCAGAATTCGACCTTGACGGTGTTGTAGCCGACGATCAGATAGGGATGGTGGTCTTCGCGGTGTGATACCCACATCACCGCGTTGGTGAAGGCCTGGGCCTGATAGTGATCCTTGAACTTGAATTCCTTGACGATCTTGACGCCGTCGCGCTGCCAGCCGGGCAGGCCTTTCAACAGCGGGGTGATCTGCGCGTCGGTCAGCGGGGCAACGCCGCCTTCGCAGGGCGCGCATTTCTTGCGGACGAGTTCTTCAACGATGGTAGTCATGGCGTGTCCTTATTTGAACTTGTAGTACTGCTGATTCAGGTAGGCCGCGACATGCGCCTCTTCACCCGGAAACCAGCCGGCGCCGGTGTTGGCGTTGCAACCGGAAATGCGGGCCGCCAGTTGCTGCGCGGTTTTGGTCTTGCGGTCGGCCCGCGTGTACATCTTGCTGCCGTCGCCGCCGAACATGCCGGCGTGGCAGTTGATGCAGGCCTTGTCGTGCAGGGTCTTGCCGGCCTTGGGGTCGCCCTGGTCAAAGGGGGCGGCCTGGGCTGCCGTGGAAAGCACTGCCGCAGCGAATAATATCGTCAGGATTTTCATGGCCAGGCCTCCTGGATAAGAAGCTTGGATTATGGCTGCAAGCCGAACCTTCTGCTACCCCGCGCTGTTCATGGTCTATGCGAAAATGCGGGTTGTTCACTTCAGGAAATTCTCATGGCGCTCAATCCCACGCATCTGCTCTGGCTCGATATGGAAATGACCGGCCTGTCGCCCGACACCGACCGCATCATCGAACTGGCCATCGTCGTCACCGATGCCGATCTCAACACCGTGGCCGAAGGCCCGGTACTGGTTGTCCATCAGCCCGACGAGGTGATGAATGCCATGGACAGCTGGAACAAGGGCACGCACGGCAAATCGGGCCTGATCGAGCGCGTCAAGGCCTCGCAGCTGAACGATGCCGAAGCCGAGGCGCAGATGCTGGAATTCGTCAAACAGCACGTGCCGGCCAGGACTTCGCCGATGTGCGGCAACTCGATCTGCCAGGACCGGCGCTTCATGGCACGCTACATGCCGCAGCTGGAAGCCTTCTTTCACTACCGCAACCTGGATGTCAGCACCCTGAAGGAACTGGCCAAACGCTGGCGGCCGGGACTTTCAGAAGCCTTCAAGAAATCCAACAAGCACGAGGCGCTGGCGGATATCTACGAATCCATCGACGAAATGAAGTATTACCGCGAGCATTTCATCCGCAGCGAATAAAAAAAGCCGACCCACTGGGGGTCGGCACGGTGGATCTCAAGGTGAAACGGATCAGGGCTTGATGTAGGTGTAGCCTTCGCGAGCCTGCAGCTTGGCCACTTCGGCCACGCCCGAGGGGACAATGTGGGCGCCCTTGGCCACGGTCGCGGGATCGATCTTGCGGGACACCAGGGTGTTGTTGCAGACGCGGAAGTCCACTTTCTTGGCCTGCAATGCCTCGACCTTGACGTTATAGGGGTTGCCGTCCTTGTCGGTGGCGTCCTGGAGCAGGAAGTCGATGCCCTTGCCATGGGTTACGACCACGATCTGGTCTTTCGGCGACGCATTCAGCTGGTTGTTGATGTTGTTCATTGCCGCCATGGCGCTTGCGCTGTCATTGATGTGATACATCGTCTTGATCGGCGGGGCTTCCTGGGTGGACGCGCACCCGGTCAGGCCAAGAACGGCGGCCAATGATGCGCCAGCAAGCATTTTCGATAGGGTCAACATATAACATCTCCTCGAGTATGGATATTGGATAAGCCGGTAATTCCGACTTAAGGTAAGACGGTTTCAGCAGCACGCTTATTCCATTTCCGTAATATTTATTTCATGTTGGAATAAGCGGATCGTTGCTGACGTCTACAGAACATGTCCATGATTTCAAAATTCCTTTTCGGCCCCATGCGCCCCGGTATGGAGGCGCAGCGCCCAGTGCTCTACCGCATTGCCTACGCCTGGTGCCACGACCCCACGCTGGCTGACGACCTGGTGCAGGAAGCGATGTCCAAGGCCTGGGCCCGGCGTGCCCAGTTGCGCGACGAGGCATCGCTGAAGGCATGGATGGTGTCCATCATGAACCACTGCTGGCTCGACCACCTGCGTGGACGGCGCGACTTTGATGATGTCGACGAGCTGCAGGACACGCTTGAATCCGGCGCTGAGTCTCCCGAAGTCTGCTGCAACCGCGAACAGGTGATCGCCTGTGTGCGTGCTGCGGTGGCGCGTCTACCCTTGGGGCAGCGCCAGGTGCTGACGCTGGTGGATCTTGAGGAGTTTGGCTACGCTGAAGTGGCCAAAATTTTGAATATTCCGGTCGGCACGGTGATGAGCCGTCTCTCGCGGGCGCGTGCAAGTCTGAAGGTCATGCTGGACAACGCCGCAAAACAGCACGCGGCCCAGCCTGCGCTGAGGAGAGTGAAATGAATTCTGTGATTTCAAACGAAACCCTGCACGCCTTCGTCGATGGCGAACTCGATGTGACAGAGAGCGAAGCGCTCACCGCCCGGCTAAGCGGCGACCAGACCCTGGCGCAGCGTGTCTGCGCCCTGCGCAGCTTGCAGAGCATGGTGCGGCTGGCCTATGCCGAGCCGCCCGTTGCACCGAAAGTGCGACCCCGGGCAACGCAACGCCGGCAGTTGATGCAACGCTGCACCTACGGATGTCTGGTTTTGCTGGTCGGCTTGAGTGGCGGCTGGGCATTGCGCGGGCTGGAGTTCCAGACGGCATCCGTTTTGCCGACCCGGGCGAGCGGGGGGTATCAGACCGTGAGCCTGGCGCGTGAGGCCGACCCGAACCGGGTCATGCTGCATCTCGACAGTGCTTCGCCCGAGCGGATGGAGGCGGCGCTGGATCGGGCCGAGCAGTTGCTGGACGAGGCGGAGGAGCAGGGGCGGAGGATGCAGCTTGAGATTGTCGCCAACAGCTATGGCATCAATTTGATGCGTGCCGGGGTCAGCCCCCATGAGGCGCGGATCGTGCGCATGACCCGGCGCCACGCCAACCTGCAATGGGTGGCGTGCAACCAGACCATCGCCCGGTATACCCGGGAGGGACAAATTGTCGAGTTGCTGCCGGTTGCGCGTTCGGCCCCGACCGCCATCGGAGAAATCGTCACCCGGCTCCAGCAGGGCTGGACCTATGTTCGGGTTTGAGCGGGCAGCGAAATTTGCAAGCCTGCTGCTGAGTCTCTTGCTGCCCGCTGCGGTTGCGGCCGCGCCGGTCAATCAGCTTGTCAATCACCCCTCACCCTACCTGGCGCTCCACGGCAGCGATCCGGTCGCCTGGCAGGAATGGAGCGCCGAGACGGTCGCGCGCGCCAAGCGGGAAAACAAGCTGCTGTTCGTGTCGGTGGGTTACTTCGCCTGCCACTGGTGTCACGTCATGCAGCGCGAAAGCTACAAAAACCCGCAGATTGCCGCGCTGCTTAACCGCGACTACATTCCGGTCAAGGTCGACCGGGAAATCAACAGCGGCCTCGACGACGCCCTGCAGACATTCTCGGCGCAACTGAGCGG